>JAEDNR010000124.1 GCA_016302405.1 Oscillospiraceae bacterium
CAGTGCTGGCCATTGCGGCGGACATCGTCCATATCTATGGCTCTGTGTTCCGGAGCCTGCGGTACGCCCTCTTCCAGGTGGCCTCCATCATCACCACCACCGGCTACGCCACGGCGGACTTCAACGCATGGCCGGAGTTCTCCCGGGCCATTCTGGTGATTTTGATGTTTGTGGGCGCCTGCGCCGGTTCCACCGGCGGCGGCATCAAGGTGGCCCGGGTGGTCATCCTGTGCAAGACCTCCCTGGGCGATATGCGGAAAATGCTCCATCCCAACGCCGTCACCACCGTCCGGTTCGAGGGCAAGCCCCTGACGGACCGGACCATCCGCAGCGTCCATCTGTTTCTGACGGTGTATATCCTGATCTTCACCGCCTCCGTGCTGCTGCTGTCCCTGGAGCGGTTTGACCTGGTGACGACCTTTACCGCTGTGGCCGCCTGCATCAACAACATCGGCCCCGGCCTGGAAGTGGTTGGCCCTATGGGGAACTTCGCCGCCTTTTCCCCGGCGGCCAAGCTGCTGCTGGCCTTCAATATGCTGGTGGGCCGGCTGGAGATCTTCCCCATGCTGCTGCTGTTCGCCCCCTCCATCTGGAAGCGGCGGCTCATTACCCGCAAACCCGCCCTGTAAACTAAACAAAAAAGGATTCTCCGAAGCAGTGCTCCGGGGAATCCTTTTTATGGTGTGCCGGGCATGGCACAAACCTAGCTGGTGAAAGTCCAGCCACGGGTAGTTACCGCCAAGTGTAGTGAACCGCAAGCTGGCACCGGCAACGATGTGAGTGAAGGAAGCGGTGTAGCAAAGCTCTTGAGCCTACGAACAGAAACCTGATAAGGCCAAATGGCGGATAAGGCTGCCATACAAGCCGAAGTCCTAAAGGTAAACGTAACAGCCAAGACGGTAAATCAGGAGGCTGTGGAGCGAAAGGTTTGTGTCTTACCCCGGGAGGCCCAGCCAGCATGCTTATGAGGAAAAAAATTTTTTTTCCAGAAAAGTGTGTGCGATAAAAAGCTTATGGCTGGGAGTCAGCTGAGGTCATAGTAGGGAAACGCGCAATCCCGAAGGACCTAATGTAATTGTAGTGCGAATCACTGCAAGCAATATCCGGATAGTCCGAAACGAGGATATGCCTAAAGCACAGGAACGTAATCTGTGACGGCAAAAGGTAGGGGGATGTTTCCGGATCATCTTCAAGCAGAGGAGGAGCAGCATGGGATTGATGGACTTGATTCTAAGTGAGGGCAATCTGAAACGCGCAATTCGGTCAGTAAAGAAGAATAAAGGAGCCCCGGGAATTGACAAAATGACCGTGGGTGAACTGGACGAATATTTCAGACAGCACGGAAACGAAATACGGGAACAAATATTTGCAAAGCAGTACAAACCACAGCCAGTACGCCGAGTATATATTCCGAAAGCGAACGGGAAGCAAAGACCTTTAGGAATTCCTACGGTAGTAGACCGGGTGATCCAGCAGGCAGTGGCGCAAGTTCTGGTAAAAGGATATGAACCCAGATTCAGCCAACATAGCTACGGATTCAGACCGAACCGGGACTGTCACATGGCAATGGCACAGGTACTGGAATATTTGAATGAAGGATATGAATGGGTCATAGACCTGGACATTGAGAAGTATTTCGACACGGTGAATCACGATAAATTGATCTCGATACTCAGAGAGCGAATCAACGATGCGACAACACTGCATCTGATTCGGTCATTTCTGAAAGCGGGAGTTATGGAGGACGGGCTGGTTTCGTCCACTGTGGTCGGAGTACCCCAAGGCGGGCCTCTAAGTCCAATTCTATCCAACGTCTATCTTGACAAGCTGGACCAGGAACTGGAAAGCAGAGGATTATGCTTCGTTCGGTACGCCGATGATTGCAATGTCTTCGTAAAAAGCGAAATGGCCGCAGATAGAGTGATGAAGTCGGTGACGAGCTGGCTGGAACGGAAACTGTTTCTAAAGGTCAGTGCGGAGAAAACCAAGGTAGTACGGCCGACCAAGAGTACTTTTCTGGGATTTACATTCTGGGGAAGCAAGGACGGTTGGAAATGTAAGCCTGCACAGGACCGAAAGAAGAAGCTGTACGCCAAAATTCGGAAATGGCTTAGACGGAAGAACGCGGTGGCGCGTCCATTGAACGTGACGTTTACCAAACTCAACCAAATCATCCGAGGATGGATAAACTATTTCCGGATTGGAAGCATGAAAGGGTTTCTTGAGAAGTTCTCGCAATGGATGCGACACAAAGTACGAGTAGTCATCCTAAAACAGTGGAAGAAACCGAGAGCAATATACAGAAATCTGACGAAGCTGAACAAGTACACCCATGCGAACCTGAGTGACGAAAGCATATTCAAGGTTGCCAATTCTCGCCTGGGGTGGTACAGGAGATGTGGGGGAGATGTGATAAATTATCTGCTGTCCCCAAAAGTTCTAGCCATAGCACAAAAGGACCGACCGGGGCTGGTCGATCCTCTTGCCTATTATCTGAGTAGGATGCAGTAATATCTGCAATTACGTAGCGCCGTATACGAGACCCGTACGTACGGTGCAATGGGAGGTGCGGAGGCTATCGCCCCCCATCTACCCTATTAAGTCGTATGTCAGAACAGGGCGGGCTGGCGGCAGGTGAGGGATTCCAGGATCTGATACCGCTCCATGGGGAAGGGCTTCACCATCTGGAGGGCCTCCTCCATGTCCATGTCGGTGACGCGGCCGTCCTGGGTGACCACCACCCGGTTGCCCCGGCCCTCCATCAGGGACATGACGGCCCGGTAGCCCATGCGGCTGGCGGTCTCCCGGTCCCGGGCGGAGGGGGAGCCGCCCCGCTGGATATGGCCCAGCACGGTGACCCGGGGGTCCATGCCGATCTCGTCGTGGATGCGGTTGGCGATGTCCATGGCGCTGCCGGCGCCCTCGGCCACCACGATCATGTAGTGGGTGGTGCCCGCCAGCCGGGCGCGGCGGATCTTGTCCACGATATCCCGCTCAAAGTCCAGCTCCCGCTCGGGGATGAGGACAGCGGTGGCGCCCACGGCGATGCCCA
>JAEDNR010000039.1 GCA_016302405.1 Oscillospiraceae bacterium
TAAACGCGGGGGGCAAGGCGTCTAACCGCCCGCGCACCTTAACTGCCCGCCAAATTCCAATTTTCCGCTGTAAACGCCCTCTTTCAAATGAAAACCCCCGGGGCGAACAAAAAAGGTTCGCTCCAGGGGGGCAGGTTCGTTTTATCTTAACCGGATGGCGGTCCAGCGTTCGGCCTCCAGCTGGCGGTAACGGGCGTCCATCAGGGTGACGATTTCCGTCATAACGTCGGACCACTCCCCGGCGGTGCGTTTGCCGTGAACCTTGGTGACCAGGTACGGGCACTGGGGAAGCTTCCGCTTGCCAAAGGCCGCGGCGTAGGGCTTCATGACCCCCAGGGCCATGGCGTAGGGAGCCAGCCGGAAGAAAAGCTCCGGGTCCAGCTTCAGCCGCCGTTCCAGCTCGGGCTTGGGGATCTTCTTCAGGTACCGGCGCAGGCCCAGGATCTGGCCCACCTCCGTTTTGTTGAGGCTGGTGCGCCGTCCGCCGTAGGCGGCCAGGAACCCGGCGGCCAGCTGGGCCAGGGCGGAGCCCAGGGCGATGAGCACCACCTGGGCAATGAGACCCACAACCGTCCACAGCCCCAGGCACACAAGGCCAATCCAGGCCTTCGTTTTCCGGCGGAGGAACAGGGCGTAGGCGATATTCTGAATCTGCCAGGCGAACACCGCGCCCAGCACCACCAGCACGATGCCGAGAAGCACTTCCAGGGCGGTCATAGCGGTGAGGTTCATGGTCAGGCACACGCCGCAGATGGACTGGCTGGCGCAGCACAGCAGCCGGAAGATCTTCCGGTGGATGGGGTGGGAGCGGCACATGGTCTTCTCCCCCGGGAGCATGGAGGCGGTTTTCCGGCAGAGCTTGGCGTAATGGCTGCCGGAGCAGTCCACCACCCGCTTATTTCCAAAGAGAAGCCCGAAGATCCGGACCTCAAAGAGGCTGCGCTCGTTGCCCATCTCCATCCGCTTGTGCAGGAGCACCCGGCCGTTGCCGTCCTGGTGAATGAGCAGGTACCCCAGCTGGGCCCAGGACAGCACCAGCATGGTAAGGTCGCCCCCCTGTAAGGTCAGGCGGCAGCCCAGCTCCCCGGCGGTGAGGCCCTCGGGAGGATGGTTCGCCGCGGTCCGGGGCGGCGGCAGGGTCCTGAGGAACAGGAGCCAGTACGCAAGCGCCACGCCCAGCACGATCAGCATGGGGATGACTTCGGGGTTTCCGGTACGCTGGTAGGTGCTCACCGAGGGGAACATCTCCTGCTCCACGGGCATGGTCAGGGAAAAGGATTCGTGGTCGTTCAGGCCGTTTCGGATGCTGCCGGTGATCATGTTGTCCTTAATGACATAGTCCAGGTCCGCGTCAATGCCGTTCTGCCGGTAGGTGCTGGTGAAGGAGGGCAGGGTGGTGATGGTGGTGGGCATGGTAATGACGTAGCTGAGGGATGTCACCGGGTAGGAAAAACCGTTCATGAGGGGCAGGGCCATCTGGAGCTTCCGGCCCTCGATGGGGTACACCACATCGGGGATCATGTAGTCAAACCTTATGGTAAAGTCCCCGGGCAGGCCGTTGGTGGCCCGGGAGAGGTTTACCAGGATGGCGCTGCCGGAGCGGGTAGTGGCGGCGGAGTAGCCATTCATGGTGATGGAGGTGGCGTTCGCGGGCAGGGGGAAGGTCAGGGAGTCGTCGCCGGCATCCAAGTGGATGGTGACGGACAGGCTCACCAGGCAGTCGCCCTCGGCGTTCACCGTGCAGTAGATGTCCGCCCGGGGGGCGGAATTTTCCGCGGAGGCGGAGAGGGTAAAAAGGCCCGCTGCCAATACGACCAGCACAGTCAGAAGACCCAGGTATTTTCTCAAGACAGTCCCTCCCCTTCCGCATTAAGCGAATTCATCAAGTCATTCTAGCATATTCGCTGGAAAAATGCAAGGAAAATCCCAACTTTTCTGCCGTTGGACAGGGACCCCCCTTTCAAAGAGAAAAATTGGAATTTGTCGGGCCGGCGGCGCAGACGTCCTTGCCTCTCCCTTTGGGAGAGGTGCCCCCGAAGGGGGCGGAGAGGGCCCTCTCAGTCACGGCTTAAGCCGTGACAGCTCCCCCATAGGGGGAGCCAAGGCGTTTCTGGGAATTCGCCAAATTCCAATTTATCAGTGTGCTTCCAAAGATAACCATAACAGAAATTTGACATTTTCCCCCTTGCGGGGTATACTTTCAGAAAGAAACGCGAACGGGGGAAACGATATGCTGCCGGAACTGTTTTTGAAGCGGATGGAAACTCAGCTGGGACGCGAATTCCCGGAATTCCTTGCCAGCCTGGAAAGACCCCGGGCGGTGGCCCTGCGGTTTAACCCGCAAAAGGGGGAAGCGCCGCAGCTGCCTTTTGTGACCGCCCCGGTGCCCTGGGAGAAAACGGGGTACTACTATGACCCGGACGCCAGACCCGGCCTGCATCCATACCACGACGCCGGTGTCTACTACCTCCAGGAGGCCAGCGCCATGGCCCCCGCTGTACTCCTTAACCCCCAGCCCGGGGAGAAGATTCTGGACCTGTGTGCCGCCCCCGGGGGCAAGACCACCCAGATCGCCGGGAAAATGGCAGGGCGGGGCCTGCTGGTGTGCAATGAGATCCACCCCAAGCGGGCAAAAATTCTTTCTCAGAATGTGGAGCGGATGGGAATTGTCAACGCCCTGGTGCTGAACGAAGCCCCGGCAGCCCTGGCCCAGCGGTTCCCCGGCTTTTTTGACCGGATCCTGGTGGACGCGCCCTGCTCCGGGGAGGGCATGTTCCGCAAGGAGGCGGCGGCGGTGGCGGACTGGACGCCGGAGCTTGTGGAAATGTGCGCCCGGCGGCAGGGGGAAATTCTGGACGCTGCGGCGAAGATGCTCCGCCCCGGCGGGTATCTGGTGTATTCCACCTGCACCTTTGCCCCCCAGGAGGACGAGGAGGCGGTGGCGTTGTTTTTGGCCCGGCACCCGGATTTTGCCCCGGAAAAGGTGGACGCCCCCTGGTTTACTCCCGGGGAAAACGGCTCCTTCCGGCTCTGGCCCCACAAGCTTCTGGGGGAGGGACATTTTGCCGCGGTGCTGCGTAGAATGGACGGGAATGGGGAGGATGGGAATTCCGTTTCCGGCGCCCCCCTGCCAGACGGCTGGCTGCGCTTTGCCCGGGAGCAGGGCATTTCCCTGCCTGCGGGGAAAGCGGTGCGCTTCGGCGATACCCTGTTCTGGGCGCCGGAGGAAACGCCGGACCTGAGGGGGCTCCGGGTGCTCCGCCCGGGGCTGGAGCTGGGGACAATCAAAAAGGACCGCCTGGAACCGGCCCACGCCCTGGCCCTGTGGCTGCGGCCCCGGGAGGGGGACTGTAAGCTTTCCCCGGACAGCCCGGCCCTTGCCGCCTACCTTCGGGGGGAGACCATCCCCGGGTCCCGGCGGGGATTTCAGCTGGTCTGTGCCGGGGAGTATACCCTGGGCTGGGCCAAGGGCGACGGGCAGATCCTGAAGAATCATTACCCAAAGGGACTGCGCAGAACGTAATTGACAATTGACAATTGACAGTTGACAATGATTGTGTCCCTACGGGACGATTTTGAAAGGATTCCTTTTGTTTTCGTTCAAATTCTTTTTATTTTAAATCATCCCGAAGGGATTCCTTAATTGTCAATTGTTCATTGTTAATTGTCAATTAAATTCCAATTTTATGATCTGCTTATTAATGCCGATAGCCTGAATTCCAATTTGCCGAACCACAAAACGATACCGAGCGGGTGGTGCTGCACGCAGTGAATCTAAATCTAAATGATTGCCGGGGGCAATCATACCAAAATTAAAAGGTTGGGAGCGACTTCAGACCACGTTCGTCACGACTTGTCTGCCGGCACTGCCGGCGGAGAATTGTTCTTTACATAAACTTTATTTTATGGTATAATAGCAAAACCTGTGTGAAACAATCCCCTTTAATCTATCACAAGGAGAGGATATTCCTTGGCCAGATATGAAATTCGCGGCGGAATTCCGCTGAACGGCACCGTATCCATCAGCGGCGCGAAGAACGCGGCTGTAGCGATTCTTCCCGCCGCCCTGCTGGTAAGCGGGAAGTGCCGGATCGAAAATGTTCCGGATATATCCGATGTGCGTATCCTCCTGGATATTCTGGAGGGGATGGGCGCCCGGATCGAGATGCCGGAACAGCATGTGGTGGAAATTGACTGCTCCGAGGTCCATTGCAGCGAGCCCGACGCCGACCTGGTGCGGCAGATGCGGGCCAGCTACTACCTGATGGGGGCGCTGCTGGGCCGGTTCGGAAAGGCCCATGTGGCCCTGCCCGGCGGCTGTAATTTTGCTTCCCGGCCCATCGACCAGCATATCAAGGGCTTCCTTGCTCTGGGAGCCGATGTGGACGAGACGGAGGACTATGTGGCCCTGAAGCCCGGTGAGGAAGGCCTCCGGGGCAACAGGATCAGTCTGGATATTACCAGTGTGGGGGCCACGGTGAACATCATGCTGGCGGCGACGCTGCTGCCCGGTCAGACGGTCATCGAGAACGCCGCCAAGGAGCCCCACATCGTGGACCTTGCCAACTTCCTCAATACCATGGGCGCCCGGATTACCGGCGCCGGCACCGACACGGTGAAGATCCGGGGCGTCAACGCCCTGCACAGCGGCACCTACACCATCATCCCCGACCAGATCGAGGCCGGGACCTACCTGGCGGCAGCCACGGCGGTGGGGGGCAATGTCCTGGTGACCAACGTGATCCCTAAGCATTTGGAGTGCATTACCACCAAGCTCCAGGAAATGGGAGCGAAGGTCATCCCCTACGACGACGCGGTGCGGGTGATGCGCAGCGGCAAGCTCCGCAGGACTACGGTGAAGACCCAGCCCTATCCCGGCTTCCCCACGGATATGCAGGCCCAGGTCTGCGTGTGCATGTCCCTGGCGGAGGGGGTCAGCCGGCTGACGGAGAGCGTGTACGAGACCCGGTTCTTCGGCTACTGCACGGAGCTGGAGAGCATGGGGGCCAATATCCACATCACCGGCAAGACGGCGACGGTTCAGGGCGTGGAGAAGCTCTACGGCTCGTCGGTGTGCGCCCATGACCTGCGGGCCGGGGCGGCTCTGGTGATCGCGGGCCTGGCGGCGTCAGGCACCACCTCCGTGGACCAGATCCACTTTGTGGAGCGGGGCTATGAGGACCTGATCGGTAAGCTCACCGCCCTGGGCGCGGATATCAAAAGAGTGGAAGATTAGTTGGATCCCGGTTCCAGACGGAACCGGGATTTTTCAGCTGTGCGCCAGGCAAGGCCCGGGCTAAGTCGTGGCGAACCTGGTCTGTAATCGTTTCTTCCCAAACCTGCTCGGTGTCGATCTATGGTGCGCGGCTTGGTGTGCGGTACGCGCCAAAGGGGCTATCTCACTAAGGAAAGGTTTCGTCGAATAGCACAAAGAAAAAAAGCTGTCATTGCGAACCAGTGACCGATGTCACTGGTGTGGCAATCTCCATCTTTAGAGGTGTGCGGCCTCGAATACGATGGAGATTCCCACGCCAGTGTGCGCACTGGCTCGGAATGACAGCTTTTTTGTTGTGCAGTTTTTCTTAGGTGAGACAGCCCCTTTGGGTGTACGGCATCCGCCTGCGTTCCATTCATCGGCACACGGAACGATAACCACCCTTTCTTTCAATCCGCCGCGAAGCGGCACCTTATATAATCTCTCATATCTCATTTGCAAACACGCCCGCCTCCTTGATGGAAGCGGGCGCTTTTTTACAGATGCAGCAAGGATTTGGCAAACAGGAAATACACAAGCAAAGACAGGGCGTCCACGATGGTGGTGATAAAGGGACTTGCCATCACCGCCGGGTCGAAGCCCAGACGCTTGGCAAGCAGAGGCAGGGAGCAGCCCACGAATTTCGCGATGACTACCGTTACTCCCAAGGTCAGGCACACCACCCCGGCAACCAGCAGGCTCACAGAAGTGTTGCCCATGAGAAGCCTATCCACCAGCAGGACCTTGGCAAAGCACACCACGCTCAGGGCCATGCCGCAGAGAATGGCGGTGCGGAATTCCTTCCACATCACCGTGAATACATCCCGGAACTTTAATTCGTCCAGGCTCAGGGCGCGGATGACGGTGACGGAGGACTGGGAGCCGCAGTTGCCCCCGGTGTCCATCAGCATGGGGATAAAGGCGGTGAGCACGGGGAGCATACTCAGTGCGTCTTCAAAGGATGTGATGATCATGCCCGTAAAGGTGGCGGAGACCATGAGCAGGAGCAGCCAGGGGATCCGGTGCTTGAACAGGTCGAAGGGGGAGCTTTTCAGGTAGCTCTTCTCCGAGGGGGTCATAGCGGCCATGATTTCCATATCCTCGGTGGCCTCGTCTTCCATAACGTCCATGGCGTCGTCGAAGGTCACGATGCCCACCATCCGGTTTTCCCCGTCCACCACGGGCAGGGCCAGGAAATTATACTTACTGAACATCCGGGCCACTTCCTCCTGGTCCGTCTGGGTGGTGACGGAAATCAGGTTCGTAATCATCAGCTCCTGGATGGGGGTGTCGTCGTCCTCCGCGAGAAGCAGGTCCTTCACGGTGACAAGGCCCGTGAGGGTCCGGTCCTTGGCGGTGACATAGCAGGTGTAAATGGTCTCCTTGTCCACGCCCTGGCGGCGGATGCGGAGGATGGCCTCCTCCACCGTCATTTCCGGGCGCAGGGAAACGTACTCCGTGGTCATAATGGACCCGGCGGAGTTTTCCGGGTAGCGCAGGATCTGGTTGATGGAGCTGCGCATTTCCGGGTCCGCCTGAGAAAGAATCCGCTTGACCACATTGGCGGGCATTTCCTCCACCAGATCGGCGGCGTCGTCCACATACAGCTCGCTGACGACTTCCTTCAGTTCGTTGTCGGAAAAGCCCCGGATGAGCAATGCCTGGGCGTCGGGCTCCATCTCCACGAAGGTCTCCGCCGCCTGTTCCTTGGGCAGCAGCCGGAAGAGCAGGGGGATCTGCTTTTCCTCCAGGCCGCTGAAAAGCCCTGCTACATCGCTGGGGTTCATGGTGATAAGAATGTCCCGCAGAGTGGGGTACTTCTTCTCCTCCAGCATGGTAACCAGGGCATTTTCCAGAATTTCAAAACGTTCTGCCATAAGTTACCTCCTTATTTTTTGATAGGGGAAGCTCCGGGCAAAGCCGGTTTGCCTGGCGCCTCCAAAAAGAAAAACAAGGGGCAATCTCCGCAGTCAAAGTGTCGGGTCTGCCGGGACAGCAGACCGCGGTCTACTTCGGCCCGGTATATTGCCGCTCCCGCTGTCCATGGTGTTCCCTCCTTTATCGCATAGTTAAAGATATTTTACCCTCTTTTCCCCGGAATGTCAACCTTGACAGTTTTCCTTGGGAAGAATAAAATAATGTGCATATCGGTTTTACCCAGCAAGTATATAAATTGGAATTTGCAGAGGGGAGCGCACCCCGAACAACGTTGTCATTCCGAACCAGCGCGCCGGCTTCAGTGGGAATCTCCATCGAATTTCGGACTATTTATCGTCATCCATTCGTAGGGGACGGGTTTCCCGTCCCCCGGAATTCAGAGACTTGTATGGGGCGGGACGGGAAACCCGTCCCCTACGATGCTTTTACGGTTGGTCCGCCAAATCCCAATTTGCCGAACCGCAAAGCGATCGTCATACCTCGTAGGGGCGCTCATTGAGCGCCCGGCAGGGGAAGGTTCCATATTTGCATTTCTTCCGGCGAAAAGGTACTATACAACCTGAATTCATGCTGGAATTTGGTGTGTTTTCGCGGGCGGTCAATGACCGCCCCTACACCCCCGGTATCGCTGTGTGGTGCGCGCACCGTCCGCACCATAATTGTCCATTGTCAATTGTCAATTGGAAGGAGACTTTCCCATGCTCCGCATCGCAGAAGAATCCGATATTCCGGCCATTCTGGATATTTACGGCCCCTATATTTTAACCTCCACCGCCACCTTTGAATACACCGTCCCCTCCCGGGAGGAATTTCAGGCGCGGTTTTGCGGCATCACCGCCCGGTTTCCCTGGCTGGTTTACGAGGAAGAGGGGGTTATCTTAGGCTATGCCTACGCCAGCGCCCCCTTTACCCGGGCGGCCTACGCCTGGTGCGCGGAGCCCAGCGTATACCTGCGCCCCGACGCCCGGGGCCGGGGTATTGGGCGGCGGCTGTATAATGGGCTGGAGGCGATTTTAAAATACCAGGGATTCCAGCTCCTGTACGCCCTGGTCACGGGCGAAAACACCGCCTCCCTTTCCTTTCATCACGCCCTGGGCTACAGGGATTTAGCGGTTTTTCCCGCCTGCGGTTTCAAATTTGGCCGGTGGCTGGACCTTAACTGGCTGCAAAAACGGCTCACTGTCGTGGAAATACCCAGTGCCTCCCCCCTGACTTGGGCAGGAATCTGTCAGGATGCCCAAAAGCTGTCCGATATTTTAGGCATTTTGTCTCTTTCGTAATTGACAAAAATATGGTATGTTATGGTTAAGGGGAATTTGCCCTTTTGGCGCTTCCCTTTTAAGAGAGCGTAGTATCCCATTCTTTTCAACAAGGAGCTGTGACCATGTATTTTCAGAAAAAACGCGTAATCGCCATGCTTCTGGCCGGCGGCCAGGGCAGCCGTCTGAAGGTTCTGACGGAGAAGACCGCCAAGCCCGCCGTCCCCTTCGGCGGCAAATACCGGATCATTGACTTTCCCCTGAGTAACTGCGTAAACTCCGGGATCGATACCGTGGGTATCCTGACCCAGTATCAGCCCCTGGAGCTGAACGAGTACATCGGCAACGGCCAGCCCTGGGGCCTGAACAAGACCCACAGCTGCGCCCAGGTCCTTCCTCCCTACGAGCGCCACGACAAAAAGAGCGGCTGGTACAAGGGCACTGCCAACGCCATCTATCAGAATATCGACTTCATCGAGCGCTTCAACCCCGACTATGTGGTGGTCCTCTCCGGTGACCATATCTATAAAATGGACTATGCCGCCATGGTGGAGTACCATGTAAAGCACCAGGCCGCCTGCACCATCGCCGTGCGGAACGTCCCCATCGAGGAAGCGCCCCGGTTCGGTATCCTGAACACCAATCCGGACATGTCCATCTACGAGTTCGAGGAAAAGCCCGCCAAGCCCAAGTCCACCAACGCCTCCATGGGTATCTACGTGTTCACCTGGAGCGTCCTGCGGGATGCCCTGCTCTTTGACGAGGACGACCCCAATTCCTCCAACGACTTCGGTAAGAATATCATTCCCATGCTGCTGACCTCCGGCCACAAGATGATGGCCTACCCCTTCGACGGCTACTGGAAGGATGTGGGAACCATTGACTCTCTGTGGGAAGCCAACATGGAGCTGCTGGGCAAGGACCCCGCCTTCAATATCCGGGGAGACGAGCATTCCACCATCTATGCCCGGAACAACGCCCTGCCCTCTTCCTACATTGATCCCGACGCCAAGACGGTGAACTGCTTCATCGCCGAGGGCTCCGAGGTCTATGGCACCGTGCGCCACAGCGTCATCAGCATCGGCTGCACCATCGGCGAGGGCGCCCTGGTGGAGGACAGCGTGGTCATGCCCGGCGTGGTCATCGAGTCCGGCGCCATCGTCCGCCATGCCATCCTGGGCGAGAACAGCAAGGTAGAGCGCAACGCGGTGGTGGGCGGCGCTTTCGGCCCCAAGGAGAAAAAGAAGATCAGCGTCACCGCCAAGGGCGCTGTTGTCGCGGAGAACACCGTGCTCAAGCCCGGTGACATGCTGTAAGGAGGGAAACCGCAATGAAAGTAATGGGTATTGTTTTCAGCAGTGACGCTGACCTGGGAGATCTGACCGACAAGCGGACCATGGCTTCCATTCCCTACGGCGGCCGCTACCGTCTGGTGGACTTCGCTCTGAGTAATTTAAGCTGCGCCGGCGTGCGCCATGTGGGCATCGTGGCCCGGCACAATTTCCAGTCCCTGATGAACCACATCGGCGACGGTGAGGAATGGGGCCTGGAGCTGAGCGAGGGCGGCATGGAGTTTCTGACCCCCTACGCTTCCTCCAATGTCCATACCTACCGGGGCAAGCTGGAGTCCCTGTACTCTGCCATGGACTTCCTGGAGTTCGGCGGTGACAACGAGCTGGTGGTTATGATGGACGCTTCCATCCTGTGCAATATCGACCTGAACAAGGTCCTTAATAGCCACGTTGCCAGCGGCAAGGATGTGACCGTGGTCACCAAGGCCGGTGTGGCCGACGGCAAAAGAATGCTGGATCTTGCCATCAAGCTGGACGACAAGGGCGAGGTAGAGGATATGGTGGTGGACTACGCCGCGACCGCCGATTACCTGGCCTCCATGGATATTTTCGTCACCTCCAAGACCTGGCTTATGGACCGGGTGAAGGAGCTCATTGCCCACAACCGGTTCCACATGGACCGGGATCTGGTGCTGGGCGGCTGGCAGCGGGGCCGGGTGAGCCTGAACGTGTTCCGCTTCGACGGCGTGGTCATGTACAACGATTCCACCGAGGAATACTTCGCCAACAGCATGGCCCTGATTGATAAGGACGTGCGCCATGACCTGTTCGGCCGGAACCATCCTGTTTACACCAAGGTTCGGGACCGTGTTCCCACCTACTACGGTGAGAATTGCCAGGTCAGCGGCTGCATCGTGGCCGACGGCTGCATGCTGGGCGGCAACGCGAAATCCTCCGTCCTGTTCCGCCAGGTGGAGATCGCCCCCGACGCGGAGGTGGAAAACTGCGTCATCATGAACGACTCCGTGGTGGGCAAGGGCGCCCAGCTGAAGAACGTGATCCTGGATAAGGAAGTCACCGTGACCCCCGGCGCCCGGCTCTTCGGCACCGCCAAGAACCCCATCATTGTAAAGCGGGGGGAAACCGTATGAGAATTGCCGTCTGCGCCTCTGAGGGCGCGCCCTACGCCAAGTCCGGCGGACTGGGCGATGTGATGGAGGCTCTGCCTGCCGCCCTGGCCCGGCTGGAGGGCAACGAGGTCGCCCTGTTCCTGCCCTACTACGGCAAAATCAAGAATAACGCCGCCTACGCGGTGGAGAAGGTGGCCGAGCGCTATGTCCACCTGGGCTGGCGGCGGCAGTACGCCGGAATCCTGCGGCTTGTTGGCCGCAATGACGGCGTGCAGGTGTACTTCATCGACAATGAGTACTACTTCGGCGGCCGTACCGGCGCCATCTACGGCGATCTTGACGACGGGGAGCGGTTTGCCTTCTTCTCCCGGGCCTGCCTGGACGCCATGGATGCCGTGAACTACATCCCGGACATTATCCAGTGCAACGACTGGCAGACCGGTCTCATCCCGGTGTACCTGAAGGCCCTGTACCAGGGGCGGTTCGGCCATACCCGGTGCATGTACACCATCCACAACATCGAGTACCAGGGCTGGGCCAGAGCCGACTTCTTCGACGACCTGCTGGGTCTTCCCTGGGAGTACCGGGGCAGGCTGGATATGGGCGGCTCCGTGAATATGATGAAGGGCGGCATTGAGACGGCGGATCTCGTCACCACCGTGTCCGAGACCTACGCCCGGGAGCTCATGTACCCCTACTATGCCCACGGGCTGGACAGCGTCCTGGCAGCCAACGCCTGGAAGCTCACCGGCATTACCAACGGCATCGATACGAACACCTTTAACCCCGAGACGGACAAGGCCCTCCCCGCCCACTTTAACGCCGAGACCTTTACCGTGGGCAAGGCCGCCTGCAAGGCCGCCCTCCAGGAGGAAGTGGGCCTGCCGGTGAAGCCGGACGTGCCCCTTATGGTCATGGTTACCCGGCTTGCCGGGCACAAGGGCCTGGATCTGCTGTGCTACATTGCCCGGCGGCTCATGTGGGAGGAGGATGCCCAGCTGCTGATTCTGGGCACCGGCGAGGCTCAGTACGAGAACTTCTTCAAGGATCTGGCCAAGCAGTTCCCGGAGCAGGTCTCCGCCCAGATCACCTTCAATCTGGGTCTGGCCGACCGGATTTACGCCGGCGGCGACATCTACCTGATGCCCTCCAAGTCCGAGCCCTGCGGCCTGAGCCAGATGAACGCCATGCGCTACGGCACCGTGCCCGTGGTCCACGCCACCGGCGGTTTGAAGGATACCGTGCCTCCCTGCGACGAAAACGGCCAGGGCGGCCTGGGCTTCACCTTCCAGAGCTACAACGCAGACGACTTCCTGGCCGCTGTCAAGCGGGCACTGAACCTGTACAACCACAACCGGGACGGCTTCCGGGCCCTGCAGAAACGGGAAATGGAGCAGGACTTCAGCTGGAACGTTCCTGCCGGAAAGTATATGGACCTGTTCCGGAATATGCTCAGCTGGTAACGCATCCGAAACCGGCTTCAAAACCCATAGCTATCAAAAAGCTGCCCTGCGGATTTTTCCGCAGGGCGGTTTTTCTGATAGCGCATTCGCAATGACCTTAGAAGTCGTGGCGCAATGACGCGGGAAGTCGATAGTGCGCTTTGATCCGTCCCGTTTCGACTGTATGCGGAAAAAGGTATATTTTTTCGCCGTACAATCCCCCGGTCAGCCGGAGGGAGGAACATTTTGGTGGAAACGGAATAGCATGGAACGAGCGGTGAAGCTCAATCCTATATATGCGGAGGTAACATCTATGTGTAACAATGGCTGCTTTGGTGGGAACAACTGCTGGTGGATCATCATCCTGATTCTGCTGTTCAGCTGCTGCGGCAATATGAACATGAACGGCTGCTGCGACAACAATAACAACGGCTGCGGCTGCTGCTAACCACTGTGGGGGCGGTCACCGCCCCCCTTTTTAATTATAGTGCGTTTCGGCTGTTAACTAAGCAAAACGACAAATTGGAATTTAGCGGCTCCGCCGAATTGACAATTGACAATTGACAGTTGACAATGATTGTGTCCCTACGGGACGATTTTAAAAGAATTCCTTTTGTTTTCGTTCAAATTCTTTTTATTTTAAATCATCCCGAAGGGATTCCTTAATTGTCAATTGTTCATTGTCAATTGTCAATTAAATTTCAATTTGTCAGCGTCCTTACGAAAGCCGATAACCATAATTGTACATAAAAAAAGAGCGGCTTACGCCGCTCTTTTTTATGGAAGAAATTACATGTCGAAGGGTTCCATGCTCAGCACGGGGTGGCCCACTTCGGTCAGATAGTTCAGAAGCTGTTCAGGATCCTCGGTGCAGATGGTCTCGTCGGCGATCATGTCGGTGAAGTTCTCCACACCGTAGAGCTCCAGGGCGGTGGCGTCCAGGCGCTCGCGCATCTGGTCCTTCAGGATCTTGGGCAGCCACACGATACGGCCGGGGCCGCCTTCGGCGGCGATGAACTTCTTGGAGGCGATGAAGTGCTTGCCGTGGCCCATGAAGCCGGGGGTCTGCACGCCGCCGCCGGTCATGGAGGCCATCTCGGAGAAGGTCATGCCCAGGGGGGTCATGCCCGCGTGCTCACGGCAGGTGATGACAACGCCCATGGAGACGGGCTCCACGCCGCAGATGCATTCGAAGCAGCCGCAGCTCGTCATGGGATCCTGGAACAGGGAGTACAGGGTCACATGCTCCAGAGCGCCGTGGGAGTACTTGTTGACAGCCTCGTCCACGTCCTCGTAGCGGCCCAGGTGCTCGTCGATGCAGCGGTCCTTGGGAACGATCTGGCAGGGTCCGGTGGGATCCAGCTCATTGGTGGCCTTGGCATCCAGCCAGCTCACGGCACCGCACAGGCCCAGACGCTCGGGAGTAACGATGCACACGTGGCTGGGAGAGAAGGCCTGGCACATGATGCAGGTGTAGAACTTGTCCACGGACTCGTCGGTCATGGACTTCAGGCGGTCGTCACGCTTGTTGAAGACCTCGTTGGCAGCAGCCCGGAGTTCCTTGTTCTTCTCGGGGTTCACCACGATGGTGACCTGGCACTTGTCCACAACGGCCTCGAACTCGCTCTTGATCTTGGCGTAGAGAACCTCGCCCAGGTGACGGAATTTGAAGCCGGCCTCGAAGTCTGCCTTGCTGATCCGGATACGGATCATGTCACGCTGACCGGTGTGCATCACGCCCTCGATGCAGTTGAGGTAGGAGTGGAACTTCCGCTCCATGACGGACTCGAAGTCCGGCTGCATGGACTTGCCGGCCACATCCACGGTATAGCTCAGGGAAATCTTGGAGCCCACGGGGATCTCGTCGATTTCGGGGCCGTCCACCACGATCTTGTGGTCTTCCACTTCGGCGGCCTCCTTGGTGGCAACCAGCTCGAAGCAGTCCACACGGGAGCCGTCCACTTCCACCTGCATGTCGCCCCGGCGGATGACCTCGCCCTCAAAGGCGGTGGCAAAGGACACGGGAATGTCGATCTTGGTGATCTTCAGCTTGATGTCCCGGGCCTCCAGAGAGGTGGCGTTCCACTTGGAGGTATCCAGCTGCTGGATCAGGGACTTGGGCACCCGGAACATGTTCTCGGTCTCGTTGGAGACAACGGGGAAGCCCAGGCAGATAGCGCCGGCGCCGTAGGAGACGATCTCGTCAGACAGGGGCTTGTAGGCGTTGACAAAGGCCCGGACACGCTGCATGGTATATTTCGCCAGGGCGGGGAAGTCGCCGGGGGTGATGTTGCCGAAGATCAGGGCAGCCCGGAGGGCAACGCTGACCACATGGATGACGGACTGCATCTGCATGCCCAGGGGCACCACCCGGACGTTCTCACCGGTCTTGTAGCCGGCGTCGGCCAGCTGCTGAATGCATTTGCCGGTGAGGGACACCAGGATACCCTGGCTCTGGTACTCCTTCACCAGGGCCACGGTCTCGGCGGGGTCGTCGGCGCCGCCGATGATAACGGCCACGCCGGGGATGTCGCCGGTGACCAGGGGCACGCCCAGGTTCCGGACGAAGGCGTCGGACAGGTGGCCGAGCTCGGGCTCGGTGTAAGGCTGGGCGCCCCGCAGGTACTTCAGGGCTTCCAGGAATTCGGCGCACAGGGCGGAGCCGATACCGGCATCAAAGCCGTTCTGCAGACGGTTGCCGTGAACCACCATGCCCTTGATGGTGTCCATGGCGGCTTTCATTTCCCCAAGGGTGGTGATCTTGACGCCGGTCACCGCGTAGTAGCAGGGAAGGCTGTAAGCGGTGCCGGGGAAAGACACGGCTTCGCCCTCGCCGTAGGCGGCGATGGCTTCGTCGATGGCGGCGACGGTACGGGCGTAGTTGTAGTCGCTGCCTCCGAAGATTCTGTCAAAAAGTGTCACAGTATATCCTCCTAAATTTCATCACGATCCAAAATTTTCTTGATATTCCGAATCTCTTCCATGGCGGCGGGACTGAAATCGTAGGGCGATTTGCCCTGACGGTCCGCGTCCATGATCTGCGGATTGAAGTGGATACAGCCGAGCAGGTCTTCCGCCGGGATGACGGAGCGGATGAAGGCTTCATCTTCCTCCGTGCGCAGCTTGTTGGCAACCACCCGGACCCGCCTGACCCCCAGGTCGGCGGCCAGCCGCTTTACGTTCCGGTAGGTCTGTACGGACCTCGCCCCCGGCTCGATGACCACGATAAACTGGTCCATGTTGGCGGCGGTACCCCGGCCCAGGTGCTCCAGACCCGCCTCCATATCCATAATGACCACATCGTTTTTCCGGTAGGTCAGGCTGGAGAGGATGGCCTTGAGCATCACATGCTCCGGGCAGACGCAGCCGCTGCCGCCCACATCCACGGTGCCCATGACGAGAAGCTTTACCCCGTTAATGTCCCGGGAATATTTTTCGGGGATGTCCGCGACGTAGGGGTTCAGCTTATAGAACCGGCTGGCGTCGGAAGCGCCGGTACGCTCTTCCACCAGGGACCGCATTTTGGAGATGGGGACGATGGCGTCCACTTCCTCCTGGCTTAAGCCTAAGGCCAGGCCAAGGTTGGCGTCGGGGTCCACGTCGGCGGCCAGGACGGTGCGCCCCTCGTCGGCGTAGAGCCTTGCCAGGGTGGAGGCGAGGGTGGTTTTTCCCACGCCGCCTTTTCCGGTGATCGCTAATTTCATTGGCAAAAGACCTCATAGTTTAGATATGAGATATAAGATAAGGTATCGCTTCGCGATGAACCCATATCTTCTATCTTATATCTCAAAATCAGATTCCCAGCGCGGCGCGCTTTTCCTCGATGCAGGCGATCATCTTGTCGCCCAGCTTGTCGATGTCGGTTTCCACTACGAACCGGGCCTCGACCCAATCCTTGATGCCGTGGTCACCCTGCAGCAGGGCGGTGACTTCGCTGGAGCCCTTGGAGTAGGGGTCAACACCCAGGAAGGTCTCAATGCCGGTAGCCACAACGTAGTTGCCGATGGACACGGCCTTCTCGGACATCCATTCGGGGGCGCAGCCCACCACAGGAACCTGGGAAATGTTGATACCCCAGTCCTTGGCGATGTCGGAGGCCAGGATCATCATACGGGAAATATCCACGCAGGAGCCCATGTGCAGAACGGGAGGAATGTTTGCCAGCTCACACACCCGCTTCAGGCCCGCGCCGCAGTACTCCTTGGCGTTCACGGGGTCCATGAGACCGGCCTTGGCGGCAGCCTGGGCGGCGCAGCCGGAGGCGATGACGATGATGTCGTTTTCCAGCATCTTCTTCATCAGGCCGATGTGGGCGGTGTCGGGACGGACCTTGGGGTTGTTGCAGCCGACCATGGCCACGGCGCCCCGGATAACACCGGAGTGGACGCACTCAACCAGGGGCTTGGTGGTGCCGAACTCGTCCACCTGGGAGTTGGCCACGGTGTCCAGGGTCTTCTTAATGGCCTCCACAGAGTAGCCCACCCGGGCGTTCTGCTTCAGCTTGGGAATGTTCACCAGGCTCTGATCCCGGTTGACGAAGTTCTCAATGGCCATCTTCACAATAGCCTTGGCGTTCTCGGCGGCGTTGGCGGCGGAGAAGCGGATGAACTCGGAGTCGGGCATCCGGGCGATGGGGGAGGTGG
>JAEDNR010000040.1 GCA_016302405.1 Oscillospiraceae bacterium
CAAAAGAGCGGTATGTATGACGATAGGCTGCCCGGAATTCGATGGAGATTCCCACGAAAGTAGTGCGCTACTTTCTCGGAATGACAGTGTTGTTCGGGGCCCGCACTTCCCTCTTCAAATTCCAATTTGTCTCTCTCTCGCGACGGCATCACCCCAGGAAGCCGGGAGAGGGCGGCAGCCTCGCGGGACAGTGGTATTATAGAAAAAAACGGCAAAGAAATCAAGTCGAAAATAGGTGGTAAAGCGTTCCCGGTAACGTTTTCACTTAACCCTGGCAGATTCAACAATTTCTGTCTTGTTTTTTTATACACACTGCATGGTTGACTTGCTTCGGCAAGTCGAGTATACTTTTCTATGAAAGGGAAGCGTGATGAAAGGAAACAGCCGCACGCTCTCTTATTATTTTCCGGTGGGCTGAAAACGCTTTCAGTGGGGGAAATCCAGGAAAAACCGAAAAATGCCCAGGCATTTTTTCATTTCTGCTTCTGGCAGAAATGAAGGGCTTTGGATATTTCCCGGCTGACGGGCAAACCTGCCGCCGGATAAATACGCGCGAAAACCAAAATTATAAGGAGGAAATGTAAAATGAAGAAGATTCTTGCTCTGCTTCTGTCTGCCGTTATGGTTATCGGCCTGTTCGCCGGTTGCGGCGGCGGAAGCACCACCACCCCCACCACCGCCCCCGCTCAGTCCGGCGGCGACGCCCCTGAAACCACTGCCCCTGCCGCTGCTGCCGACAGCCTGGACGGCACCTACGACATCACTGTTTGGGTGTCTGAGATGGACGGCGTCAAGGAGCTGACCCAGCAGCAGATTCAGGACTTTATGGCTGAGAACCCCGGCATCGTCATCAACGCTACCGTTGAGGGCATCACCGAGGCCGAGTCCGCCACCCAGATGATCACCTCCGTGGAAGACGGCGCTGATCTGTACTGCTTCGCCCAGGACCAGCTGGCCCGTCTGGTGCAGGCCGGCGCTCTGACTAAGCTGGGCACCAAGGCTTCCGCTGAAGTCACCGAGCTGAACGACACCGGCGCTGTCGCTGCCGCTACTGTGGGCACTGACCTGTGGTGCTACCCCATGACCTCCGATAACGGCTACTTCATGATCTACGACAGCAGCGTTATCGCCCCTGAGCACCTGGACAGCCTGGAAGACATTATCGCTGACTGCGAAGCTGCCGGCCGCGGCTTCTCCATGGAACTGGAGACCTCCGCTTGGTACAACGCCGCCTTCTTCTTTGCTACCGGCTGCCACTCCAACTGGACCATGTCCGCCGACGGCAAGAACTTCGAGAGCGTTGACGACGATTTCAACTCCGACAAGGGTGTTATCGCTCTGAAGGGCATGCAGAAGCTGCTGCGCTCTCCCGCTTACAAGTCCTCCAGCTCCGCTGACGACTTCTCCGCCGCTATCCCCGCCGCCGTCGTTATCGTCGGCACCTGGGGCACCAGCGCTGCCAAGGCCGCTCTGGGCGACAACTATGCCTGTACCGATCTGCCCAGCTTCACCGTGGACGGCACCTCCTACCACCTGGGCTCCTACTCCGGCAACAAGCTGATGGGTGTGAAGCCTCAGACCGATCCCGTGAAGACCGCCGTTCTGCAGAAGCTGGCTCTGTACCTGACCAGCGAGAAGTGCCAGCTGGAGCGTTTCAACCTGGTTGGCTGGGGCCCCTCCAATGTGGCCGCTCAGCAGAATGAGGCTGTTGTCAGCGATCCCGCTCTGGCCGCTCTGGCTGCCCAGAGTGCCTACGCTACTCCTCAGGGCCAGATCCACGGCTCCTGGTGGGATATTGCCAAGGTTTACGCTACCGCTGCTAAGGAAGCTACCTCCGACGATGATCTGAAGGCTGCCCTGCAGACCTATGAGAACTCCATTCAGGGTCTGTTCTCCATGTCCGCCGAGGAGCGGGAAGCCTTCACCGTTATCGGCTCCATCAACGGTGACGGCTGGACCGTTGACCTGCCCATGACGAAGCAGGAAGACGGCACCTGGCTCACCGACGAGGCCTATGCCATGGATGCCGGCGTCGAGTTCAAGGTCCGTCAGGGCAAGGCCTGGGACGTGTCCTACGGCGTTGACGGCAACAACTTCGTGGTTGAGACCGCTGGTACCTACAAGGTCAAGCTGACCCTCAACGGCGAAGTGGGCACTGTGGAGCTGGTTCCCGCGGAATAATCGCCCCGCCTGATTAGAAATACTTAGGGGGAGAGCCGCCCGGTCTACCCGGGCGGCTCTTTCTAAAAGGAACAGCGGAATCAGTCGGTTTCGGCTGTTCTGTCATCGCGGCAGTCCGGTCCATTCCGGTGCTCCGCCGGGGAAGAAAGGACTCTTTCTTTCCGGGCGGAGCACCGGAGGCGAATCCAAAAAGAATGGAGGTAGACGAATAAACCTAAAAAGTTTATTCCGATGTGCAATGAAAAAATTGACGGATCTGGAATATCTCAGGCTGAATACCGTTCAGCGGCTGTGGTACAACATTGTCCAATTTTTCCTCGGCATCCCCCAGTGGTTTGTGAACCTTGGAAAGACCATTGTCTCCAAGGTTGTGGCTTTCTTTGTGGGGATTAAAAACGAGATGGTGGACATCGTCACCACCTTTACCAAGGGAAGCTGGAAAACCAAGGTTTCGTTCCTGGTCATGGGCTTTGGCAACATTGCCCGGGGGCAGGTCATGCGGGGCCTGCTGTTCCTCGCCTTTGAGGCGGTATTTATTGTTTACATGGTCACCACCGGCGGCTACTGGCTGAGCAAGTTCCGCACCCTTGGCGACGTCCCCCCCGGTGAAGTATACAACGAGATCCTGGATACCTATGTCAGGGTCAATGGCGACGACTCCTTTAAGATTCTCCTGTACGGCCTGCTTACCATCCTGTTCATTATCGCTTTTATCTACACCTGGCGGCTGAACGTGAAGCAGAACCGCATCTCCGAGGAGATCCTTGCCTCCGGAAAGAAGCTGAAAAGCGGCAAGGATGATCTGCGCTCCGTTCTGGACGACCAGTTCCATAAGACCCTGCTGGCTCTGCCCATCACCGGTATTATCGTCTTCACGGTGATCCCCATTATCTTCATGATTCTGGTGGCTTTCACCAACTACGACGGCGCCCACGACGGCTACAGCAACCTTTTTACCTGGATCGGATGGGACAACTTTAACGAGCTGATCAGCTCCAGCAGCTCCGATGCCAACTTAAGCTACACCTTCGGTGAGATCCTGTCCTGGACTCTGATGTGGGCATTCTTCGCCACCTTCACCAACTACTTCCTGGGCATGCTGGTTGCCATTCTCATCAACAAGAAGGGCATCAAGTTCAAGAAGCTGTGGCGGGGCATCCTGGTGCTGACCATCGCGGTTCCCCAGTTCGTTTCCCTGCTGTACGTTTCCAAGCTCTTTGACACCAACGGCGTTGTGAACGCTATGCTGCTCAAGTTTGGTATCATCGATCAGGCTATCCGGTTCTGGGAGAACACGACCACGGCCCGGATTCTGGTTATCGTTGTCAATATCTGGGTCGGTATTCCCTACCTGATGCTGGTGAGTACCGGTATCCTGATGAATATCCCCCAGGATCTGTATGAGTCTTCCAAGATCGACGGCGCCAGCGTCTGGCAGCAATACATGAAGATTACCCTGCCCTACATGCTGTTCGTCACCGGCCCGTACCTGCTGACCCAGTTTATCGGCAATATCAATAACTTTAACGTCATCTACCTGCTGACCAACGGCCGTCCGGCAAGTCCGGATCTTGTGACAAGCGGCGGCAGCGCCACCACAACGGACCTGTTGGTTACCTGGCTCTTTAACATTACCACCGGCGCTACCAGTAACTACAAGCTGGCTGCCGTCATTGCCATTATGATCTTCATTGTTGTCGCAGGCCTGTCCCTTATCGTCTACAACGTGATCCCATCTACCAGGAATGAGGAGGATTATTCGTAATGAGCAAGAATAAGCCGCATTTGGGAATGCGGGCGAAAAGCACCATTTCCAATACCGTGATCTATGTGATCCTCGTTCTCATGTCCATTATCTGGCTGACGCCCTTTGTGTGCATCCTGCTGGAGTCCTTCCGGATCGAATCCACCGGACGGGTGGGCTACATCATCCCCAAGCAGTGGGGCTTTGACAACTACATTAACCTGTGGACCAAGACCAACTTCCCCATCTGGTTCCGCAATACCTTTGTGATTGCCCTGGCGGTCGCCGTGCTGCAGACCCTCATCGTGCTGAGCGTCAGCTATGTGCTGTCCCGGATTCGCTTCAACGGCAGAAAGCTGCTGATGAACACCTGCCTGGTGCTGGGCATGTTCCCCGGCTTCGTTACCATGATCGTGCTGTACAAGGTCCTCAGCGGCTTTGGCCTCACCGGCGCCAACTCCGTTCCCGGCCTGATCCTGGTGTACTGCGCCAGCAGCGGCATGGGCTACTATGTATCCAAGGGCTTCTTTGACACCATCCCCAAGAGCCTGGATGAGGCGGCCCGGGTGGACGGCGCTACCCGCTTCCAGGTGTTCTACAAGGTCATCATGCCTTTGTCTAAGCCCATTGTCATCTACACCATCCTTACCGCGTTTATGGCTCCCTGGGGCGACTTCATGTTCGCCAAGTACATCTCTCACGGCACAGAGGCCGGCATGAACGTGGCGGTGGGCCTGCAGTACTGGATCTCCTCGAAGACACTGATCTCCACCAACTACACCATGTTCTGTGCGGGCGGTGTGTGTGTGGCGCTTCCTGTTACGATCCTGTTCATGTGCCTGCAGAAGTACTATGTGGAAGGCGTCACCGGCGGCGCTGTAAAAGGATAAGGAGAGGATACAATTATGGCATCTGTGAAATTAACCAACGTAAAGAAAATTTACGATAAGAAGGTCGTGGCAGTCCACGACTTCAACCTGGATATTAAGGACAAGGAATTTGTGGTCTTCGTCGGCCCCTCCGGCTGCGGCAAGTCCACCACCCTGCGTATGATCGCTGGCCTGGAGGACATCTCCGAGGGCACCGTGGAGATCGACGGCGTTGTGGTCAACGACCTGCAGCCCAAGGACCGGGACATCGCCATGGTGTTCCAGAACTACGCCCTGTACCCCCACCTGACCGTGTTTGAGAACATGGCTTTCAGCCTCCGGCTGAAGAAGGTTCCCAATGACGAGGTCTACAAGCGGGTCACCGAGGCTGCCGAGGTGCTGGGTATCACCGAGTATCTGACCCGGAAGCCCCGGGCTCTGTCCGGCGGTCAGCGGCAGCGTGTTGCCATCGGCCGTGCCATGGTCCGTGACTCCAAGGTCTTCCTGATGGACGAGCCCCTTTCCAACCTGGACGCCAAGCTCCGGAATCAGATGCGGGCGGAGATCATCCTCCTGCGGAAGAAGATCAACACCACCTTTATTTACGTTACCCACGACCAGACCGAGGCCATGACTCTGGGTGACCGGATCGTCATTATGAAGGACGGCTACATCCAGCAGGTGGGCACCCCCACCGAGGTCTTTGAGAACCCGGTGAACCTGTTCGTCGCCGGCTTCATCGGCGCGCCCCAGATGAACACCTTCCGTACCGAGCTGGTTCGGGAAAACGGCAAGTACTTTGTCACCCCCTTCGGCAGCAAGATCGAGGTGGACGGCGAGACCGGCAGGCTCCTGGCGGAGAAGAACATCGACTCCCGGAGCGTTGTTCTGGGTGTCCGCCCGGAGCACATCTCCCTGGCGAAGCCCGGCGTGAACGCCATCCCCTGCACCATTACTGTCAACGAAATGATGGGAAGTGAACTGCACATCCATGCGGTAACGGAGAGCGGCGCCCAGCTGGTGGTCCGTGTTCCCACCCTGGGCCTGAGCAAGCAGGAGCGGGCGGGCCTCGTAAACGGCGCCCTGATCCATGTAACCTTCCCCGGCGAGGTCATGCACCTGTTTGACCCCGAGACCGAGCGGAATCTGCTGTATTAATTGATTTGTTGCACGACAATGCCCCGCGGCTTTTTCGCCGCGGGGCATTTTGGGATAGGCTTCGAATATTTTGAGTAAACGGAAAAGCATACACGTTCGTGCCGAAACGCATCGACAAATTGGAATTTGGCGAATTCCCAGAAACGCCTTGGCTCCCCCTATGGGGGAGCTGTCACGGCTTAAGCCGTGACTGAGAGGGCCCTCTCCGCCCCCTTCGGGGGCACCTCTCCCAAAGGGAGAGGCAAGGACGTCTGCGCCGTCGGTCCGCCAAATTTCAATTTACAGAGCTGGCTGCACAAGGGTGCCCGGATGGATGATGTTGTCCGCCAGCATGCCGGCTTATCGGAGAATCACACTGGTCTGGGGGCCGACGGTAAGCTTTGTACCCTCCAGGGTGGCCTCCGACATGCCGATGACTTCGCAAAGCGCTTCACAGGAAAGACCCGCTTCGCTTAAGTCCACGGTAAAGGGCAGGTCGGTGCTGATGTTGTGGAGGATGAACAATGTGGAGCCTTCATAGCTTACCTGGAAGCCTCCGCACTTGGGGCTTCCCAGGTCCACCGCCTGGTAGCTGCCCCGGGGGATTTCCGGATAGCGGGTCCGGATGGAAATGAGACGGCAGTAGTAGCGCAGCAGGCTCCCTTCGTTTTCCAGCTGGGAGGCAACGGTGCCGTTGGTCTGCTTGGAAGGGGAGTAGGTGCTGCCCTCCGGGTTCCGGGGAGCGCCATCGTCGCCCCAGAGCATGGCAAGCCGCCGGTTGGCATCGGTGTTGTCCGAGCCCCGGACGCCTTTCATGCCGATTTCCTCACCGTAATAGAGGAAGGGCGAGCCGCCGCAAAGCAGGTACAGGTTTGCCGCCATCTGGGGGAAGTGGTTTGCCAGCATCAGATACCCGGCAGAGCGGTCCATATCGTGGTTGGAAAGAAAGGAGATCATCATGCCCTGGGGATTGGCCGACTGCACCTTGTTAAGGAAGCTTACCATGTAGTTTGTGAACCGGTTGATGTCCTGATCCTTGGCGGCGGAGGCAATGACCCCCTCAGCCTGGGCGGCGCCGAAGTTGAAGCAGTTCATGGCGGGATAGTAGGAGAGAATCTCCGACTCGCCGGACCAGCACTCACCCACAAGGTAGACTTCGGGATTGATTTTCCGAAGTTCGTCTGTATACCACTGCCAGAATTCTACGCACCGGGCGGTCTGCCCGTAATAGATGTACTTCACCGCGTCAAACCGGAAGCCGTCCACCCCCATGTCCAGGTAGAACTGGGCGACCTTCCGCATTTCCTCCCGGACGGTTTCGTTATCGTAGTTCAGCTCCGGCATGTCCGGGGAGAAATTGCACTCGTAGTACTCTCCCTGGGCCCCGGGAATGGGCTGGCTGGTAACCCCGGCGGGGAGAGTTTCCTCGGTGTACCAGGTGTAATAGTCGTAGTAGGGATTTTCCGTGTCACCCTTTGCGTGGGCTTCCCGGAAGTTCTGGAACCAGGTGTGGTTTTTCGCCGTGTGGTTCAGCACCAGATCCAGAATCACCTTGACATTGCGTTCGTGGCAGGCATCCAGCAGCGCTTTCAGGTCGTCCATACTGCCGAAATCCGAATCGATGCGGTAGTAGTCGGTAACGTCGTACTTGTGGTAGGAGGGACTGGCAAAGATGGGGGTGAGCCACAGGCCCTGGACCCCCAGACTGGTTTCGGAAAGCACATTCCCGTCGTTGAGATAGTCAAGCCTTTGGAGAATTCCCGCCAGGTCGCCCTTGCCGTCTCCGTTGGCATCGGCAAAGGAGCCAACGAAGATCTCATAGAACACCCGGTAGTTGTCGTCCGTTTCGTCGGGGACAACGGGAACCGTGGTCTCCGGCGGCTCGGTGGAAACCGGAACCTCCGCCGGGGCGGCGGCGCACCCGGCAAGGGTCAGAACAAGAAGCAGAGCTGTAACGCGCAGAAGGATTTGTTTCATGAAAATTACCTCGCTTATCCCATGGAGTTGAGCATGGCGTCGTCGATCTTGCCCCAGGCACCATTTCCGGCACCGGAGCATTTTACATAGACACCAACGGTGACAGTGTCAGAGGCGGTGCAGGATATGTTTTGGATGACCGCCGTGTCCCAGCTTCCGTAGGAGGTGATGACCATGGGCGCTTTGGCGGTAATTTCACCATTGATCTTTACATAGGCGTATATGTCCGTGTCCCCGGCATCGCCGCCCATGATGGAGATGGAATATTTGTAGGTTCCGGCAGGCAGATTTTCCACCGTCTGCTCCAGGGTGAACTCCACGCTGTCTGCCGCGGCGCTCCAGAAGTGGTAGTGAAAATCTCCCGTGAGAGAGTCGGAGGCTTTTTCCTCGATGTAAAGCTGATCCATAGGCCGCAGGGCTTGGGCAGTCCAGGCCCCGTCGTCCCCATCTTCAAAGCTGTAATTTTTCAGGAAATTGTACGCTGCCATGGAAACGTAGCAGGCTGCCGGCATGTCCCCCGCTGTGCCTGCGACCTGGTAGGTTTGCGGGCCGCCGGAGCGCATAGCGGCTTCGTCTATGGGGTCCCAGGAAACGGGGAGGGCCTGGCGGGAATTGTCGTTCATAATGGCGTTCACCGTTTCGGGAAGCTGAATTTCCCCATTCAGGTCGCAGATGAGCTTGGCATCCTCAATGGCGTCGGGGACGAGGGGCAGGGGATTTCCGGTTCGCAGGAGGGAGAAGACCTTCAGGGATTCCAGGGCTTTTCCCGTGCTGTCAAAGAAAGCCTGGTTGTCCACCGCACTGCCGCCGTAGTACTTCCCTGCATCCTTGGGGTCGTAGGATGCGGCGTAGGAGGAAGCCCAGCCGGAGCCGAACTGTTCCCATTTGGCGCTGTTTTCCTCCCAGGAGCTGCCCCCGGCGCTGATCCAGGTGCCCTCCCAGTAGAAAACGCCGATGCCGTTTTCCGTATTCGCGATGGTCTCCACTACATCCGCCACGGAATTGGCCTGCCCCTGAACGGTGAAGGGGTAGTTCTTTGTAAAGGTGCTGCCCTCACCGATGGTATTGCCGAAGAAATCTGTGTCCTCGGGGGTAAAGGCGTAGGAGGTTTCCGCAACCATGACCTTTTTGCCGTAGGTCTGTGCCACCTGGGAAAGAACCTGGGACAGATTCTCCAGGGTGCCGTGCCAGTAGGGGTAGTAGGAGCTGGCGAACACATCGTAGTCAAGCTGATAGTAATCAAGCTTCTTGGCGTAGGTCAGCATGGCGTCCTTGCTTTCCGGGTTTGTGAAGTGGACGGCAATGAGGGCCTGGGGGAAAACCTGCCGGACAGCCTTGGAACCGGCGTCCATGAGCTTATATATGTTCATCCAGATGGTCTCGCCGCAGAGCATGCCGTTGGTCTCGTTGCCCAGCTGCACCATGCCCACATCCACCCCGGCGTCCCGGAGCTTTTGCAGACTCTCCGTGGTGTATGTACCCAGGGCCGCGGCCTTTTCCTCGATCTGCATACCGGCCCAGGCCTTGGGAACCATCTGCTTGCCGGGATCGGCCCAGAAGTCGGAGTAGTGGAAGTCAACCAATAGCTTCATGCCGTATTGGGTGGCCCGCTTGCCGATGGCAACGGCGGTGTCTATATTGCAGTTGCCGCCGCCGTAGCCGTGACCGGAGGCGTCAAAGGGATCCACCCACACCCGGACCCGGATGTAATTGATGCCGTTTTCCGCCAGAATGCCAAAGACATCCTTTTCATTTCCGTCAAAGTCGTAATATTTAACGCCACCCGCCTCCAGGGAGGGAACGCTGGAAGCGTCCATGCCCAGGATAAAATCCTCGGGAAGGTCCGGGATCTGCCGGACATACAGGCTTTCCGACGTGACCGCTTTGGATACGGGAGCGTCCTTCACGCAGCCGGAAAAACAGCCCAGCATCAGACAGCCGGAAAGGAAGAGGGAACATACGGTTCTCTTTTTCATCATATACCTCTATTCTTCGTTATAGTGCTGAATGCTGTGATGGGAAGGGACATGGAAAGCAGGTTATCGACTTCCCTGCCAAATAGGAATTTGGCGGACCAACCGTAAAAGCATCGTAGGGGACGGGTTTCCCGTCCCGCCCCAAACAAGTCTCTGGATTCCGGGGGACGGGAAACCCGTCCCCTACGAAAGGATGACGATAAATAGTCCGAAATTCGATACCGTGCGGGAAATGCGTACTCCCCCCGGTACCACTTAAGCGGACTGGTACCACCCCCCTCATAAATGCGGGGGGCAAGGACGCGTACCGCATCGCCCCGTAAACCATTCACCAAACAGCTCTACAAATTCCCAATTTGTTTACCTGCTGCGTGAAACCGATATGTATAAAGTTAAAAAATTCTTTCCTTTTCTTTGGGAATGCCCTGTGGTAGAATGGGGTAAAAAAGACAGAAAAGGAAGTGCTTTTGTGAAACGAATGGGAATCGTTCTGATTGCGGTGTGCCTGCTGCTCTCCGGCTGCGCCAAAAAGCCAACAGAAGAAACCACCGCCCCCACAACCGCCCCCGTTACCGCCCCGCCCACTCTGAGCCGGGAGACAGCGCGGAAAAACCGCATGGGCGCTTACCGGGAGGCAGTGGAAAATTTTGCTTATCAGCATGTGTTCCCCGACGGCAGCACCGCGCCGGTGGACAGCGCCTTCGGCTCCATGGAGGGAAACTTCTTTGCTTTAGACGATGTGGACGGGGACGGGGAAAGGGAGCTTCTGATCTCCTTTACCGCGGGCCCCATGGCGTCCCAGGTGCTCTATATCTGCGGCTATGACGAGGCAGCAGGGGCGGTGACCGTCAGGCTCACGGAGTTTCCCGCGGTAAGCTTCTACGAAGGGGGCTATCTGGAAGCCCAGCTCAGCCACAACCAGGGCCTGGCGGGGGACGCCCTCTGGCCCTATACCCTCTACCAATACCAAAACGGCAGCTATGAAACCGTTGCCTTTGTGGATGCCTGGGATAAAACCCTGGCAGAGCAGGACGGCAGCGGGCAGCCCTTCCCCGCCGATAAGGATATCGACGCTGACGGCATTGTGTTCCTCGTCACCCAGGACGAGGTCACGCAGGTCCTGGATGGCGGGGACTACGAAATCTGGCGGGCCTCCCTTTTAGACCCTGACGAACCTATCCCGGTGACCTACTATTCCGTCACCCGGGACAATATCCGGGAAGCCTTCCGGGAGTAGAAATTTTACCTGTCAATAAGGGCCAGAATCTCCGACTTGGGGCAGGCACCGATGGTCTGGGCGGTAATTTTGCCGCCCTTCAGAACCACAAGGGTGGGAATGCTGCTCACCCGGAACTGGGCGGCAAGATCGGGGGCCTGATCCACATCGATCTTGCAGACTTTCACGTCGCTCCGCTCCGAGGCGATCTCCTCCAGAATGGGGGCAACCATCCGGCAGGGGCCGCACCAGACGGCGAAGAAGTCCAGCAGTACGGTGCCGGAGGCTTCCAGAACCTCACTGCGGTAATTTTCACTGGTAACATGGACAATGGACATAGTAATTCCTCCTGTATTTTTGTAATTTGCTCTGTACAACCGGTGGGGAAAATGGTATAATTTTTTTAGAAACAATTGGATCCCGCCGGAAATGACGGTAAAGCCGTTCTGGGGTCATTATACCATATTCCGCCGGGCGGGGCAACCAAAATCTGACTGAAGGAGATTGACAATGCATATTACAGAGGACATTCGTTACATTGGCGTAAACGATCATCAGGTGGACCTGTTCGAGGGGCAGTATGTGGTGCCCAACGGCATGGCCTACAATTCCTACGCCATCCTGGATGAAAAGACCGCCATCATGGACACGGTGGACCGTAACTTTACCCACCAGTGGCTGGACAATATCCAGAAGACCCTGGGCAGCCGGAAGCCGGACTACCTGGTGGTGCAGCACATGGAGCCTGACCACGCCGCCAATATCGGAAACTTCATGAAAGTCTATCCGGAAGCAACCATTGTCTCCTCCGCCAAGGCCTTTACCATGATGGAGCATTTCTTCGGCACCGGCTATGAAGACCGCCGGATCGTGGTAGGGGAGGGCAGTACACTGAGCCTGGGCAAGCACACCCTGACCTTTGTCACCGCCCCCATGGTCCACTGGCCCGAGGTCATCGTTACATACGACAGCTGCGACAAGGTGCTCTTCTCCGCCGACGGCTTCGGCAAGTTCGGCGCCCTGGATGCCCAGGAGGACTGGGCCTGTGAGGCCCGGCGGTATTACATCGGCATCGTGGGCAAGTACGGCGCCCAGGTGCAGGCGCTGCTGAAAAAGGCGGCGGGGCTGGACATTCAGATCATCTGCCCCCTCCACGGGCCCGTGCTCACGGAGAACCTGGGGTACTACCTGAATCTGTATGACATCTGGTCCGGCTACCGGGTGGAGAGCGAGGGCATCGTCATTGCCTATACCTCCGTCTACGGCCACACCAAGGAGGCTGTGGAGCTGCTGGCCGAGAAGCTCCTGAGCAAGGGCTGCCCCAAGGTGGAAATCCATGACCTTGCCCGGTGCGACATGGCCGAAGCGGTGGAGGATGCCTTCCGGTACGGCAAGCTGGTGCTGGCCACCACCACCTATAACGCGGATATCTTCCCCTTTATGAAGGAGTTTATCCACCACCTGACGGAGCGGAACTATCAGAACCGCACCGTGGCCCTGATGGAAAACGGATCCTGGGCGCCCCTTGCCGCCAAGACCATGGGCAAAATGCTGGAGGGCTGCAAGAATATCACCTTTACCGACACCACGGTGCGGATTCTCTCCGCCCTCAGTGATGACAGCCGGGAGCAGATTGAGAAGCTGGCAAATGAGCTGTGCAAGGACTACATCGCTCAGCACAGCGAGACTGCCAATAAAAATGACCTTTCCGCCCTCTTCAACATCGGCTACGGACTGTATGTGGTCACCTCCAACGACGGCACCCGGGACAACGGCCTTATCGTGAACACCGTCTCCCAGGTGACCAACACCCCCAACCGGGTGGCGGTGACCATCAACAAGCAGAACTACTCCCACCACATCATTCAGCAGACCGGCGTTATGAATGTGAACTGCCTGGATGTTTCCGCTCCCTTTGAGGTGTTCAAGACCTTCGGCTTCCAGAGCGGCAGGACAGTTGACAAGTTTGCCGGGTCTGAGGTGCTCCGCTCGGACAACGGTCTTGTGTTCCTGCCCCGGTATATTAACTCCTTCCTGTCCCTGAAGGTGGAAAGCTATGTGGACCTGGGCACCCACGGCATGTTCATCTGCACAGTGACCGAGGCCCGGGTCATGAGCGACCGGGAGACCATGAGCTACACCTACTACCAGAACAACGTGAAGCCCAAGCCCGAGGCTAAGGGCAAGAAAGGCTTCGTGTGCAAGGTCTGCGGCTGGATTTACGAGGGGGACACCCTTCCCGACGACATCGTCTGCCCCCTGTGCAAGCACGGCGCGGCGGATTTTGAGCCCATCGGGTAAGCGGAATTCAATCAGAAAAAGCGCGCTGCTTCCGGGCAGCGCGCTTTTCCCTTTCCCAATACTCCGGCTTTCCCCGCAGTGCGACAAATTGGAATTTGGCGAGGAAAGACCGGGCATCGAACAACACTGTCATTCCGAACCAGTCCGCAGACTGGTGTGGGAATCTCCATCGAATTTCGGGCTGCATATCGTCATACAGTCCGTTCTATCCTGCCGTTTTCCGGAATTCATCCATGAGAAGTGGTACGTCTATTCGGGGGATTGCCACGCCAGTGTGCGCACTGGCTCGCAATGACCGGGAATTCGTCAAATTCCAATTTGTCGCGACACAGAACGATACCGAGCGGGTCAGGGTGGGAACAATTACAGATCACGCTCGTCACGACTTGGCTGTCGGCCCTGCCGACAAATTCCAATTTCTCTGTCTGCTGTGTTTATTGAAACCGCACGTTATCTTATATCTCGTATCTCATATCTCCCTCCACGCTCTGCGCTTTCTTAAAGAATACTTAACCTGGGCGTGGTTGATTTTTAAGGTGTTTCGCTGTATGATGGTGGGCAAAGAAAGAATCAAATTCATCTTGGAGGATAATGCTATGAAGCTGAAAAGAAGCCTGGCACTCTGTCTAATCCTGGCCCTGGCGGTGTCGCTTGCCGCCTGCAGCAGCAAGGAGGGCGCCGTCTATGTTCAGTCCGTGGAGGAGCTGAGCAAGGTGGGCGGCATCGCCCCCGGGGATCGGTTTGCCGGAATGGTAGTTTCGGAGAATGTGACCGAGATCCAGAAGGATTCGGACAAGACCATCGAAGAGCTGTACGTCAAATCCGGAGACGATGTGAAGGCCGGGGACAAGCTGTTTTCCTACGATGTGGAGGAGCTGCAGCTGACCCTGGACAAGCAGCGCCTGGAAAAGGAGCAGCTGGAAGCGTCCATCGAAAACTATAAGAGCCAGATCGAGGAACTGGAAAAGCAGTACAAGCGGGCGGGGACCCGGGATAAGCTCCAGTACGCCGTCCAGATTCAGACCAACCAGGTGGACCAGAAGGAAGCGGAGCTGAACCTGAAGACCAAGGAGGCGGAGGTCAAGAAGTCCGAGGAGCTGCTGGAAAACGCCACCGTGGTTTCCCCCGTGGACGGGCGGATCCAGGAGATCAGCGAGAACGGCACCGACAACTACGGAAATCCCCTGCCTTACATAACCATCCAGCAGGCCGGCGCCTACCGGGTCAAGGGCGTGCTGGGGGAGCTGCAGCGGGGCGGCATCGTGGAGGGCGACCGGATCAGGATTCTGTCCCGTGTGGACGCGAATAAAGTCTGGATGGGCACCGTAACTTTGGTGGACTACGAAAACCCCACCCAGGGCAACGGCAAAAATGATTTCTCCTATTCTTCCAGTGACGAAATGACCAGCGGCAGCCGGTACCCGTTCTATGTGGAGCTGGACACCAGCGAGGGGCTTCTCCTGGGCCAGCATATGTACCTGGAGCTGGATACCGGGGACGGGGAAACCACCGGCCTTAGCATCAGCGGCGCCTTTATTGCCTATGATGACGACGGCACCACCTATGTCTGGGCGGAGAACGGTCGAAAGCTTGAAAAGCGGACCGTCACCCTGGGTGAGTACAATATGATGCAGGACACCTACGAGATTCTGGAGGGACTGACCGGGGAGGACTTCATCGCCTTCCCCGATCCGGAAAGCTGCGCCCCCGGCGTGCCCACCACCCATACCGAGACCGTTACCCAGGAAAGCGGGGTGGACTGATTGCCGATCCTGAAGCTCACCGACATCTGCAAGGACTACCAGCAGGGCAAGGAGCCTGTGCGGGTGCTGAAGAATATCAATCTGACCGTGGAGCGGGGGGAATACCTGGCCATCATGGGCCCCTCCGGCTCCGGTAAAACCACCCTGATGAATATTATCGGCTGTCTGGATGTTCCCACCTCCGGCACCTATGAGCTGGACGGGAAGGATCTGCACAATCTGTCGGACAACGACCTGGCGGAGATCCGGAACAAACACATCGGCTTCGTGTTCCAGGGCTTCCACCTGATGCCCAAGATGGATGCCCTGGAAAATGTGGCCCTGCCCCTGCTGTACGCTGGCGTAAGCGTAAAGGACCGCCGGGAGCGGGCGGCGGAGGCTCTCCGGTCCGTGGGACTGGAGGACCGGATCCACTTTATGCCCAACCAGCTCTCCGGCGGCCAGTGCCAGCGGGTGGCCATCGCCCGGGCCATGGTGGGAAAACCGGATCTGCTTCTGGCGGACGAGCCCACCGGCGCCCTGGACACCAAGTCCGGCCTGCAGATCATGGAAATTTTCCGGCGCCTCAGTGAGGAGGGCATGACCATTCTGATGATCACCCACGCGCCGGAGATCGCGGCCAACGCCAAAAAGACCTATCATATTCTGGACGGCGAGCTGCGGACAGGGGAAGGAGACAGCCATGAAGAAGCTGAGCAGTAAGGCAAAGAAAGGGATCATTGCCCTTTCCGCAGTGGTGCTGACGGCGGCCATCGTGGTGGGGATCGTCTTCGGTGTCTCCCGGAACAGCGGCGATCCCGTTCCGGTCTACGCCTTTGACAATGTGGGCATGACGGAATTCTGGGGAGACAATCAGGAAAGCTACGGCCCCGTGTCCACGGACCGGATCCAGACTGTGTTCCTTTCCGAGACCCAGACCGTCACTGAGATCCTGGTTTCCCAGGGGGACCAGGTGAAAAAGGGCGATCTTCTCCTGCGCTTCGATACGACACTGAGCGACCTGAAGCTGGAACGGAAGCGCCTGGAAGTGGAAAAACTGAAGCTGCAGCTGGAAGACGACCAGACCCGGCTCCGGGAGATCAAGAACATGAAGCCCATGTCCGTTCCCACCACGACGGATACGCCCAAGGAGGATTTGGGAACCGGCCTTGTGGGGAACTTCCAGGTATTTCCCCGGGGGGAGCAAGACGGCAGCACTGCGGAAAGAGCCATCGTCTGCTGGGTTGACAGCAGCTATGCCATGGGAGACAGTATGTTTGAGGCGGTGATGCAGGCGGCCCAGGAGCAGCAGAACGCCAATGCCCCCAAGCCGGAGGATCCCGGTACGGACCCGGGAGAAAGCGGCGGCTCCGGCGGGGAAAGCGGCTCCGGCGAGGGCAGCGGCTCCGGCGAGGGCAGCGGCTCCGGCGAGGGCAGCGGCTCCGGCGAGGGCA
>JAEDNR010000125.1 GCA_016302405.1 Oscillospiraceae bacterium
GTGTGGATGTCATTCCGGCCAATTGACGGTACTGCCAGAGGCAGAAACCCACTGCAATCATCCGGAGACGGTGCTGTTCTATTTCCAGTCCTACGCGCTGATCAGTATGGTAATCAACGCAGTGGGAAACCTGCCGGCAGAGGCTTATTTCTCAGAACAGCTTCAGAATCTGATCAGGCATGATAAAACCGGTCCGATTTCCTATCTGGACACCCTGCGGGTCTTTCTTCGCAACAGCATGTCCTATTCCCAGACGGCGGAGGAGCTGTACATCCACCGCAGTACGGTGGTAGATCGGATCAGCCGGATCGAGCGGGAACTGGATGTCAATCTGAAGGATCCGGATACACGGCTGCAGCTGGAGATCATTCTCAAAGCCATGGAAATAGAGGACATGGTGCAGCAGTCCAGGGAGTAAGGGAAACTCTGAACAATTCGCCTGCGGCTGGGAAGCTTATCTTTTCCCCCATCCATGCGGTTCAAAAAACGGGAAATACATACAGTATTCCACCGTTTTCTGAAGCCCACGGCTGGGGAAAAATCTCTCGCCGCCAGCTCTTGCCGAATTATTCAGAGCTTCCTAAGAAAACCGCCGCGGGAAAATTCCTGCGGCGGCATTTTCAATATGGGGACTCAGCGGGAGCACTTTTTCAGATCTTCGTCGATCTGATCGGCGAGCTTAGCGACCTCGGCGGATTCGGGGTAGGACAGCAGCGTGCGGTAGGTCAGCGCGCCTACCAGCTTCATGCGGGGATCCTTGCTGGAGCCGGGAACGTACTTTTCCAGAACCTGTTTGCCCTCAGGGCTGCGCATAATGTCGCGAATCTTGGAATCCAGGGACAGTGCCATAATCGTTTCCTCCTTAGTATGGTAGTGAGTGTGTTAAAAATTCTTTCCCGAGAATTTTACCACTCATAATATACCGCATTGCTCCGGAAAACAATATCCACAAAAAGAAGAGCACTTTAAGCTAAAAACACGACATTATGACGGTACATCGCGTTCGCCTGGGGGCGTGACATCCGTAACCCTTTCAGGCTGCAATTGACCCGGTTCCACAACATCTATGTATGCTGATCGGGAGGAAGCAGCTGTGTTTTCAGCCTGCCAAATTGCCACAGACAGGCAAACAGTCCAATGAGCGCGGAAATCACGTCGCTGGCTGTGTGGGCTATGGCGATACCGGTGAAGCCAAAGAGATACGCCATCAGATACAGAAGAGGGATCAGGACAGCACCCTGGCGCAGGACGGAGGCTACGGTTGCCAGGGGCGCGTTTCCCGCGGCCTGGAGGAAATTCGCACTTAGATAGTAAAGACCCAATACCGGCCCCGCGAGCAGCAGATATACCACAATCTCCTCACCCATGGCCGCGGCTTCCTGCTGCCGCAGGAAAAGCCCAATCAGGGTGTGGCGGGCAAGGCTGCACCCGACGGTTGTGACAACGCCCACAGCCGCCGCGAGCAGGGCGGTTTTCAAAAGGATCTCCTTCAGTCGGGCCAGATTCCCCGCGCCGTAGTTGTATGCCATCATCGGCTGGACACCCATGCATATGCCCATCTGCACAAGACCGACGAGCATGGTGATTTTTCCCGCGGCGCCCATGGCGGCAATGGCGTTGGTGCCGTAGGCGCTCAGCAGACGATTGGAAAAGGTGGAGGCAAGACCGGACAGAATGCTGCTTAAGGCATTGGGAAGTCCCAGCGCCATCATGGGAAAAAGCGAGCCGGGACTGCGCAGAGCGCATTGCGGTTTCAGATTCAGGATGCTGGATTTACGGAGGATGTAGTAAGCAAAATAGGCACTGCCTACCAGATTGCCCAGTACCGTAGCCACCGCCGCGCCTGCCACGCCCCATTTTAGCCCCAGAATGAACACCGGGTCAAGAATCAGGTTAACCACGGTGCCGGATAGATTGCCGATCAGCCCCTCCTTGATTGCACCCTCGGAACGGATCAGCATGGCCATGCCCTGACTGAACAGCATCATCGGCGCGCCCAGTGCCAGAACCCGCATGTAGATACCTGCATAATGCACCATATCGGCAGGGGTTCCCAGCGCGCGAAGCAGAGGATTTGTGAACGCCAGGACAACCGCTGAGAATATACCGCCGAATATCAGGAAGGTCCATCCGCACAGGCTGGCGTAGGTGCGGGCATTTTCCGTGTTTCCGCCTCCCAGAGCCTTGGCAATGGTGGTACAGCCGCCGACTCCGATCATGGTGGAGACGGCTGAAAGCAGGGAAAAAACCGGCCCTACGATGGAGATGGCGCCCACCTGGGCGGTATCTCCCAGACGGCCGATAAAAAACAGATCGGCCATATTGTAGACAATCATTACAAGAATGGTAAAGACCGACGGGATTGCCATGGAGAAGATGGCAGACCATACCGGCTTATCCCGGAACAGGGATTCATTCTGCATAGGTATGAACTCCTTTATTTGAGGACTGGCTTCGTCTTATTCATGGGCGGAACAGGATTTTGCTTCTTCCCTGTTCGGACGGCGGTTCCGGCTTTCTCCGGACTGCCCGATTACAGCCTGCCCAGGTGATACAGGCTTTCCTTGGGCGTGCGCTCCATGGTTTCCCGGCTGACGGAAATCAGACCGAAGCGCATCCGGTAGCCCATCTGCCACTCAAAGTTGTCCATGAGACTCCAGTAGAAGTAGCCCTTTACGGGGATGCCGTCGGCAATACAGCGGGCAACGCCATCAGTGGCGATGTTGATGAAGTTCACCCGGCGGGAATCTTCATCGCAGGAAACGCCGTTTTCCGTGACCATTAGATTGCCCTTGAAATCCTTTGCAACCGCACGGATCACATGCTCCAGTGCCTGGGGATAGTATTCATAGCCCATCTGGGTGCGCTCGGCGCCGTCGGGCACGGGCAGATCCTCCTCAGGGCCTACGAGGGTGCGGGTGTAGTTCTGGACGCCCAGGAAGTCATC
>JAEDNR010000041.1 GCA_016302405.1 Oscillospiraceae bacterium
GCTTTACGCAATCCTTGCAGATCTCGCCGTCTTCCAGCTTTTTATAGCCAAACATGCCCACTTCTTTGCCGCAGATTTCACAATCCTGCTTCTTAAATCTATCAAACAAACCCATAATTCATATCTCCTTTTCTCATTTCAGATTATAGCTTCCAGCAGATCGGTCAGCACGGGGGAACCCGTTTCTTCCGGATGGGCTGCGCATTGCTGTGGCAGGCAGCAGTCCAATCCCCATCACAAGGGTGAGGAGCATACGCAGCAGCTTGTGCAGTTTCATTTTTGCTTTCATAAGCAATTCCTGCGCTTAATACATTCCTATCATTTCATCACCGCCGTCCTCCTTACAAAGCATCGATAACCGCTGAAAGATAAGTGGAAGAAACGGAGCCATAGATGAAATTGAGCCTGTCGAAAAACCGGTCATTGCGAACCAGTCCGCAGACTGGTGTGGCAATCTCCCAACTTTTCAGGCCCAAAATTGATAGGTTCAACATTAAAACTGGGGGATTCCCACGCCAGTGTGCGCACTGGCTCGGAATGACTCTAACTTTTTTGACACACTGAGATGAAATTGTCGATCAGCCCGTCCTTCTTCACCTGGCGCACCTTGTCCGCCAGCTTCTTTTCGGTGTCCTCATCCACGACCAAATTAAGGCAACACCGCACAATTCGGCAAGAGCCGGTGGCGTGGGATTTTTCCTCAGCCGAAAGTTTGGAAAACAGAGGAATACTTGGTGTATTTCCTGTTTTCCAAACTGCGCGGATGGGGGAAAAGACCCGCCATCCGGCCGCAGACGATTTGTGCAGTGTTGCCTTAAATATTCTTTGACTAGCTCCGGCAAGGTCATAAAACGAATTAACCCAGAGCGAGTAACGGCGTTGAGAAGAAAATTGAAGAAGCTTGCCATTAAGGTTCAAAATGGCGAGATACCATACGAAAACGTGGAAAACATTTGTAGGAAGTTTCCCGTATGGAGAGATAACCTTTCATACGCCGCTCCTTTCTGACAGATACAATAATACAAAATATATTATATATGAATATCCGCAGTTTTTCAAGAATCCGGCGTGAATTGTTCTTGGGCAACCGGCGTGAATTGTTCTTGGGCAACACCGCACAATGGAGACTGCGGGCTTCGGCGGATCTTTTGCCCCAATCGTGCAGTACGAAAAATGGGAAATACATCCAGTATTCCCGCATTTTTCATACTTTCGCTTGTGCCAAAACACTGCCCGAATCTCCTTGCCCCATTATGCGGTGCTGCCCTTGAACTTTGGAGCGCCGACTTCTTTACGCAAAGGCTTTTTTAGGCCGGGGTTATGCAGTACGGCGGTGCTGCGAAGCAGATGTCATGCAACCATGTAAACAGCCGCGGGCATTGTCCCGCGCTCTTACAAATCATTTATTCAGGTTGATTTAAACAGAAATAGCGGGAGCGCATTGTATAAAATGCACTCCCGCTGAGCCTGTCGAAAAACCGGTCATTGCGAACCAGTCCGCTTTCCTGGTGTGGCAATCTCCCAACTTTTCAGGCCCGAAATTGATAGGTTCAACCTTAAAACTGGTGGATTTCCACGAAAGTAGTGCGCTACTTTATCGCAATGACCAGGAATTCGATAGCCATGCAAATTCCAATTTATCTGTCTGCTGAGTTAGGTCGATATGCTTATTTACATTTACCGCTTCCGCAGCTTTTCCAGAACCTCCGTAAAATAGTCAGGCATTGGGGCAAAGACCATCACCGGGCGGCCGTCTCTCGGGTGGCGGAAGCACAGGGCTCCCGCATGGAGGCACTGGCTGTCCTGGCCCAGCTCCCTGTTTTTATGGCCGTACACCGTGTCCCCCAGGATGGGGTGGCCGATATAGGCCATGTGCACCCTTATCTGATGGGTGCGGCCCGTTTCCAGACGGCAGCGGATGTGGGTATAGCCCGGGAACCGCTCCACCACCTCCCAATGGGTGACGGCGGGCTTGGAATTGCGGCTGGTGACGCACATCTTCTTCCGGTCCGTGGGGTGCCGCCCGATGGGGGCGTCCACGGTGCCGGAATCCTCTTTCATATTTCCGCAGACAACGGCCTCATAGGTTCTCGCCATGGTGTGGTCCTTGAGCTGGGAGGCCAGCACCGCGTGGGCCAGGTCGTTTTTGGCGATGGCAAGCAGGCCCGAGGTATCCTTGTCAATACGGTGGACAATCCCCGGGCGCATTTCCCCGTTGATACCGGAAAGCCTATCCCCCATAGCATACAGCAGGCCATTGACAAGGGTATCGTCGGTATGCCCCGGGGCGGGGTGGACCACCAGGCCCTTGGGCTTGTTGATGACCGCCACATCCTCGTCCTCATAGACGATCTCCAGAGGGATCTCTTTCGCGGCGATCTCCACAGGCTTTGTTTCCGGCAGGGTGACGGTCAGTTCGTCCCCAACTTCCAGCCGGTCATTTTTCTTACAGGGCCGGCCGTTCCGGGTGACGCATCCCTCCTCCGTCAGGCGCTGGACGGCGCTGCGGCTGAGCCCATCCAGGGACCGGGCCAGGAACGCGTCCAGCCGCTCCCCCGCGGTATCGGCGTAAAGGGTCATTTCTTTTCATCCTTCCAGAAGCCTTTGTTGCAGAAAGCCAGAGAAACTACCAGGGCAATACAGCCGCAGGTGATGAAGCAGTCCGCGACATTAAATACCGGAAAATCCATAAACTGGGTTTCCAGCATATCCACCACATACCCCAGCCGCAGCCGGTCGATCATGTTCCCCAGGCCGCCGCCGTAGATGGCGGCAATGCACCACCGCTCAAAGCGGGTAAACCCCATGGGCTTTTTAAAGTACTCCCAGAGTACCGCGGCGGTGAACAGCAGGAAAATCACCGCGAACAGCCACTGCATCCCCTGGAAGGCAGAAAAGGCCGCGCCGGTGTTCTGAACATAGGTAAGCCCAAGCAACCCGGGCAGGAAAGAAACATCCCCATACAAAGGGATATTCGCCACCACCAGGTATTTTGTAATCTGGTCCGCCGCCACAATGGCGAGGACAAAAAGACTATAAAGAAAAAAGGACATGGGTTACCTCCGTTATGTATTGAAAAGCCTTGTTACTTATCCGGTTAACACAGCAGCGCGGATAATTGAAATTTAATTGACAATTGACAATGAACAATTGACAATTAAGGAATCCCTTCGGGATGATTTAAAATAAGAAGAATTTGAACGAAAACAAAAGGATTTCTTTCAAAATCGTCCCGTAGGGACACAATAATTGTCAACTGTCAATTGTCAATTGTCAATTCGGCGAAGCCGATAAATTCCAATTTCTCTCTTTGCTTTGGAACGCCGCCGCAGCGGCAAAGCTATTTTACCAGTTCCCCATCCGTTTGTCAAACCACCGGGCAGGGCCCGGACCCAAGTCGTGACAAGCCTGGTCTGCAGTCGTTCCTGCCCTGACCCGCTCGGTGTCGTTCCATTTTGTTGGGGCCGATTGCGCGCATCGGCCCTCCGGCAGGACGGGCGATGCGACTCCTTAATTGTCAATTGTCCATTGTCAATTGTCAATTCCTTACGCCCTACCAGGTTTTCAGGATCTCCAGAATCTCCCTTTCATAGTCGGGGCCAAAGTCCTCGGTCCTTCCGGCGGAGCGGACATTGCTCTGGGCGCCGGGCTCCTCCGGGGGGTACTCCCAGATGTGGTAGCCGAGGCCCCGGTGCTCAAACTGTATGGAGCCGCAGCCGGCTTCCTCATAATACCGGTAGGGCATTCTTCTGCTTTCCAGGAACGCCCGGATGGTCCCGAGACGGTGGGTATCCATACCCCGCTCCCTCCTTTCACGCACCCCCGTGGGGGTATCGTTTTCCCAATCCATTATACCCCTTTTCTTCCAATATGCAACCGTTTGTTTTCCCGGCAAATCCGTGTTTTGACGGAAAATAAACGGAAAAAGAAGATAAGTTTGTGCATTACGGAGGAAATGAAAAAACGGGCGTTCTTTCTGTTGACAAAGGTCACATTTGGCGGTAACATGAGGTTACAAACCTAAATACCTGCCGATATAATTTCGGATGGATGGCCCGAAAGTTTCTACCGCGACGCCTCAGCCGCGACTATTGGTAATACAGTACGCGCTGCCTTTTGGACAGGCGCGACTTTCTTTTGGGTACTTCTTTGGCAGGCGTTTCGTCTGCCTTTTTGCTTTTTTGACGGAAAGGGGCTCATTTATGCGGTTAATGGAGGAAAAGATCCTGGCGGAGGGAAAGATCCTGCCCGGCCAGATCCTGAAAGTCGGCAGCTTTCTGAACCAGCGGATCGACACCGACCTGCTGTCCAAAATCGGGCAGGAGATCGCCCGGCTGTATGACGGGGAGGGGGTCACCAAGGTTTTGACCATTGAATCTTCCGGCATCGCCATCGCCGCCGCTGCGGGAATGGCAATGCATGTGCCCGTGGTCTTTGCCAAGAAGCACAAGAGCAGCAACGTGGACGGGGAAGTTTATACCGCTTCCGTCCACTCCTACACCCACAACGCCGACTATACCATTGTGGTCAGCTGCGACTACCTCCGCCCGGAGGACAAGGTTTTGCTGGTGGACGATTTCCTCGCCAACGGCAAGGCGCTCATGGGTCTAGCCGAACTGGTAACGAAGGCCGGGGCCACTTTGGTCGGTGCGGCCATTGCCATTGAAAAGGGCTTCCAGGGCGGCGGCGACGCCCTCCGTGCCCAGGGCATCCGGGTGGAGTCCCTGGCCATCCTGGACAGCATGGACGACAGCGGCATCACTTTCCGCCCCCAGTAAACCCCATTTTCTTTGCGCGCAATTCCAATTTATATATCATTTCATCTGAAAAGGAGAAACGAAAAATGAAAAAACTGCTTGCCATTACTCTGGCGCTGGTGCTGTGCGTGGGCCTGTTCGCGGGTTGCGCCGGTGATCCCACTCCCACCCCCAGCCAGGCGCCCGAAACCACCGGCAATGTGGAGACTCCCGAGACCACCGAGGCTCCCGCCACGGAAGCGCCTGCCAAGCTGAAGGCCGGCTTCATCTTCCTGCATGACGAAAACTCCACCTACGACCTGAACTTCATCAACGCCGCGAAGGAAGCCTGCCAGACTCTGGGCGTTGAGGAGTATCTGTTCAAGACCGGTATCCCCGAGGACGAGAGCTGCTACGACGCCGCCGCCGAGCTGGTTGACGAGGGCTGCAACTTCGTTTTTGCCGACAGCTTCGGCCATGAGCCTTTCCTGGTTCAGGCTGCCAAGGAGTTCCCCGAGGTTCAGTTCTGCCATGCCACCGGCACCCAGGCCCACACCAACGGCGTCCCCAACTATCACAATGCTTTCGCTTCCATCTATGAGGGCCGTTACCTCGGCGGTGTTGCTGCCGGTCTCAAGCTCAACCAGATGATCGCGGAGGGCACCATCACCGAAGATCAGGCTAAGCTCGGCTACATCGGCGCTTTCCCCTATGCAGAGGTCAAGTCCGGCTACACCGCTTTCTTCCTGGGCGCCCGCTCCGTCTGCCCCTCCGTCACCATGGATGTGACCTTCACCAACTCCTGGTATGATCCCACCCTGGAGCAGGAGGGCGCCAACAAGCTTATCAAGAACGGCTGCGTTGTGATCTCCGAGCATGCCGACTCCATGGGCGCTCCCAACGAGTGCCAGCAGCAGGGCGTCCCTTTCGTTTTCTACAACGGCTCCGCCGCGGATGCCTGCCCCGACACCTACATCGTTGCCTCCCGCATCAACTGGGCGCCTTACCTGGTTTTCGCCATGCAGTGCGTCATGGACGGCACTGAGATCCCCGCCGACTGGACCGGCACCATCGCTACCGACTCTGTCTGCATGACCGAGCTGAACGAGAAGGCTGCCGCTCCCGGCACTGCCGAAAAGCTGGAGGAAGTCAAAGCCGCTCTGGCCGACGGCTCCCTGAAGGTCTTTGACACCGCTACTTTCACCGTTGGCGGTCAGACCCTCACCGAGTACATGGCGGATGTGGACGACATGGGCGACTTCGTTCCTGACACCAATGTCATTTCCGACGGTCTCTTCCACGAGTCCAAGTTCCGTTCCGCTCCTTACTTCGATATCGATATCGACGGCATCACCAATATCGACGCCTAAGAATACTGACCCAATGGGAAGCCCTTAACCGGGCTTCCCTTGCGTTGCTCTAAAGGGCAGCGCGGCGACAAGGCCGACGCGCTGCCCTTTGGAGAATCTCCGGCTCCGCTGAAATTCGGGGCTGTCAATCTATACAGACAGGGAGTGAAGCCTTTGGACAGCAAAACCCCCGCAGTAAAAATGCGTGACATCACAAAGACTTTCGGACCGGTTGTGGCAAACGACAAGGTCTGGCTGGACATTTACCGGGGAGAAATCCTGGCCCTGCTGGGGGAAAACGGCAGCGGCAAAACCACCCTTATGAACATGCTCTCCGGTATCTATTTCCCCGACGAGGGCCGGATCTATGTGGACGGAAAAGAAGCGGTAATCCGGGACCCTGCGGACGCCTATCGCTACGGCATCGGTATGATCCATCAGCATTTCAAGCTGGTGGATGTGCTCACCGCTGTGGAAAACATCGTCCTTGGCCTCCATGAGCCAGGGCGGCTGAACCTTGCGAAGGCAGCGGAAAGGATCAAAGCCATCTGCGACGCCTACGGCTTTGAGGTGGATCCCTATCAGAAGGTCTACGACATGTCCGTCTCTCAGAAGCAGACGGTGGAGATCGTGAAGGTGCTGTACCGCGGCGCGGATATTCTGATTCTGGATGAGCCAACGGCAGTTCTCGTACCCCAGGAGGCGGACAAGCTGTTCGCCGTCCTGCGGAATATGCGGGACGACGGAAAGGCCATTGTCATCATCACCCACAAAATGCACGAGGTGGAGTCCCTGTCTGACCGGGTAGCCATCCTGAACCGGGGCCGGTTTGTGGGCGACATGCTGACAAAGAATACCAACGCCCAGGAAATGACCAACATGATGGTGGGCCGTCCGGTCACGTTGAACATTGACCGGCCCGTCCCTGTGGATCCCAAGCCCCGGGTGGAGGTGAAAGGCCTCACCGTCCGCAGCGACGACGGCATTGTCAAGCTGGATAACGTTTCCTTTACCGCGCGAAGCGGAGAGCTCCTGGGTATTGCCGGTATCTCCGGCTGCGGCCAGAAGGAGCTTCTGGAGGCCATCGCCGGTCTTCAACCCACGGAAAAGGGCAGCATCTGCTATGTGGAGGACGACGGGACGAAAGAGGAACTGGTGGGCAAGGATCCCCTTGCCATTGCCTCCATGGGCGTCAGCCTCTCCTTTGTCCCGGAGGACCGGCTGGGCATGGGCCTTGTTGGCAGCATGGACCTGACGGACAATATGATGCTCCGCTCCTTCCGCCGGGGCCACTCCCCCTTTGCCAACCGGAAAGCCCCCCGGCTCCTTGCCGAGCAGGTGGTAAAGGAGCTGGAGGTCAACACCCCCGGTGTCTCCACCCCGGTGCGCAGACTCTCCGGCGGCAATGTACAGAAGGTTCTGGTGGGCCGGGAAATTTCCTCCGCCCCCACCGTCCTGCTGACAGCCTATGCCGTCCGGGGCCTGGACATCAATTCCTCCTATATCATCTATGACCTCATTAACCAGCAGAAGAAGCGGGGCGTCGCCGTTATCTATGTGGGCGAAGACCTGGACGTTCTGCTGGAGCTGTGCGACCGGATTCTTGTCCTCTGCGGCGGCAAGGTCAGCGGAATTGTGGACGGTCCGGGAGCGGACAAGCACAAAATCGGTATGATGATGACCCAGTTGGGAGGGGAAGAAGCCCATGAATAAAAAAGAAAGAACGCCGGTAGTGCATATCGTCAAGCGCGGCGCCCTGCCTTGGTACGGTTCCTGGGGCATTCGCGGCTGCGCGATCCTGGCGGCGCTGATTGTCTGCGGCATTATCACCTCCGTCGTCACAGGGGAAAATCCCATTCAGGTCTATGTGGCGATCTTTAAAGGCTCCTTCGGAACCTCCAGGAAATTCTGGGTGCTGCTTCAGAATATCGCCATGCTTCTGTGCGTGTCCATCGCGGTCACTCCCGCTTTCAAAATGCGGTTCTGGAACATCGGCGGCGAGGGTCAGGCTCTGGCCGGGGCGCTGGCTTCCGCGGCCTGTATGATCTGCCTGCGCAATGTACTGCCCAACTGGGCGGTTATTGTGTGCATGGTCGTCTCCAGTATCGCCGCCGGAGCGCTCTGGGGCTTCATTCCCGCCTTTTTCAAGGCCCGGTGGAACACCAATGAGACCCTGTTCACGCTGATGATGAATTATGTCGCCATACAGCTTGTTGCGTACTTCTCCGTTGTTTGGGAGTCCCCCAAGGGTTCCGGCAACATTGGCATCATCAATCAGAACACCATGATCGGCTGGCTGCCCCAGATCGGCCGCTACAAATACCTGCTGAATGTTATCATCGTGGCTCTGCTCACCGTGGGGATGTATATCTATCTCAACTACTCAAAGCATGGGTATGAGCTGTCCGTTGTTGGCGAAAGCGAGCGCACCGCCCGGTATGTGGGAATCAAGGTGGAGAAGGTCATTATCCGCACCATGCTTCTCTCCGGCGCTATCTGCGGCATCGCGGGGATGCTGCTTGTAGGCGGCACCAGCCACACCCTCACCTCCTCCATTGTGGATAACCGGGGATTCACCGCCGTGATGGTGGCGTGGCTTGCGAAGTTTAACCCCATCTGGATGATATTCACCAGTTTCCTGCTGGTCTTCCTGGGTAGAGGTGCCGGGGAGATCGCCACGAATTTCAGCCTTAACCAGTCCTTTGGTGATATTCTTACAGGCATCATCCTGTTCTTTATCATCGGAAGCGAGTTCTTCATCAACTACAAAATCAGCTTCCACCACAGCGGAAAGAAGGAGGACTGAGCCGATGTTTGATTTTCTTGCTTTCATTCCCAGAGCCATCGCCCAGGGAATCCCGCTGCTCTTTGGCTCCACCGGCGAAACCCTCACCGAAAAATCCGGCAATCTGAATCTGGGCATCCCCGGCATCATGTATGTGGGCGGCATCTGCGGCGTCATTGGGGCATTCCTGTATGAACAGTCCCTTCCCTCCCCCGCCGAGATCAATACGTTCCTTGGCATTCTGATCCCGCTGCTGTCCAGTATGCTCGGCTCGCTGTGTATGGGCTTTATCTACTGCCTCCTGACCGTCACCATGCGGGCAAACCAGAATGTCACCGGTCTGGCCCTGACCACCTTTGGCGTTGGCTTCGGCAACTTCTTCGGCGGCTCCCTCATCAAGCTCTCCGGCAGTGAGCTTCCCTCCGTTATCCTCTCCACCACCAGCAACTGCTTCCGCCTGTCCCTGCCCTTTGCGGATAAGCTGGGGTGGTTTGGCAAGGTCTTCCTGTCCTACGGCTTTCTGGCTTATCTGGCCGTGGTGGTTGCCCTGATCGCAGCGCACATTCTCAAACGCACCCGCGCCGGTCTCAACCTCCGTGCCGTCGGTGAAAACCCCGCCACCGCCGACGCCGCCGGCATCAACGTGAGCAAATACAAATATTTCGCCACCTGCATCGGCAGCATGATCGCGGGTCTCGGCGGCCTCTACTATGTAATGGACTACGCCGGCGGCATCTGGACCAACGACGCTTTCGGCGACCGGGGATGGCTGGCCATCGCCCTGGTCATCTTCACAGTATGGCGGTCCGATGTGGGCGTGCTGGCCTCTTTCCTCTTTGGCGGGCTGTACATTCTGCATATGTACATTCCCTGCGGCATGAACCTGGCCGTAAAAGAGCTTTACAAAATGATTCCCTATGTGATAACCATTGTCGTCCTCGTTATCACCAGCATGCGCAACAAGCGGGAAAACCAGCCCCCGGAGAGTCTCGGCGTTGCCTACTTCCGGGAGGAACGATAAAATCTCATTTCGTAAAAACCGCCATGTGCCTCGTTTGGGGCACATGGCGGTTTTTATGTGTGAAAGAGAGAAATGGGAATTTGGCGCACTGGCGGCGAAGCCGCCCTTGCCCCCCGCACTTGTGAGGGGGGTGCCACCAGTCCTCAGACTGGTGGCGGGGGGAGTACGAATTCCCCACAGCAGAGCGTCATGCAGTATTATCTTTCCATGTTTGCCGGCCTAATTTTCGTATCATTTTATGAAAGATATACGGGTAACGGACTCCCCCCGATACCAGTGTGCGCACTGGTATCACCCCCCTCGTAAACGCGGGGGGCAAGGCGTCTATCCACCCGCGTACCTTAACGCCCTACAAATACCAATTTCCCTTCCTGCCGCGTTACACCGTCTCCACCTTGATGGTGTTGGTGTTTCCGGTCTTCCCGTTGATGGGGCCGCCGGTGAGGACCACGCAGTCCCCCGGCTGCAGGCCCAGTACCTTTTTGGCGCTGGCCATGGCGTGGTAGAACATCACATCCATGGAGGTAAATTCCTCCGCCAGCACCGGGGTCACGCCCCAGCTCAGGCTCAGCCGCCGCCAGATCCGCTCGTTGGTGGTCATGCCGATGATATCCACCGGACAGCGGAACCGGCTGACCATCCGGGCCGTCTTGCCGGATACGGAACAGACCACGATGCCCTTGGCCTCCACATCGATGGCCATGGCGCAGGTGGCGTGGGAAATGGCGTCCAGGTTATTGTGAATCTCAAAATCGGAGGCATAGAACCGCTTCCGGTAGCTGGTATGCTTCTCGGTATACTCGCAGATCTTCGCCATGGTGGCCGCCGCCTCCACAGGGTACTTGCCCGCGGCGGACTCGCCGGAGAGCATCACGGCGGAGGAACCGTCGTATACCGCGTTGGCAACGTCGGAAATTTCCGCCCGGGTGGGCCGGGGGTTGTAGATCATGGATTCCAGCATTTCCGTGGCGGTGATCACCCGCTTGCCCAGCATCCGGCACTTGCTGATCAGCTGCTTCTGCACCGCGGGGACCTCCACGAAGGGAATCTCCACACCCAGGTCTCCCCGGGCGATCATGATGCCGTCGCACTCTTTACAGATGTCCTCCGCGTTGTCCACGCCGGAGCGGTTTTCGATCTTGGCGATCAGGTCAATGTCGTCCCCGCCGTTTTCATGAAGGAAGGCTTTCAGCTCCAGCATATCCTGCCGGGTGGAGACAAAGGAAGCCGCCACAAAATCCACGCCGTTTTCAATGCCGAAAAGCAGGTCATCCTTGTCCTGCTGGGACAGGTACGGCCCCGTCATGACCTTGTTGGGGAAACACATGCTCTTGCGGTTGCTCAGCTCGCCGCCGATGACCACCCGGCAGTGGGCGTTGCTCCCCGTAAGCTCCGTGACTTCAAAAACCACAAGGCCGTTGTTTACCAGGATCCGGTCTCCCACGTTCAGGTCGCTCACCAGGCCCCTGTAGTTGACGCTGACCCGGGTCTCGTCCCCCTCCACCTCGTCGGTGGTAAAGGTAAAGGAGTCTCCCTCCTTCACCTGAATTTTTCCCGTTTTGAAAGTACGGATACGGTACTCCGGTCCCTTGGTATCCAGCATGATGCCGATGGGCAGGTCCAGCTCCTGGCGAACCTTTTTAATGAGGTCGATCTTCTTTTTATGCTCTGCGTGGGTGCCGTGGGAGAAATTCAGCCGGGCAACGTTCATACCTGCCAGACACAGCTGTTTCAGGGTCTCCTCGTTCTCGCTGGCGGGGCCGATGGTGCAGATGATCTTCGTCTTGCGCATGGCGGTGCCTCCTTATATTTAAAAAGTCTTTCTGGTGTTTATTGGACGGATATGTAGGAAATACAAATTGGGAATTTATCGAATTCCCGGTCATTGCGAACCAGTCCGCTTTCCTGGTGTGGCAATCCCCCGGTTAGACGTACCACTTCTCGTGGATAAATTCCGAGAAACGGCCCAAAAAGGACAATCTGTATGACGATGGGCCGCACGGAATTCGATGGAGATTCCCACACCAGTGTGCGCACTGGTTCGGAATGACAGGCTCTGACGGCTCGCCAAATTCCAATTTGTCAATCTGGTGTTTTTATTTTATCATGTTATCGTCAGCTTGTCCACCGTCTTCCCCATGGGAGTTGGAAAAGTCCGGGATAAACCCAACGTCGGCGGCATCCGCCTCCTGGGTAAAGCCATCCAGGTCATTTAAGTACATCCAGCTCAGCACCGCGTCGTACTCTTCTTCTGTGACCCGCCGGTCAAAGGGCGGTGACATCCCCGGCATGGGCGTATATTGGCGCATCAGGCTCACCAGCACCTCCCCTGGGGCAAAGGTCTCCCCGATCCAGTCCAGCACCCGCAGGGAATTTTCAATGTGTCCCGGCAGGATCAGGTGCCGGATCACCGTGCCCCGGAGCAGTCTGTCCCCCCGGAAGGAAACCGGCCCGGTCTGACGGACCATCTCCCGGATGGCTGCCGCAGCCGTCTCAAAATAGTCCGACGCCCCGCTGAGCCGGGCGGCGAGGGCATTGTCGGCGTACTTCATGTCCGGCAGGTAAATGTCGATCTTCCCCGCCAGGGCCCGGACAGTCTCCGGACGCTCGTAGCCCCCGGAATTGAATACCACCGGAACCCCCAGCGGCTTTTCCAGGGCGGGCAGGATGGTGGGCAGGAACTGGGTGGGGGTCACGAGGTCAATATTTTCCGCCCCCTGGGCGATCAGATCCTCCATCATCTTTCGCAGAACCCCAGAATCCACCGGATTCCCTGTGGGTGCGGCGCTGATGGCCCGGTTCTGGCAGAAGCGGCAGCCCATGGTACAGCCGCCGAAGAAAACCGCGCCGCTGCCGCCGCTGCCTGCCAGTACCGGTTCCTCCCATTTGTGGAGCATGGTTTTCGCCACCAGAGCGGTATCCGGGCAGCGGCAGAAGCCCAGAAAACCGGCGGTCCGGTCCACCCCGCATTGCCGGGGGCAGAGGGTGCAGTTTGTATAATCCATGGAGAAGCCTCCCATAATACGGCACTATTTCCCGCATCATATCATTTTTTCCGCTCCCTGACAAGCCCCCGCTTTACCGCCGGCGAAAACTGTGCTATACTATTGTAAATAATGCTTGTCGGCCCGATGCGGCATTGCGGCAAATTGCGAATTTATCGAATTCCCGGTCATTGCGAGCCAGTGCTCACACTGGCGTGGCAATCTCCTGGATTGAAGCACCATTTTCCATGAAAAAATTCCGGAAAACGGAAATATAGGACCGTCTGTATGACGAAAAACAGTTCAAAATTTGATGGAGATTCCCACACCAGGAAAGCGGACTGGTTCGGAATGACCTGTTCTGACGGCCCGCCAAATCCCAATTTATCTATACCCACATATAAAAATCATACAGAACGGAGAATCCCTATGACCATTCGCTTTGCCTGTGAAAAGGATATACCCCAGATGCTGGACCTGCTGCTGCAGGTGGGGGAAGTTCACCACCAGATCCGCCCCGACCTTTTCCGGGCGGGGGCCCAGAAATATGATGAAGCGGCCCTGAAACGGCTGCTTAAAACGTCAGACCGCCCCATTCTGGCGGCGGAAGAAGGCGGGAAAATGGTGGGCTACGCTTTCTGCATTCTTCAGGTCACCAAAAATGACCCGGTGCTCTGCGACCGCCGGGTGCTGTACATCGACGATCTGTGCGTGGATGAAAACCACCGGGGCCGGGGCATTGCCGGGGCGCTGTATCGCCAGGCTTTGGAACTGGCCAGGGAGCTTTCCTGCGACGCGGTGACGCTGAACGTATGGTGCGGCAATGACAATGCCCTGCGGTTCTATGAAAACTGCGGCCTGCAGCGGCAGAAGATCGGAATGGAAAAGGTGCTGTAATGCTGGAAAAGAATCGGGAATACGAAGCCCTGGTGACGGACTACACCGCTGAGGGCCAGGGCATTGCCCACATCGACGGCTGCGCCGTGTTCCTCCCCAACGCCGTTGCGGGGGAGCGGGTGCTGGTACGCATCGAAAAGGCAAACAAGACCTGGGCGGTGGGAAAAATCGTCCGGATCCTGGAAAAATCCCCCCACCGGGTAAACCGGGAGTGCCCCGTAGCCAAGCTCTGCGGCGGCTGCGACTTTTGGCACATGGACTACGCCGAGGAAACCCGGCTGAAAGCGGAGCGGGTCCGTACCTGCCTCAACCGGCTGGCGGGGGAACAGCTTGAAGCTATGCCCATCCTTGCCGCGCCGGACTGCCACAGCTACCGGAACAAGGCCCAGTACCCTGTTGCCCGGGATAAGGGCCGGGCCTACGCCGGGTTCTTCCGGGCGGGGACTCACGATGTAGTGGAAAATCAGCGCTGCCTGATTCTGCCCCCGGAAACCGATGCCGTCAAGGACGCGGTTATGGATTATGTAAACCAAAACCGGGTATCTGTGTACGACGAAACCACCCACAAGGGTCTCCTGCGGCACATCTATGTCCGCCGGGGGGCAGTGTCGGGTCAGATTTTGGTGTGCCTCGTGTGCAACGGGGAAAAGCTTCCCAGGGTGGACGCTCTGGTGGAGCGGTTAAAGAAAATCCCCGGCTTTACCACCCTGGTACTCAGCGTAAACACCAAAAAGGGCAACGCCGTTCTGGGGGATAAATTCATCACCCTTTACGGCCCCGGATATATTGAGGATACCCTCTGCGGCCTTACTTTCCGGCTGTCCCCCCGGTCTTTTTACCAGGTGAACCACACCCAGGCCCAGAGGCTGTACAGGGCTGCCATTGACCTTGCCGGAATCACAAAAGACGACACCGTCCTTGACCTGTACTGCGGTGTGGGCACCATCACCCTTGCCATGGCCTCCGCCGCCGGAAAGGTCATCGGCGTGGAGGTTATCCCCCAGGCAGTGGAAGACGCCCGGGAGAACGCCCGGCGAAACGGAATCCGGAACGCGGAATTTTTCTGCGGCGATGCGGGCCAGGCGGCCCTGGAGCTGGAGAAAAACGGTGTCCGCCCGGATGTCATCACTGTAGACCCGCCCCGGAAAGGCCTGAATGCCGACGCCATTGAAGCCATTGACCGGATGAACCCCCGGCAGCTTGTCTACATCTCCTGCGACCCCGCCACCCTGGCCCGGGACGTAGCGCAGCTGAAAGAAAAAGGCTTCGCCCTCCAGTCCGCCCAGGCCGCCGACCTCTTCCCCCGCTGCGCCCATGTGGAGACGGTTGTCTTGCTTTCCAAGGGCGAGGTCGACTCGAAAAAGATTCGGGTTGAGTTCTCTTTGGAAGATATGGATATGTCGGAATTCCAAGATGGAGCTACCTATCCGCAGATCAAGGAGTATGTGTTGGAGCATACCGGGTTAAAGGTGTCCAACCTCTATATCTCACAGATTAAACGGAAATGTGGGATTGAGGTAGGTAAAAACTATAATCTGCCGAAATCCGAGGATTCCAGACAGCCCCAGTGTCCGCCGGAAAAAGAGAAAGCAATCCGAGAAGCATTCAAATATTTTGGGATGATCTAACATCCCGCAGAATGGAGGTTTCTTATGGACAGATTGATTTCTTGTAAGTTCAACATGGATACCGCTTGTGTGGAACTGAAATTTGCAAGTGGCAGCATGATTGCCATTGATACCATCGCCGTTGAGAATGAGGTTGCTGACAATATGTATCAGCGATCAGAGCTTGATTATCTGATTTACAATGACCCGGTAGCATACGCTGAGCTGATACTGAACGGCAATCCCGAAGCATATCTGAAAACTGTAACTGAATATAAATTTTTATACTAATATTGCAAGAGCCGCAGTCATGTGATTTGGACTGCGGCTCTAATCTTTTATTCATATAGTCCGTTGTAACAAGGCAAGGGGTAATCAGTCTCAAAATCTC
>JAEDNR010000126.1 GCA_016302405.1 Oscillospiraceae bacterium
AAACAGCGCTCATTATTGTGGGTGACTGTCTTGGAGGCAGCTATGAACGCAGCCGCCTGTACGCCCCGGACTTCTCCACAGAATTCCGGGAGGCCAGCCAATGAAAATTGCCCTGTTTGCGTACAGCCGTCAGGGGTGCAAAACCGCCCGCAAAGTGTTGGAATACTTCAAGGATCGTGAGATTCAGGCCTTTACCATGGAACGGTTTTCGGAGCCGGGCTTTGCCCCCATTCTCCGTCCGTCACCGTCCTTTTATGGCCCGCTGTTTTCCTGGGCGGATGCTTTGATTTTCATCGGCTCCTGCGGCATTGCCGTGCGGGAGATCGCGCCCCATGTCAAAAGCAAGCTGACGGATCCTGCGGTGATCGCCGTGGATGAACTGGGAGGTTTCGTTGTGCCCCTGCTCTCCGGCCACATTGGCGGAGGAAACGCCCTGGCTCTGAGGCTGGCGGATTTCCTGGGGGCGACCCCGGTGATTACCACCGCCACGGATATTAACCGAAAATTCTCTGTGGATGCCTGGGCAGCAAGACAGGGGCTGTATATCGCCAGTCTTTCTGCCGCGAAGCATATCTCCGCCCGGATCCTGGAAGCCCAGGTGCCCATTTGCTCGGACTTCCCCATTGTGACCGCTTTGCCTGAAGGTACGGCGGAAGGAGCATCCGGAGAAATCGGAATCTGCATTTCCTGCGGAAAGCGGGAACCCTTTTCGGAAACGCTGCTGCTGGTGCCCCCGGTGCTGCACCTTGGCATCGGCTGCCGCCGGGGGATCCCCTGCCAGACAATCGAGGACGCGGTAAACCTGGTCTGCAGGGAAAACGGTATTCACCCCAAGGCCATCCGGCAGGTGGCTTCCATTGACTTAAAAGCGGACGAGGCCGGACTGCTGGAATTTTGTGAAAAGCGGGGCCTGCCCGCTGTCTTCTACTCCGCCCAGGAGCTAAAGTCGCTTCCCGGGGAATTCACCCCGTCAGAGCGGGTACTGCGGGTGACCGGGGTGGACAATGTATGTGAACGGGCGGCAATGATGGGTGCGGAAACGCTGTTGGTAAGGAAAACCGCAATGAACGGTGTGACCGTTGCCATTGCGCAGGAACATTGGGAGGTACGTTTTGAGTAAGTTGACGGTTGTGGGCATCGGCCCCGGTGATTATGACAATATGACGGTGGGGGCTGACCGGGCCCTGCAATGTTGTGATGTGATCATTGGCTACCATGTCTATGTGGATCTGGTGAAGCAGCGGTATCCGGGCAAGGAATTTCTGACCACCCCCATGACGCAGGAGGTGAAACGCTGCCAGATGGCGCTGGACATTGCCCGGGAGGGGAAGAATGTGGCCATGGTCTGCTCCGGGGACAGCGGCATCTACGGCATGGCGGCACTGATTTACGAGCTGCGTGGGGAAAGCCCTGACCCGGAAATTCAGGTCATCCCCGGTCTGACCGCTGCCTGCAGCGGCGCGGCGCTTCTGGGCGCTCCGCTGACTCACGATTTCGCGGTCATCAGCCTCAGTGACCGGCTGACCCCCTGGGAAAAGATCGAAATACGGCTGGAAAATGCCGCCCTGGCGGATCTGTCCATTGTAATCTACAACCCCGCCAGCCACGGACGGCCGGATTACCTGCGTCGTGCCTGCGACATCCTGCTGCGGCATCTGCCCGGGGATCGGGTCTGCGGCATCGCCAGCCGGATCGGCCGTGACGGTGAAAGCAGCCGGCTGCTGACACTGGCGGAGCTGGGCACCGCTCCCGTGGATATGTTCTGCACCGTATTCATCGGCAACAGCATGACCAAATCCATTGGCGAAAAAATGGTAACACCGAGGGGATACCGGGATGTATAAAATCTGTGTCTTTGCCGGAACCACGGAGGGGCGGGAGCTGATCGAGTTTCTAAGTACCCAGGATGTTTCCGTTACGGCCTGCGTGGCAACGGAATATGGGGAAACCCTGCTGCCCTCAGCGGAAAACCTGACCATCTCCGCAAAGAGGCTCCCCATCCATGAAATTATCACAATGTTGCAGGAAAATAGATTTGATCTGGTGATCGATGCTACCCACCCCTATGCCACATCCATTACGGGGAGCATCTCCGGTGCCTGCGCGCAAACGGGAACGGAGTATCTGCGGCTGCTCAGGGGCGCTTCCCCGATTTCGGAGGATGCGGTGTATGTTTCGGATGTTCCTTCCGCTGTGGACTATTTGAATACAACGGATGGGAATATTCTGCTGACCACGGGAAGCAAGGAACTGGCGGCTTTCACAGCTTTGGCTGGTTTTGCCGAGCGGGTCTACGCCCGGGTGCTTCCCATGGAAAGCTCCCTGGAAAGCTGCCGAAGCGCGGGGCTGAAGCCCGCCAACATCATCGCCATGCAGGGGCCTTTTTCTCAGGAGATGAATGCGGCAATTCTTCGCTTTGCCAACGCAAAATGGCTGGTCACCAAGGACGGTGGGGATGCGGGGGGCTTTGAAGCCAAAGCCGCCGCTGCCCGCAAAGCCGGGGCCCGACTGGTGGTCATTGGCCGTCCACCCCAGCTGGATGGGGTTGATTACGCGCAAGTGATCGAGATGTTATGTAAACGATTTGGCTGTGTCTGGACGCCCTGTGTCAGCATTGTCAGCCTGGGGCCCGGAAGCCGGAGCACTATGACCATGGATGCGGAAGCGGCGATTCGAAGTGCCGATTGCCTGATCGGTGCCCAGCGGATGCTGGATGCGGCAGCAGCCCCCGGACAGGCCGTGTACAGTGCCATTGCTCCCACTGCCATTG
>JAEDNR010000042.1 GCA_016302405.1 Oscillospiraceae bacterium
CCCCCTCACAAGTGCGGGGGGCGAGGACGTCTGCGCCGCCAGTCCGACAAATTCCAATTTGTATACTTGCTGAGTTAAACCGATATGCACATTATTTGACGCTTTGTTGTCAGTAATTCGTACTCCCCCCGATACCAGTGTGCGCACTGGTATCACCCCCCTCATAAGTGCGGGGGGCAAGGACGCGTACCGCATCGGGCCGCGCCGTTCCATGATGCGTAGGTGGACACGGTACACGCCATTCATCGATACTTCACGCTGCTGTTATAAATTTACCCCCTGAGGAAGCATGTTCCGTTTCCTCAGGGGGTGTTTTTTGACTTAATCCTTTGCCCGGGTGGCAATCTGCAGCAGGGCCTTGCTCATGAAGTCCTCCAGGGACATGGCACCCAGATCCTCACCCTTACGGGTCCGGACAGACACGGTGCCGTTTTCCACATCCCGGTCGCCCACCACCAGCATATAGGGGATCTTCTGCATCTGGGCTTCCCGGATCTTGTAGCCCAGCTTCTCGGAGCGGTAGTCGCCCTCGGTGTGGATATTCACAGCGTTCAGCTTCTCCACCAGATCTCTGGCGTAAGCATGGGCCCGGTCCGTAATGGGAAGCACCTTCACCTGGGTGGGCATCATCCACATAGGCAGCGCGCCAGCGTACTTCTCGATCAGGTAGGCCAGGGTCCGCTCATAGCAGCCCAGGCTGGTGCGGTGGATGATATAGGGCCGCTTCTTCTGGCCGTCCACATCGGTGTACTCCATACCGAACTGCTCAGCCAGCAGCTGGTCCACCTGGATGGTGACAATGGTGTCCTCCTTGCCGAAGACGTTCTTGTACTGGATGTCCAGCTTGGGGCCGTAGAACGCGGCCTCGTCAATGCCAATGGTATATTCGACACCCAGATCGTCCAGGATCTTGCCCATGATACCCTGGGCCTCGTCCCACTGTTCCGGCGTACCGATATACTTCTCCCTGTTGTTGGGATCCCACTGGCTGAACCGGAAGGTGCAGTCTTCCAGCATACCCACAGTATCCAGGCAGTACTTGGCAAGCTCCAGACAGCCCTTGAACTCCTCCTCCAGCTGCTCGGGACGGAGGATCAGGTGGCCCTCGGAAATGGTAAACTGGCGCACCCGAATGAGGCCGTGCATCTCACCGGAATCCTCGTTGCGGAACAGAGTGGAGGTCTCCCCCAGGCGCATGGGCAGATCCCGGTAGGAACGGGCCCGGTTCAGGAAAACCTGGTACTGGAAGGGGCAGGTCATGGGCCGGAGGGCAAAGCACTCCTTGGACTCGTCATTGGGATCGCCCAGGACAAACATACCGTCCAGGTAGTGGTCCCAGTGGCCGGAAATCTTGTACAGGTCGGACTTGGCCATCAGAGGGGTCTTGGTCAGCAGGTACCCTCTCTTCTGCTCCTCGTCCTCCACCCAGCGCTGCAGGGTCTGGATGACCCGGGCGCCCTTGGGCAACAGAATGGGAAGGCCCTGGCCGATCACGTCCACCGTGGTAAAGAACTCCAGCTCCCGGCCCAGTTTGTTGTGGTCCCGCTTCATCGCCTCTTCCTGGCGCTTCAGGTACTCGTCCAGTTCATCCTTGCTGGGGAACGCGATGCCGTAGATACGCTGGAGCATTTTCCGCTTGGAGTCGCCCCGCCAGTAGGCGCCGCAGCACTGGGTCAGCTTAAAGCCGTTGTGCTTGACCCGTCCGGTGTGATCCAGGTGGGGACCGGCGCACAGATCGGTGAAATCCCCCTGGGTGTAGAAGGAAATCACAGCATCCTCGGGCAGATCGTTGATAAGCTCGACCTTATAGGGCTCGTTCTTTTCCTGCATGTAGGCAATTGCCTCCGCCCGGGGCTTCTCGCTGCGCTCAATGCGGATGCGCTCCTTGCAGATCTTCTTCATCTCCGCCTCGATCTTCTCCAGATGCTCGGGGGTAAAGGAGAAGGGGGCGTCAAAGTCGTAGTACCAGCCCTCGTCGATGGCAGGACCGATGGCAAGCTGGACCTCCGGCCACAGACGCTTCACAGCCTGGGCCATGATGTGGGAGCAGGTGTGCCAGTAGGTCTTGCGGTACGCAGGGTTTTCAAAGGTGAATTCGTTTTCCATGGGATGACCCTCCTTTTATATTGGGGCAGAATATACAGAAAATCCCACCCCCTAAAATCAGGGGTGGGATACAATCAGCGTATTCCACGGTTCCACCCTGGTTGCGGCACAAAGATGCCGCCACTCATTGGCGCGGTAACGGGCGCTGCCGTCCCGGCATTTCCACCGGGCAGCTCGGAAGTGGTACGCGGAAGCTTAAGCAACAGGGCCCTTTCACCGGACGGGTCCCTCTCTGAGAGGTGAAGCAGCCGCGCGTGTCTTCGTCATTGCTTTTTATTCCATGTCAATTTAGCACAATTTCCGGAAAATGTCAACAGGCAATTCCGCACAGTTCCGCCGGGGTTTCCCACCCCTTTTAATCGACATAACGCCCAGCGGCAAAGGTTTTCAAAAAATTACAGTCTTCGACATTTTATGTAAATTTCTGTTACCTATATCTACAATATCTCGTGTTTTTCTACCGGATGCGACCTGTATATTGTGGAAATGTTTACATAAAACGGTTGCTTAAATTATGTAAAAAGTTGTCTAATCTTTGATTTTATAAATAAACTATTGACTTTTTCACATATTTTGTTATAATAAATCCATCATTTCCTTGCATAAATACAAAATGTAACTTTTTGATACATTTCTTTCGCCGCCCCACACCAGAATCTGATGCAAAGGAGATTTTTGCCATGCGCTCATTTTGCCGGTTTGCCTCAGACAGAAAGAATTTCCTCCCGCACCTGCTGGCGGTATGCATTCCCCTTGCCTTTGTGCTGACACTTCTGTGTCAGGTGGTTTTTGCAACCACCTACATCATCACCGACGGTGACCGGGTTTTCACCCACACCACCTTCGCCACAGATCCCGCTGTGGTTCTGGACGAAGCGGGTGTTAACCTGGGTGATGCGGATACCTTCACTGCCCGGGTGGAGTCCGACGCCGCCTCCATCACCATCTGCCGCGGACAGACCATTACCCTGCGCTATCATGGGCAGGAACAGCGGGTTTCCTCCTCCGGGGAGACCGTTGAGGCCCTTCTTTCCCGTCTGGAGCTTATGCCCGGCAAGGGCGACTGCCTGTCCCAATCCCTGGACACCCTCACCTGGGACGGAATGGTTCTGAACATTGACCGTATTCTCACCGAGAAGCAAACCTATGCTGTGACCATCCCCCATGAGACCATCCGCTGCACCTCTGCCTCCCTCCCCAGGGGAACGGAGAAGGTGCTGGTCTCCGGCTCCGACGGGGAAATGCTTCGCACCGCCGACGTGACCTACGTCAACGGGGCAGAGCAAAAACGGACCGTATTGTCCGAAACCATGACATCTCCCCCGGTCACGCAGATTATTGCCGTGGGGGCCGGTACGGCACCGGAGCAGCCGGAGGGACCGGTAATCAGCGACGGAATCATCACTCTCCCCACCGGGGAGATCCTCACCTACTACGACACCACCCAGGTCCAGGCCACTGCCTACACCCACACGGATGCCGGGTGCAGCATGCTGACCTACACCGGCACCACCGTCCATGTGGGCACCGTTGCCGTTGACCCCAGGTACATCCCCTATGGAACCCGGATGTTCATTATCGCCAGTGACGGAAGCTATGTCTACGGCGTTGCCGAGGCGGAGGACTGCGGCGGGGACATCAAGGGGGACCGGGTGGACCTGTACCTGCCCACCTTTGACGAATGCATTCAGTTTGGCCGCAGGGAATGCACTATATATTTCCTGGGCTGAGGAAAACCCAATTTACCGATTGCAAAAGCGCCTTTTTTCTGGTAGGATAGAGAAAAGAATCCCGCCGGAAAAAGGCGCTGTTTTTTTGCAGCTATGAGGTGACAAAATGATCGATGTATGTGATATTCAGGTGATGAAGCCGCTGCTGGAAAGCTACGGCTTCCACTTTTCCAAAGCCAAGGGGCAGAACTTTCTCACCGCCGCCTGGGTGCCGGAGGCCATTGCCCGGGAGGCCGGTGTGGACGGTGGCTCCGGCGTGCTGGAAATCGGGCCGGGCATCGGCTCCCTGACCCAGCAGCTTTGCCTCCGGGCCGGGAAGGTCTGCGCTGTGGAGCTGGACCGGCGGCTGGAGCCCATTCTCCGGAAAACTGTGGGAGAATTTTCCAATCTGGAACTCATCTGGGATGACGCCATGAAGCTGGACCTTGCCGCCCTCGTCCGGGAAAAATTCCCCGGGCTGCGGCCCATGGCCTGCGCCAACCTCCCCTACTATATTACCACACCGGTGCTCACGGCACTGCTGGAAGCTGCCTGTTTTTCCTCCGTCACCGTTATGGTCCAGAAAGAGGTTGCCCAGCGGATCGCCGCCCGGCCTGGCACTGCCGACTACGGCGCGTTTTCCATCTTCTGCCAGTATCACGCGGTTCCGGAGCTGCTGTTTGAGGTTGGGCCCCAGTGCTTCCTGCCCCAGCCCAAGGTGACCTCCGCCGTGGTATCCTTAAAAGTACGGCAGGTACGCCCCTGGGACATCCGGGATGAAGAAATCTTCTTCCAGGCCGTCCGGGCAAGCTTCGCCATGCGGCGGAAAAAGCTGAGTAACGGCCTTGCCGCTGGGTTCCCGGAGCTGGGAAAGGCCGGTGCGGAAAGCGTTATCGCCGCCTGCGGCCTGGAGCCCTCCGTTCGGGGGGAGACCCTGGGCATCCCGGAGTTTGCCGCCATTGCCAATGAAATCGCAGCAAGGAGGGGAAGCAAATGATCGAATTTCTGTTTCTCGATCTGGATGACACCATCCTGGACTTTCACAAGGCGGAGCGGATCGCTCTTTCCCGGACCCTCCGGTCTTTCGGCGCGGAGCCCTCGGAAACCGTTCTGAACCGCTACCATATCATCAACAAGGAACACTGGGAGCGCTTAGAGCGTGGGGAGATCACCCGGGAGCAGACCCTCCTTGGCCGTTTCCACACCCTGTTTCAGGAGCTGGGTATTCCGGCGGACCCGGCGGCTGTCGCCCGGGAATATGAGAAAAATCTCGCCATCGGACACTATTTTCTCCCCGGGGCTGAGGAAGCCGTTGCTTCCCTGAGTAAAAAATATCCGCTGTACCTTGCCAGCAACGGTACCGCCTCGGTGCAGAAAGGCCGTCTCACCAGCGCCAACCTGTATCGGTTTTTCCGGGAGGTTTTCATCTCCCAGGAGGTGGGGTACAACAAGCCCTCCCGGGAGTATTTTGACGCCTGCTTCACAAGAATCCCCGGCTTTGCCCCTGAGCGGGCCATGATGGTGGGAGACAGCCTGACCTCCGACATCCTGGGCGGGAAGAACGCGGGTCTCACCACCTGCTGGGTCAACGCCGCCCATGCTCCCGGAAGGCCCGGAATTCTTCCCGACTATGAAATTGAATCCCTGTCCCAGCTGGAAGCGCTGCTGGAGCGGATCAACAAAGAATAACCCGCCCCCGAAAAGGCCAAAACCTGCCGGAAAGCCAAGGCTCTCCGGCAGGTTTGATTTTGGAATATGCATTTGGCTTCCCCCCAGCAAGCAGATAAATTGGAATTTGGCGGGCCGTTAGAACGTGTCATTCCGAACCAGTCCTCAGACTGGTGTGGGAATCTCCATCGAATTCCAGGCAGCCTATCGTCATACAGGCCGTTCTTTCCTGCTGTTTCCCGGAATTCATCCATGAAAAGTGGTACTGCTATCCGGGAGATTGCCACACCAGTGACATCGGTCACTGGTTCGCAATGACCGGGAATTCGACAGCCCGTCAAATTCCAATTTATCTGCCCCTGCGTAAGGCCGTCCTGAGTTTTAAGCGAGCCGCACCTCTGCGGGCTTACGGATCACCATCTCCTCCGGTGTGACCGCGCAGTCCATGGCAAGCACCCTTACGCCCCCGGCAGCAGCTTCCCGCAGGGCCTTACCAAAATCCGGGTCCGTTTTGTCGTTGGGGACGAGGCAGCGCACATCCGACATCTGAATAACAAACAACACATAGGCACCGAAGCCCTCCGACGCCGCCTGCAGCAGGCCCCGTAGATGCTTTGCGCCCCGCACCGTGGGGGCGTCGGGAAAGGCGCAGATACCGCCGTCTTCCAGCGTGACCCCCTTTACCTCCAGAAAACAGGGCACGCCTGCCCGGGTAAAGGAAAAGTCAAACCGGGAATCCCCGTGGACCGTTTCTGCCCGCAGATTCTCCACCGGCCCCAGCCCGCCGCGGCGGAGCCACTCCATAGCAGCGGCGTTGGGCGCCTGGGAATCCATATTGATAAGCCTTTCGCCCTTGCGCACCGTAATCAGATCGTACCCGGTCTTCCGGGCAGGGTTTTTCGCCCGCTGGCACCAAACCTCCGCTCCCGGCTGTAGCAGCTCCCGGCAGCGTCCGGTGTTCTTCACATGGACGGTCTCCACCTGACCGTTCAGCTCCACCCGGGCAATAAACCGGTTGGGCCGGGCCAGGAACCGCCCCCGCTCCATATTTTCGTAGCGCATTCGCTTTCCCCCTTTTTCACAGCATAACAGAAAGAGGCCAGGGGAAGGCGTTCCCCCGGCCTGTTTGCTGTTTACTTCGCGAATTCCACGGCCTTGGTCTCCCGGATCACGTTCACCTTGATCTGTCCGGGGTATTCCAGCTCGGACTCGATCTTCTTGGCAATATCCCGGGCCAGGAGGATCATATTGTCCTCGGTGACCACCTCGGGCTTGACCATGATCCGGACCTCCCGTCCGGCCTGGATGGCATAGGCCTTGTCCACGCCGGGATAGGAACCGGTAAGCTCCTCCAGCTTCTCCAGCCGGCGGATATAGTTTTCCACATTCTCCCGCCGGGCGCCGGGCCGGGCAGCGGACACAGCGTCGGCAGCCTGCACCAGGACGGCAATGACGGTCTTGGGCTCCACATCTCCGTGGTGTGCCTCGATGGCGTTGATTACCACCGGGTTTTCCTTGAACTTCCGGGCAAGATCCGCGCCCAGCTGCACGTGGCTGCCCTCCACCTCGTGGTCAATGGACTTACCCAGGTCATGGAGTAAGCCCGCCCGCTTGGCAAGGGCCACATCCACACCCAGCTCCGCCGCCATCAGGCCGGCGATATGGGCAACCTCGATGGAGTGGTTCAGCACGTTCTGGCCATAGGAGGTACGGTACTTCTGACGGCCCAGAATCTTAATAAGCTCCGGATTCAGGTTGTGAACACCGGTCTCGTAGCAGGCCCGCTCGCCCTCCTCACGGATGGTGCGGTCCACTTCCTTCCGGGCCTTCTCCACCATATCCTCGATACGGGTGGGATGGATCCGCCCGTCGGCAATGAGCTTCTCCAGGGCCAGCCGGGCAATCTCCCGGCGGACGGGGTCAAAGCTGCTGACGGTGATGGCTTCGGGGGTGTCGTCAATGATGAGATCCACGCCGGTAACGGTTTCCAGGGTCCGGATGTTCCGGCCCTCCCGGCCGATGATCCGTCCCTTCATCTCGTCATTGGGCAGGGGCACCACGGAAACGGTGGTCTCCGCGGCATGATCGGCGGCGCAGCGCTGAATGGCGGTGGCGATAATCTCCCGGGCCTTTTCCTCGGCCTCGTCCTTGAGCTGCTGCTCGATCTCCTTGATCTTCATGGCAGCATCGTGGCGGACATCCTCCTCCACAGAGCGAAGCAGGAACTGCTTGGCCTCCTCCTGGGTCAGGCCGGAGATCTTCTCCAGAGTGGTGAGCTGCTGCTTGTGGGCCTCCTCGGCGGCCTCCTGGGTCTTGGCCGCGTCGGCAAGCCGGCGGCTCAGCTCCTCCTCCTTGCGCTCAAAGGCTTCGGTCTTCTTGTCCAGGGTCGCTTCTTTCTGCTCCAGGCGGCGCTCCTGCTTGGTCAGCTCCGCCCTACGGTCTTTGACTTCCTTTTCGAGATCTGTGCGAGATTTATGGATTTCGTCCTTGGCCTCCAGAAGCATTTCCTTCTTCCGGTTTTCACCGTTGCGGATGGCTTCGTTGATCAGACGGGTAGCCTCCGCCTCCGCGGAGCCGATCTCCCGCTCCGCAACCTTCTTGCGGTAAGCGAAACCGATGGCGCATCCGATAATGATCCCCACGGCAGTGGCCAGAACAATAATCAGATAGTGATACCATTCCATAATTCTTCTGCACACCTCCTTCCTTAAAGATTGGCGAGGAGGGGTGCGCATTTGTCCCCATGTGAAATTTGACGCAAAAACCAGCCGGGACACCGCCCGGCGGCCAGTATTTCAAAAAACGCAGCGAGACGCAAAAACGCGCTCCCCGGCCCTTACGCCGGTTATCAATGAAACTCCTGCCGGGCATAAACCGGACCAGAGTACACAATACCACCTATATTGTACTTTCCCCTTAATAAAAAGTCAAGGGAATTTCCTCATTTTTGTTTACGGCGGCGGGACGCAGGTGGGCAGACGCGAACAAAAAATCTGCGCCGCCCGAATGGACAGCGCGGAAATCATCATTTTGTGCAATCGGCTTTATGCAGGAAACAGATAAATTGGAATTTGTCGGACCAACCGTAAAAGCATCGTAGGGGACGGGTTTCCCGTCCCGCCCCATACAAGTCTCTGAATTCCGGGGGACGGGAAACCCGTCCCCTACGAATGGATGACGATAAATAGTCCCAAATTCAATGGAGATTGCCACACCAGCGTGCGCGCTGGTTCGCAATGACACGTTCTGACGGCCCGCCAAATTCCAATTTGTTGACCTGCTGTTTTAGGATTGCCTGATTTATTTCTCGTTCTTGATAACCAGCTCGGCGATCTGGACGGCGTTGGTGGCAGCGCCCTTGCGGATCTGGTCGCCGCAGCACCACAGGCAGAGCCCACAGTCATCCGTCAGATCGGGACGGATCCGGCCCACGAACACGATGTCCTGATCGGAGGTGTCCAGGGGCATGGGGTACTCATGGGCAGGGAGGTTATCCACCAGGCGGCAGCCGGGAGCGGCGGCGATAGCGGCCCGGGCCTGCTCTACGGTCACGGGCACATCAAAATGGCAGCTGACAGAAATGGAGTGGCTGCGGACCACGGGCACCCGGACACAGGTGCAGCTAACCTTCAGCTCCGGAAGGTGCATGATCTTCCGGCCCTCGTTCTGCATCTTCATTTCCTCGCTGGTATAGCCCAGGTACTGCTCGGAACCGATCTGAGGAATCAGGTTGTAGGCGATCTGATGGGAGAAGACCTTGGGCTCCACCTTTCTTCCCTCCCGCAGGGCCTCCACCTCGTCCATCAGCTCAATGGGGCCGCCGGCGCCCGCGCCGGACACTGCCTGGTAAGTAGAAGCGGTCATGGTGCGGATGGGGGCGATGGCGTTCAGGGCGTTCACCGCCGTAACGGTGATAATAGTGGAGCAGTTGGGGTTGGCAATAATTCCGTGATGGTCCTTTACATCCTCCGGATTCACCTCCGGCACCACCAGGGGTACGTAGGGGTCCAGACGGAAAGCGGAGGAATTATCCACAAACACCGCGCCGGCAGCGACAATGGCCGGGGCAAAGCGTTTCGCGATGTCATTTTCCGCCGCGCCCAGGACAATGTCCACCCCCTGGAACGCCTCGTCCCGGGCCTCCTGAATGGGGACCTTCTCACCCCGGAAGGTCACGGTTTTCCCGGCGCTCCGGGCGCTGGCCAGCGGGATCAGCTTTCCCACAGGGAAATTCCGCTCGGCAAGTATTTTCAGCATTTCCTGTCCCACAGCACCGGTGGCGCCCAGGACGGCTACGGTATAGGTTTTCATATGGTATCCTCCCTTTTCGAACCGTTTCCTCTTTATTCTTTAACAAAGCTGTTGTACAGCACCCGGATGGCACTGGCAAAATCCCGGTTATCCACACCGAAAATGATGTTCAGTTCATCCGGGCCCTGGTTGATCATGCGGATGTTGATCCCCGCCTGGCCCAGCGCCGCGAAGATCTGTCCGGAAATACCGGGACGGAAGGCCATCTTCCGGCCCACCGCCGCCACCACGGCGATCTGGTCGTGAACATCCAGCCGGTCCGGCTCCACTTCCTTCTGGATCTCCCCCAGGATGGAGTAGAGGCTGGACGCCACCGACTCGGTGGGCATCACCACGGACACATTGTCGATGCCGTTGGGCACATAGTCAACGGAAATATCGTGACGTTCCAGCACGGTGAGAATCTTCCGCAGAACGCCCACCTGGCTGCTCATGCCCCGCTTGCTCACGGCGATGATGGTGAAGTCCTTCTTACCGGTGATGCCGGTGATGAACCTCTGGGGGTCGCTGTCCAGCTGGAACTTCTCCTGGATCATGGTGCCGGGATCCTCGGGCGCGTTGGTATTGCGGATATTCAGGGGGATATTCTTTTCCCGCACCGGGAAAATAGTTCCCTCGTGGAGCACCTGGGCGCCGGAATAGCTCAGTTCCCGCAGCTCGTCATAGGTGACCTCCGGGATGGTCTGGGGATTCTCCACGATCCGGGGATCCGCCATGAGAATACCGGACACATCCGTCCAGTTTTCATACACATCCGCGTCCAGGGCCGCAGCCGCGAGAGCACCGGTAATGTCGCTGCCGCCCCGGGTAAAGGTGCGGATCCTGCCGTCGGGCATCAGCCCATAGAAGCCGGGGATTACCACGCCCACGCCCCGCACCAGACCCCGCAGGGCCTCATAGCTGGACTCCTGATCCACGGTGCCGTCAAACTTGAACTTCACCCAATCCGCGGCATCCACAAACTGGAACCCCAGATACGCCGCCATCAGCCGGGCGGAGAAATACTCGCCCCGGCTGGCAAGCTCATCCTGGGCCACGGTCTTGGCATCCAGCCGCTGCTTCAGGGCCGCAAACTCCGGTTCCAGATCCAGCGTCAAACCCAGGTCCCGCTGGATTTCCCGGTACCGGGAGACGATCATCTCAAAAACCCCGGAGCAGTCCACACCGTACTGGGTGTGGGCATAGCAAAGGTACAACAGGTCTGTGATTTTGTGGTCTGCCTTGTTCCGCTTGCCCGCGGCGGAGACCACCACCACCCGCCGCTCCGGGTCCGCCAGGAGAATATCCCGGATCTTCCGGTACTGCCCGGCATCCGCCATGGAGGAGCCGCCGAATTTTACAACTTTCATATTCTATCCTTCCCCAGGTTCGTATCAGTTTATATGCATATCGGCCTTACGCAGAAAACAGTTAAAATTGGAATTTGCCCGCAGGGCGGGCAGCCAAGTCGTGACGGGCGTGGTCCGTAATCGTTCCCAACCTGACCCGCTCGGTATCGTTCTGTTGTGCGAAAAAATTGGAATTTGTCGGGCTATCGAAATCCCGGTCATTGCGAGCCAGTGATCACACTGGCGTGGCAATCCCCCGAATAGACGTACCACTTCTCATGGATGAATTCTGGAAAACGGCAGGATAGAACGGACTGTATGACGATAGGCCGCCCGGAATTCGATGGAGATTCCCACACCAGCGTGCGCGCTGGTTCGGAATGACAATGTTGTTCGATGCCCGATTTTTCCTCGACAAATACCAATTTGCCGCGCTGCTGCGATAACCTGATAAGCATTCCGTTTCTCTTACAGCGCAATGGCGGCGGCAAAAGCGCCGGGGGTTTCTTTCAGCCACCGGTGCATATCCGCAACAGACACGGGCTGCGTCACCGCGCCGCTGCCCCAGCGTTCCTTAACGGCAAAGGGGCAGTCCCCCCGGACATACCAGGGTAGCTTTGCGTCATTGGAGGCCCGGAGCTTTTCCCCACAGGGAGCGTAATAGCCCCGTCCCCGGGTGAAATCCACACAGTCCTGCACCACATTATATGCGGTGGGATACCGGCCCGCGCCCTGGCCGAAGAAGCTCTGCCGCCCGGACACATCCCCCACCAGCGTGATGAGATTATAGTTCATGGGCACCGCCGCCTCCGGCTGGCCCACGGGGTACAGGGTGGGCTGGACCCAGGCGTGAACCCCGTCCGCCCCCCGTTGGGCGTGGGACACCAGCTTGCACACAAAGCCGTGATTGCGGAAATTCTCCACATCCTCCCCGGAGATCCCCCGGATGCCGGACACGGGAACGGTGTCCATGTCCAGGGAAGCGCCGAAGGCAATGTTTGCCGACACGATCAGCTTGTGCCAGGTGTCGATGCCGTCCACATCCGTGGAGGGGTCCGCCTCCGCGTAGCCTAAGTCCTGGGCCTGACGCAGGGCATCGCCGTAGTCAAGACCCAGCCGGGTCATGGAATCGAGAATATAGTTGCAGGTGCCGTTCATGATGCCGCCCACCTGGGTGACGGTCTCCACCCGGCGCACCCGCTCCAGCTCCGACAGCCAGCCGATGCCGCCGCCCACGGAAGCGGTGCACCGCAGGAGCACACCCTTTTCCGCCGCCAGAGGCACCAGGTCGTCGTAGCAGTGGGCCATCAGGGCCTTGTTGGAGGTGGCTACGTTCTTCCCCGCCAGAATCGCGGCGCGGACATATTCATAGGCAGGATGCACCCCGCCGATAGCCTCCACCACCGTGTCGATGGACGCGTCCTCCAGAATGTCAGTAAAATCGTGGGTGACGCGAACGCCCTCCAGTTCCAGCTCCCGGCGGCACAGCACCGCCGCGACCTCCATATCCTCCCGCCGGGAAACCAGCTCATAGACGCCCTTTCCCACCGTGCCGAAGCCCAATAATCCGATCCGCATTTTCTTTCCTCTCCGCATTTCCCCGGAAAACCATTGTTTCCCCCGGAAAAACACTTGCTTTTTTCTTGGGAACAGTATATCATAGACCTACCCAAAATGCAATTCCCACAAAAAGCAAAGGATTCCCTGGGGATCCGCCTTGTTTTTGTGCAAAATTAGGAGGAAACTATGCTGTACCGTTCTACCCGGGGATCTTCCCCCGCTGTGGACAGCGCCGGGGCCGTGCTGTCCGGCATTGCCCCCGACGGCGGTTTGTATCTGCCGGAGGCGCTTCCCGCCTTTGACTGGCAGGGCTGCCTGCAAAAGGATACCATTTCCATGGCCGCTTCCCTGCTCACCGCTTTGCTTCCCGGTATCCCCGATATGGATACCCTTACCCGGCGGGCCTACCTGGGCAAATTTCAGACCGATGACCTGACCCCCACGGTGACCGTGGGCGATTTTACCGTGCTGGAGCTGTTCCGGGGCCCCACCTCCGCCTTTAAGGATGTGGCGCTGTGTATGCTTCCCCAGCTGCTCACCGCCGCCAAAGAAGTCAAAGGCATCCGGGAGGACATTCTCATCCTCACCGCCACCTCCGGCGACACCGGCAAGGCAGCTCTGGAGGGCTTCCGGGATGTGCCCGGGGTCAAAATCTGCGTGTTCTACCCCGACGGCGGCGTCTCCCAGGTGCAGCGGGCCCAGATGGTCACCCAGGAGGGAAACAATGTCACCGTCTGCGCCGTCCGGGGCAATTTTGACGATGCACAGACCGGGGTGAAGAACATCTTCGCCGCCTGTCAGGGCAAGGCGCTTCCCTACCGGCTGTCCAGCGCCAATTCCATCAATATCGGCCGTCTGGCTCCCCAGCTTACCTACTACTTTGCCGCCTACCGGGATCTCGTTGCCCGTGGGCAGATTCATATGGGTGACCGGGTGAATTTCTCCGTTCCCACGGGAAACTTCGGAGACATTCTGGCAGGGTACTTAGCAAAGCAGCTGGGCCTGCCCGTGGGAGCGCTGATCTGCGCCTCCAATGCCAACAACGTGCTTACCGACTTTATTCACACCGGCATCTATGACCGCCGCCGTCCCCTGCTGAAAACCCAGTCCCCCTCCATGGACATTCTGGTGTCCTCCAATTTGGAGCGGCTGCTGGCCCTGCTCAGCGGCGATGCCGAGCTGGTCTCCGGCCTCATGGCCAAGCTGAGCGCTGACGGCTTCTATCAGGTCCCCGGGGCGCTGCTGGAAAAGATCCAGGCCTATTTCTTCGCCGGCTGCAGCGATGACCGCCGGGGACAGGAGGTCATCGGCCGGGTCTGGCGGGAGCAGGGGTACCTGCTGGATCCCCACACCGCCGCGGGCTGGGCCTGCGCGGAGGACTACCGAAAAAAAACCGGAGACACCGCCCCCATGGTGGTACTCTCCACCGCTTCGCCCTACAAGTTTCCCGCCGCCGTGCTGACTGCTATCGGGCAGAGCCTTACCGGCAGTGAGTTCGACCAGATGCGGCAGCTGGAAGACGTGACCGGCGTTCCGATTCCAGGCAATCTCGCGACCCTGGCAGGTAAGCCCCAGCGCCACACCGCCGTGGTGGAGAAAAGTGAAATGCTGCCCTTTGTACTGGGACTGTAAAAAGCATATCGGAGCATCGCAGCAGGGAGATAAATTGGGAATTTTTCGGCTTCGCCGAATTGACAATTGACAATTGACAGTTGACAATTATTGTGTCCCTACGGGACGATTTTTGAAATAATAGCGATTGTTTTCGCCCAATTTTTTATTTTAAATCATCCCGCAGGGATTCCTTAATTGTCAATTGTTCATTGTCAATTGTCAATTAAATTCCAATTTTCTTCCCGCAAGCCCATGCGAAAAACATAATAACAGGAGATAGAACAATGAAACAGGTAACCATCCGCGTGCCCGCCACCACCGCCAACCTGGGGCCGGGCTTTGATGCTTTCGGCTGCGCCCTCAGCCTTTATACCGATGTGACCTTTACGGAAACGGAGGCCGGGCTGGAAATCACCGGCTGCGACGAGGCCTACACCGGCCCGGACAACCTGGCCTACACCGCCTACTGCGCGGTGCTCGCCTCCATGAACGAGGAACTCCGGGGCCTGAAAATCCACATCGATGCCCACATTCCCATCTGTCGGGGCCTGGGTTCCTCCGCTGCCCTGCTGGTAGCCGGAGCCATGGGCGCCAATATCCTCCGCGGGAACAAGCTGTCCACCCAGGGCCTTCTCAATATCACCAACGCCATGGAGGGCCACCCGGACAACCTGGCCCCGGCATTCTATGGCGGACTTACCGCCTCCATGGTGGACGGCGGCCTGCCGGTAACGGTAAACTTCCCTCTCCACCCCGGCTGGGAGTTTCTGGCCCTGGTGCCGGATTTCGACCTGGCTACCAGCCTGGCACGAAGCGTGCTGCCGGAGCAGGTGTCCCGGGGGGATGCCATCTACAATATTTCCCACGGTGCCATGGTCCTCAAGGCTCTGGAGCTGGGGGACGAAAAGCTGCTGCGCAACGCCATGCAGGATAAGCTCCACCAGAACTACCGGAAGAAGCTGATCCCGGACTATGACCGGATCGAGGCCCTGGTGCGCACCACCGGCGCGGCGTTCTGCCTCAGCGGCGCTGGCTCCACATTGCTGTGCATCACCCGGAATCCTGATGCCGCCAGCAAAATTGCTCAGAAGCTGGATTCCGTCACCAAGGCCCATTGGGAGATCCTGCCCCTGCATGTGGAATTCCAGGGCGCCCGGATCGTGGACAGCCAATAATCAACTTAAAATATTTACCGGCGGCCCAAACGGGCCGCCGGTTCTTTTTCTGTTCCCTCATATTGGTATTACGCAGCAGTTAGATAAATTGGAATTTGTAGAGCTGTTTGTTGAATGGTGTGCGGGTGGATGCGGTACG
>JAEDNR010000127.1 GCA_016302405.1 Oscillospiraceae bacterium
TTCTGCTGCACACCCTTGATGTCGGAGATCTTGTCCAGGTGCTCCCGCTCCTTGATCTCCACCAGCTTGCTACGCAGCATACGCAGACAGGTCTCCTTGTTCTGGAACTGACTCCGCTCGGTCTGACAGGACACCACAATGCCCGTAGCCTTGTGGATCAGCCGGACGGCAGAGGAAGTCTTGTTGATGTGCTGGCCGCCGGCGCCGGAGGAGCGGTATACCTGCATCTCATAGTCCTCAGGCTTGATCTCCACATCCTGGCTGTCGTCGGCAATATCGGGAATGACCTCCACAGCGGAGAAAGAGGTCTGCCGCCGGGCGTTGGCATCAAAAGGTGAGATCCGTACCAGACGATGGACACCGTTTTCCCCCTTCAGGAAACCGTAGGCATTCTCGCCCTCGATCATGATATCGGCGGATTTCAGGCCCGCCTCGTCCCCTTCCAGATAGTCCAGGATCTTGTAGGTGAAGCCGTGGGCCTCCGCCCAGCGGGTATACATCCTGTAGAGCATCTGGCACCAGTCCTGCGCCTCCGTTCCGCCCGCACCGGCGTGGAAGCTCATGAGGGCATTGTTTTTGTCATAGTGCCCGGTGAGCAGAGTCTCCAGGCGGCAGACCTCCATCTCCTCCTCCAGCTTGGCGAAGCCCTCTTTCAGCTCCTCCAGCATGGAATCGTCGTCCTCTTCCTCCGCCATCTGGCAGATGGTGGTAAGGTCGTCCCAGGCATTTACCATCTTTTTGTAGCGCTCCAGCTTGGATTCCAGCTGGCGGGTTTTCACGGTGATCTTCTGGCTCCGCTCCGGGTCATCCCAGAAACCGGGCGCTTCCTGCATGGCGTGAAGCCGCTCCAGCTCATTCTTCGCCCCCTCCAGATTGAGGGAATCCGCCAGGCCGTCCAGAGCCGGACGGCAGTCGTTGAGCTTCTGCTTATAGGTATCAAAGGCAATATTCATAGTGCATACTCTCATTTCTGTAAAATAGCGCAGTTATAAGTATTATAGCGGAAACTCCGGCGTATGTAAAGGGGAAAAACAGGAAAAAACGCCGCATGACCCCGATGAAGAGCTGCTGGATCTGACCAGCGTCGCCAAAAGCCTGCCGGGAACCATGATTGCCAATGTTGCTATGCTCTATGGTTACCGGGCCGGAGGACCGATCGGCGGTTTTCTCTGCGTGTTCGGCATGGTGTTTCCCCCTATGGTTATCCTGATCGCTATCAGTTTCTTCTACAGAACTTTTCGCAGCAGCTATTGGGTTATGGCAGCCATGGAGGGCATGCAGGCCGCAGTGGTTCCCATCATTGCAGGAGCTGCTCTGGGAATGGTGAAAGGCAGCGTCAAGTACAGTCCCTGTGCCCTTGTCGTGCTGGCAAGTTTGAGCTGTACATCTTTTTCCAGGTGAATGCCGTATATCTTGTAATCATGGGCGTTGCGGCGGGACTTCTCATCGGTGAATACTATGCGCGAAAGGAGGCGGGCGGACATGGTGCTCCTTGAGCTCTATTGGAGCTTCCTGCTGATCGGCTTTTCCAGCTTCGGCGGGCTGTCCATGATCCCACAGATCTCCGACCAGGTAATCAGCCACGGCTGGATGAACGCCAGCCAGGTGACGGATATTGTGGCCATTGCGGAAATGACGCCCGGCCCATTGGGGTTGAATTGCGCTACCTTCGCTGGCATGCAGGCTGCCGGGATCCCCGGAGCTGTTGCCGCTAACCCGGGAACCCTGACCCCGGCACTGACCCTGTGCGCCCTCACCGCCGCGTTTTTTACCCGGTTCCGGGAGAGCAAAATCATGCAGCGGATTCTGCTAGGGGTGCGCCCGGCCTGTCTGGGCATGGTGCTGGTGGTAATTGTGAGCCTGACACGGAGTACCTATCTGAGGCAGGGAACGCCCCACTTTGCAGCCATCGGCATCGGGCTTCTGGATCTTATCCTGGTAGTTAAATATAAAGTCAGCATTCCCATAGTCATTCTTCTCAGCGCGGGGCTGGGCATCCTCCTGTTCGGCATGATAGGCCTCCCAATCAGCGGATAAATTTCAGGCGGTCACGCATATTGCATGGCCGCCTGTTCGCATCCGGGAAAGCGAGGTGAACATGGATATTTCCATTAAAAAAACGGGGCTCAAAAGAACACCCCCGAAAAAGAAAGTCACAAAATGCATGGACCGCTTTTGCTGATTCGGAATTCAAAAAGAAGATGAAAAAGAACCGCCGTTGCGGCCTGACATTTCTGCATGGTTTTCTTTTATCGTTCACTTGGGCCGCCGTCTTCCTGATCGAAGATGAGGTCATCCAGGTCGCCCCAGGGATCCGTACAGTCTGGCATTGTCTTCGCTCCTTTCGAAAAAACTCCAGGCCAGTATATGATACCTGCCGCAAAAAACGTGTCGGATTTTCTGGGCTGAAACAAATTTTTTCATGACAGAGATATTCCCATTTCGGTAAGCGCCCTTAGCCAGGGATATTTTTCCGCTTCGGCAAGTCCGGGACAGCATCGGCGTTTCAGGCAAAGCCAAAAGGCAAATCCTGTCCGGATACCGCGGTACCAGGCAGACTACCATGCGTTCCTGATTGCAAAATACGCATTGACATGCCGCCGCACATTTTGTTAAGACAGTACCGCATAAGGGGGCAAGGAGATTCGGGCAAAGTTTTGACACAAGTGAAAGCATGAAAATGCAGGAATACTGGATGTATTTCCCATTTTTCATACTGCACGATTGGGGCAAAAGATCC
>JAEDNR010000043.1 GCA_016302405.1 Oscillospiraceae bacterium
GGGATTGCCACACCAGTCTGCGGACTGGTTCGCAATGACCGGGAATTCGATAAATCCCAATTGATCTGCTTGCTGTGGAAAGCGCATATACTTATATTGTAAGATCCCCCTCGCCGTGCGGCGAGGGGGATCTTCTTATCAGGGTGTGTAGACCCGGTGCATGGAAACAACGCTGCCGTTTTCAATCACCACCGTGGTGCTGCTGGGGACAAAATCGTAGTCAATTCCGGTACCCTCCGTGAGGAAATCACCGGGATAGTAGGTGACATCTCCCCGGTCCAGATCCGCGCTGTCCGTATAGATAAAATCCTGACTGACCCGCACCGTGGCCTGCCCCAGAGTCTGATAGAACCTCGCGTCGCTGGGCCCGATCTCAAACAGCGTGCCGCCGTCATCGGGAAACAGCGTAAAACCGCCGCTGCTGTACCCGCCGTTTACGGCAAAGCCTCCGGTTTCCAGGGATTCCAGCGTCTGAACCGCGACATCCATCCCCCGGATGACAATGACATCTCCCTCTTTCAGCCGGGAAACCTCCGCCATATCATAGAGGTCAGAGGCATAGACGGTGAGCTTCATCCGCATGACGCCGGTGTCGTCCACATAGGCATCCCCCTCCCCCAAGGAGACATGGACCGTGCAGTTGTCCAGGTTGTCAGGATCAACCGCCGGGGGAAGGGGCTCGACCCTGGCAGCGGCGGCAGCCGCAGGTTCCGCCATTCCCGGCGCGCAGGCCGTCAGGAGAAGGCAGGCAGAAAGAAGTAACAGAATGATCTTTTTCATAGATAACACCCTCCAAAAAGATGCCGTTATTATACCCCGATACGCTGGCAGCATCAAATTAAGATTTGTTTAATTCGATGCAAGGCGGCGGAGGGGGGCCGCGCGCCATGGAACGATACCAAGCGGCGACACATCTTATATCTTATATCGTATATCTTCCATTGTGCCGCGGGCTCAGTCTCTTTCACCGGAGGACCAGTTCACGATAGCACACATGCCGGGCCCCACATGGCAGCCGATGATGGGGGTGAGCAGGGTCTGGGTGACAACCGCCTGGGGGTTCACAGCCAGCACCTGCTCCGTCAGATACCGGGCCGCTTCCGGGTTGTCCGCGTGGACGACGCTCACCCGCTCGCCGGGCTCATGGATGCCGGTTTCCCTGTAGAAGCTCACCAGCTGGTCCATGGCCGCCCGGGGGCCCCGCTTCCTGGCAAAGCTCTGCAGGGTGCCGTCGGGCAGAATCCTCAGAATAGGCTTGATATTCAGGGCGGCGCCAACAACAGCGGTGGCCGGGGAGATCCGTCCGCCCCGCTTCAGGAAGCCAAGATCCTCCACCATAAACCAGTGGCGCAGGCGCAGCCGGTTGTCTTCCAGCCAATCCCCGTTCTCGTCCAGGGACATTCCCGCCGCCCGGTTTGCGGCAGCAGCCTCCGCCAGCACGCCGATACCGATGGTTGCGGAACGGGAATCCACGCAGCGAATTTTTGCGTCAGGGAATTCCTCAAGCAGCTCCTGAACGCCCATGAGGGAGGACTGGTAGGTGCTGGACAGGCCGCCGGACAGGGACAGGTACAAAATGGCCTCCCCCTTTTCGCAGTAGGGGTGGAAGGCGTCCACATAATTCTGAGGATTGATCTGGGTGGTGCCGGAGGGCAGGAGCTTACGCTGGCCGTCATAGTATTCCTCCAGCTCGCCGTCTTTGGCAACCCCGGTGTAGGTACGGGTCATATCGCCCACCGTATAGACCATGGGGATCACCCGGATGTCCTCCCGGGCAGCGAATGCCGGGTCCAGGTCCGCCGAAGCATCCGTGAAAATATGGTAAAGCATAGAGCCTCCTGAAGAAAAGAAATTGATTAATCAACATCATACAGGGTAATGCCGGTTTTGTCAATCTATTTCTCCGTGCCGTTGAATCGCGTTCACAATGACGGTGGAGTTTCCCAGGTCAGTAGTGCGCACTGGCTCGGAGTGACACCATACTTGGAACGCTGCCGCCTATACGGACTCCCCCCGCCACCAGGTCTGCGGACTGGTGGCACCCCCCTCACAAGTGCGGGGGGCAAGGGCGCGTACCGCTTCGACACACACACCATAGAACGATACCGAGCGGGTGGTGCTGCACGCAGTGAATCAAAATCCTAATGATTGCCCGTGGCAATCATACCTAAATTAAAAGGTAGGGAACGACTACAGACCACGTTCGTCACGACTTAAAAATCCGGCGCGGGAGCGTTTGCTCCGGCGCCGGAATGGTTTAAATCATCGCCAAGCCTATCAGCAAGGCAAAGATGACAAGTACCACGCCCAGGGTGATGAAACCAATGATGGCACCCTTGCGGCAGGCCTTGAAGTTGCGGATATAGTTCATCTTCCTGTAGATAAACGCGCCGATCAGACCCAGCAGCGGCAGGAAGAAGGACAGAATCGCCAGCCACTTGGAGCCGGTATCATGGATGGGATGCTCCAGAATCTCCGCGGAGAGCTTGACCTCCTCGGCCTTCTGCGCGGCGGCCTTCTCCTCGGGGGTCTTTTCGGGAGCGGCGGTGCCGGGCTCCTGAATGGTGACGGACTTGACAGGCACGCCCTTTTCCCGGATAGCCTTGTACTCCTCAATTTCCTTCTTGTTGCCGTAGATATAGTGGTTATGGCCGATGTCCACCATCTCCGGCTTGTCCTCGCTGTAGTCGTGGACGCTGGGGTCATAGGTGAACAGGACCTTGTTCTTCTCCAGCTGGGGGTCGGGGATGGGGATGGCGGAGATCAGGGACTTGGTATAGGGATGCAGGGGGAAGTTGAACAGCTCCTCCGCCTCGGCAATCTCCACGAGGTCGCCCTTGTAGATAACACCGATCCGGTCGGAAATGAACCGGACGATGGACAGGTCATGGGCGATGAACAGGTAGGTGGTGCCCTGCTCCTGCTGGAACTTCTTCAGCAGATTCAGCACCTGGGCCCGGATGGATACGTCCAGAGCGGAGATGGGCTCGTCGGCAACCACCAGCTCCGGCTCCATGATCATGGCCCGGGCCAGACCGATACGCTGCCGCTGGCCGCCGGAGAACTCATGGGGATACCGGGTCAGATGCTCGGGGAGCAAGCCGACCTCGTTGATCATCTTCTCCACCTTTGCCACCCGGTCCGCCTCGTTTTCATACAGGTGGAAATTGTACAGGCCCTCGGAGATGATATAATCCACGGTGGCCCGCTCGTTCAGGGAGGCGGCGGGGTCCTGGAACACCATCTGGATATTCCGGATGACCTCACGGTCCAGGGAGTGGGGGATATTGCCGGAAATACGGACACCCTTGTACAGGATCTCACCGGCGGCGCAGGGGTTGACCCGGATCACAGCACGGCCAATGGTGGTCTTACCGGAGCCGGACTCACCCACCAGGGAGAAGGTCTCGCCCTTGTAAATGTCGAAGCTGGCATTCTTTACGGCTTTGAGGGCCTTGTCGCCCTTACCGAAAACGATGTCCACGTTCCGGACGGACAGCAGAACCTCCTTGCCGGTCTTTTCATCGATGGGGCCATGCTCGGGCAGGTGCCTGGAAGTTTCGTCCTGTTTCTTTGTTTCTTTACTCACAGCAGCATGACCTCCTTTCAGATATTAAAGGCTTCCACAAGCTTCTCGTGAAGGTTGCGGATGGCTTCGGGCTTTTCGATCTTGGGCGCTCTGGGATCCAGCAGCCAGGTCTTGGCGTAATGGGTATCCGTGACCTTGAACATGGGGGCATCCTTCAGGGTGTCGATCTTCAGGCAGTAGGGGTTCCGGGGAGCAAAGGGATCGCCCACGATCTTGTTATACAGGGACGGGGGCGTGCCCGTGATGGAGTAGAGCTTGGTGTTCCGTTGGGCAAGCTGGGGCAGGCTGGAGAGCATGGCCCAGGTGTAGGGATGCCGGGGATCGTAGAAGACCTCCTCCACGGTGCCCAGCTCCACGATCTGACCGGCGTACAGCACGGCCACCCGGTCAGCAACGTTTGCCACAACACCCAGGTCATGGGTGATGAACACGATGGTATAGCCGAACTCCTTCTGCAGATCCTTGATCAGCTTCAGAATCTGGGCCTGAATGGTTACGTCCAGAGCGGTGGTAGGCTCGTCGCAGATCAGAATCTTGGGCTGGCAGGACAGGGCGATGGCAATAACAATACGCTGCCGCATACCGCCGGAGTACTGGAAGGGGTAATCATCAAACCGGTTCTCGGCGTTGGGGATACCCACCTTTTTCATCAGCTCCAGAGCACGCATCCGGGCCTCCGCCTCGGAGCAGTGCTGGTGCTTCAGAATGATGGAGGTAATCTGCTGGCCGATGGTGATGATGGGGTTCAGGGAAGTCATGGGGTCCTGGAACACGGTGGCAATCTTCTTGCCGCGAATCTGGGTCAGATCCTTGCTGTACTTGATGTTGGCAAGATCCAGCACGCAGGTCCCGTGGAGCCGGGTCTCCGTCTCGTCGGTAAGCTTGACCCGGAAGGTCACGGCGCCGAACACGTCGTTGCGGACCTCATCGCTGTCAAGATCCAGACCCTGCCGCATAGCGTCCTTGATGGCCCGCAGAAGCTTGTTGATCATCCGGGTCTGGTAGAACCAGTCATAACGGCCCACGGTCAGGTAAATTTCCTTGGCCAGGTTCACGTTCCGGGCATGCTGCTTCAGGGAAATGTCCTGGGAAATTTCCTTGCGGTATTGCTCTTTCAGAGCGGACATCTTTTTGTTGTATTCCTCGTTATAGGCGGTGTCGGAAGCGGCGGCCTTTGCCTTTTCCTGCATGGCTTTCTTCCGCTCCGCCTCCAGCGCTTCGATCCGGCTATCCAGATCCTTAATTTTCCCGGCGGCTTCCCGGATCTTGTCCTTTTCATGGGACGCCAGGGTCTGCTTGTAATTGAAGGCTTCGGCCCGCTGGAACCGCAGGTCGGAAAGCTTTTCCTGGAAAGCCGTATCCTCTTCGTCGGAAATGGAGGCCTTGGCCTTTTTCTCCGCCTCCAGAGCCTTCATGGCCCTGTAGGTTTCGGCGCCGTTTTCCAGCTTGGAGTAAGCGTCCAGACGGGTACGGATGGAGGTGATACGCACATCCTCCCGTTTTCCCACATTGACGCTGGTGTCGGAAAGCTCGGGGTCATTGAAAATGATCTTGCCGCTGTCCACATAGCCGTTGGAATCCAGCATATTGGCGAAGGTCTTGGTAAACACGGACTTGCCGGAGCCGGACTCACCCACGATGGCGATGGACTCGCCCTCATAGATGTCCAGGCTGATGCCCCGGATGGCGGTGAGGGAACGTCCCCGGACCTTGAACTTGACCACCAGGTCCTGCACGGAAAGCAGTACTTTTTTCTCTTCCATGTTCCGTCCTCCTTACATGTGGGTTCTCGGGTCGGAGGCGTCGCCCAGGTTCTGGCCCACCAAATACAGAACAACGGTAATGATGGCAGCGATGGCAACGGGGCTCCAGAACTCCATCTGCCAGCCGGGGGTCACCATGGCGGCTTCCGCGGCGTAGATCAGACGGCCCAGAGACATTTCACTCATGCCCATGCCGATGTAGGACAGGAACACTTCGTAGGAAATATAGCTGGGCAGCTCGGTCGCCAGCAGGGTGACAATGACGGAGGTCATAAAGGGCAGGATATTCTTGGTGGCGATTTTGAAAATGGAGGTGCCCAGGCAGCGGGATGCCAGATTGTACTCCCGGTCCCGGATAATCAGCACCTGGGTACGGATAAAGTAGGCGATGCCCAGCCAGCCCACAATTGTCAGCGCGAAGACCATGGTCCAGAAGGTGGGGGAGAACAGCATGGAAAGGACGGAGATAATCAGGATCATGGGGACGTTGCCGATGATGGTGTAGACCTCCATCATGACCATATCCACTTTTTTACTGAAGCCCCACACCGCGCCCAGCATGACGCCCACCACCATATTGATGGCAGCGCAGATGAACGCCAGGGAAATGGAGATCCGGGCGCCGTTCCACACGGCGTCAAAGGTGGGTTCACCGGAAGCGCCGGAGCCAAGAATCCACCGCAGCTCATGGCCAAAGTAATTCAGAGCCTGGGTGGGGCCAAGGTGCTTGGAGTTGGGGTCCAGCAGGTTTGCATAGGGGTCGTAGTTGGTGACGGAGGGATAAATATACGCGAACAGGATCACGAACAGCAGAAGACCCAGGGCAATAATATTAATCTTCTTCCGGAAAAACACACGGAAAACAGATTTCCAGTAGGAATAGCGGGGGGCCGCGATCTTCTCGGATTCCGTGTCGCTGTGGCTGATGGGAGCAAACAGCTCCTCGTCGGTAAACTGACTCAAATCTTCATGCATATCGTATCACCTGCCCTTCGAAGTAAAGGAAATTCTGGGATCCACCGTGGAAATCAGGATGTCGCCCATAATGTTGGAGAGCACCGTCAGCACGGCGTAGAACAGGGTAACGCCTACGATAACGCCGTTGTCGTACTTGTTGATGGCCTGGGTCAGCAGGTTGCCCGCGCCGGGGACGGAGTAAATACGCTCGGTGATGATGGCGCCGGTCATGGCAAAGAGGAGGCTGCCGGGAATGCCGTGGACAATGGGAATGGCGGCGTTCTTCCAGATGTGCTTGGTGAAGATCTCAGTCTCGGAAAGGCCGCCGCTGCGGGCGAACTTAACGTAGTCGGAGTTCATCTGGTCGATCATATACCGGCGCATCCACTTCATGAGGTTAGCGATGCTGGGCAGGGCCAGGGAGATGATGGGCAGGACGTACATGGCTGCGGTGCCGTTATCCATATCAAAGGTGGTGGGCAGCTTGAACAGGGCGCCGCCCACGGCCTTGAACAGGAAGATATACGCCAGGGAGGGCACCGCGATGATGAAGATGATATAGAAAGTACCCACCTTGTCCAGGATACCGTCCTTATACCGGGACATCAGGATGCCCAGAGGCAGGCCGATGAGATAGGCGATGATGGTCGCGATAATACCGATGACAAAGGAGAAGCCCAGCTTGGAGTAATTGGCCTTGTGGGTAATGGTATGGGTGTAGTCGTCCACGAACCGGGATGCGTACATAGCGTTCTGGCCCAGGGATCCGGCCACATAGGTGGCGGAGTGGAGGTCGTCGGCGCTTTCCTCCACCAGTCCGGTGGGGTACTCCACGGTATCCTTGACATAGGAGCCCTGGGTGGCGGTCATGGTCTCGAACACGTCAACTCCCCGGTTTACCGTGTAGCTTTCGCCCAGGTTCAGCGTGACGAAGTTCTGGTGAATAAAGGGGAACTTATTGTCAAAGTAAAGCAGATATTTGTGCAGCGTGCCGTTGCCAATAATGGCGGGGGAGAACTTCTCGCCGCCGTACACCGGGTCGTGCAGGGTAAAGGTCAGGGCCCGTTCACCAATGTCCACGGACTCGTCCACATAGTGCACGTTATCAAAGAAGAGCATGTTGGTGAAATAGGCCAGCACACGCTTGATGAGGGGCCTGTCCCGGCTGGCGAAGATCACCGCCTGACCGCCGTCCTTTACCTGGCCGTTGCTTTTTCTGTCCGCGTCCAGCCGGGTAATGGTATAGCCCTGGGATTCATAAAGCTCCGTAAATTTCGCGATATATTCGTTGGCGGTTTCGGAAGCTTTCTCCGGAGTAATGCCGATCTTCAGAGCCGCAGAACGGGTCTCGTCATCGATCTCCCCGGAAGCAAGCAGTCCCTTGATATAGTCGGAATAGGTCGCGTAATCAATATAGCCGAATGCCTGATAGCGGCTCTGCTCGTAGGTGGTTCGGGCGTTGCTCTGCATTTTGGAATAGTTCGGGTCGCCTGCAAAGATGACGGTACGGTCCATAAGGGAGTACACCAGTACCATAATCATCACAACAACACAAACCGCAGACAAGATGCCTTTCACAATTCGGATAAGTGTATATTTTGCCACGGTCTCACACCCTTGTCGTTATATTTTTGGGAAGGGGGCTGTTAAAAAACTGTCATTGCGCGCGGAAGAACGGGGGAGTAAAAGATTCCACTTTAGTCAGCTTCCGCATATTTCCGGATCTTATCCGCCGGAATTTCTTTCCAGCCGGACTTTCCGCGCCTGTCCGTTCGGAAGTCCGAAAGAAACACGCGGTCGGCAATAACGGTTTTTTAACAGCCCCTCTCAGGGTTGATAGAGCAAAGTGTGGGGGAGAAATCTCCCCCACACAAGGCTCTTACTCAGATGGTGTTGTACGGATTAGTACAGGCCGATGCTCTTGCACATATAGCCGTAGGGCTGAATGGTATCCAGGAAGCTCTGGGCATCGCCGTAGTCAGGGCCCCAGCCGGAGACACCGGGAGCGGTATCGTAGTTGGCCTCGGCGCCGTTGCTGTTACGGTAGTAAGCATAGGTGTAAGAGGTGGAGTCAGCAAAGGCAACCAGATCAATGATGATCTTGCCGCCGGTCACGTTCTCGATGGACTGCTTGTAAGCATTCACACGGTTGGTGACGGACTCGGAGAAGGAGCCGTAGGGCACGTCGATGTGGATGGGCTTCTCAGCGGAAACCTCAACACCGATCTGAGCCAGCTCGGCAACAGCCTTCTCCAGGTAAGCAGCGGCGGCATCGGCATTGAACCAGCCGTCGAAGCCGTCACCGGAGCCGGCGCCAGCGTCAGCCTCGGGATCCCAAACCTTCAGAGGCACGCCGTCAGCGTCCAGCTGGGCCTGCTCGATGACACCGAAGTAGGTGCCGGCAGGGAAGGTGGTAGCGGTGCCGTTGATGTCAACGGTGACCTCATCGGCGGTCTTCTGGAAGGTACCGGGGGTGTAGGAGTTCTTCAGAGCGGCGAACTTCAGATCCTCGCCCACGATGGTGGCGTTGAACGCGCCGCGGTCAAAGGCCATGGCCAGAGCCAGACGGAAGTTCTGGTTGCTCAGAGCGTCACGGGTGCGGACCTTCTCCTCCTCGGACTTGGTGGACACACCGACGGTGTTGTCGTTGAAGTTGGCGAAGGAAGCACGGTTCAGGTTGACCCAGCCGCAGTAGCAGGTAGCGTCGTTCTTGGTGGTGTAGCTGTACAGGTCGAAGTAGGTCTCATCGGCGCCCTCAGGCTTCTCTTCCTTGGCAAGAACCAGGGCGGAGGAGTTGAAGGAGCAGCCGGCCACGGTGCCCGCCTTCGCCTCGTTGTAGGCGCGGAGGGTGTCGGAACCGTCGTTGTAGTACATGTTCATGTTGGGGGTGTTGACAGCCTCGGCGTTCCAGTAGGCGGGGTTGGCAACATAGCTGGTCACGTTCTTCTCGGTGAAGTTCTTCACCAGGTAAGCGCCGCAGTAAGCGATGTTGGCGGGGCTGGTGCCGTAGTTGCCGGAGGTGTACTCATCACCGTCCACGCTGAAGGTGCCGCCCTGTGCCTTATAGAAAGCACGGTTCAGAGGAGCGAAGCAGCCGTAGCCCATCATGGACAGGAAAGCGGGGAAAGGAGCTTCCAGGGTGTACTCCAGGGTGTAGTCGTCGATCGCCTTGACGCCGACCTCAGCAAAGTCGGTGACCTCGCCGTTCAGGTAAGCATCGTAGTTCTTGATGCCGCAGCCGTCGCTGGAGGTCAACAGGTAGCCCAGAGCGTCGTTGTTGTCGATCAGGTGAGCCATGGAGGCGACCCAGTCGTCAGCGGTGACCTCGCCGATCTCACGGCCCTGCTGGTCAACCCACTTCACGCCCTGACGCAGGTGGAAGGTGTAGACAGTGCCGTCCTCGTTCACTTCAACGCTCTCGGCCAGGGCGGGCTGCTGCACGTCCTTGGCATCGTACTCCAGCAGGGGGGAGTAAGTAGGGGCGATGAAGTAAGCATCGGAGGTGTAGGAAGAAGCGATGCAGTCCCAGGTGGCGATCTCGTAGCTGGTGAAGAAGTTCCAGGTGTCGGTCAGGGTGTAGCCCTTGTCAGCCAGGTAAGCCTTGGCAGCGGCGAACCAGGCATCGGCATCCTCGGACTCGCCCCACAGAGCGGTCAGAGCGTCCCGGTCGGTGGACTTGATCAGCTCGTTGGTGACCAGGGTGGTGTAGAATCTGTACTCGTCCAGGCCCCAGGAAGTGGTGGTGGCGGAACGGGGCACAGCACGGTTCATGGCGTAAGCGCCGCCGTTGCCGTAGACAGGCATGAACACGCCGGACTCCATCAGCTTGGCCTCAGCGATAGCCATCTTCGCAAGACGCAGATCCAGGTCAATGACCTCGGACTTGGCATCCTGGTAGTAGGTGTTGAACTCGCCCAGGTTGTACTCGTAGAGAGCGTCGGAAGCCTCGTCGTAGTCCATGGCGCTGATGGCTTCCCAGTCGGGACCGGTGTAGACATCAACGGGCTCGGTTACCTCTTCGGTAGGAGCGGGCTCCGTGGTTGCGGGAGCGGTGGTCTCTGCGGGCTTCTCATTGCCGGCGCAGGCGACCAGGCTCAGCATCATGGTCAGCACGAGCAGCATAGCCATGAGCTTGGTGAACTTTTTCATTCAGAATTCCTCCCTCTGAAATTAATGACAATTGTTTTTTAAACAACAGTCTACAAATTTTTACCCCTTTCAGGGCTGTCCCTCCCCGGGATAGAGTTACCCCCGGAAAAGAATATTAATATTATGCACTGTCCGCCACTCGTTGTCAAATGTTTTTTTGTATTTCATCGGTTTTTACAAAATGTGAACAAACTACATCCTTTTTTTGTGCGCAAAGACGAACTGCCCTCGATTCAAATAATTTTTATCCCGTTTTTTCTGTTTTTGCAGGTAACAGTGGGAAGGCGGGCGGAGACAGTGGGTCAATTGACAATTCGGATTATCGGCTTTTGTAAGCACACTGACAAATTGGAATTTGTAGGGCTGTTTGGGCAGTGGTCTGCGGGCCGATGCGGTACGCGGCCTTGCCCCCGCATTTATGAGGGGGGCAAGGCGTCTATCCGCCCGCGTACCTTAATTGTCCATTGTCAATTGTCAATTCCCAAAAACGCTTCCCATCTTGTCAGGGCGGCAGCGCATTTTTCGCACAGATAGTCCCGCGCCGTATCGTTTCCCTCGCCGCAGCGGATGCAGCCCGGCAGCGTCACCAGCTTCGGCTGGAAGGTGTAGAACAGAATTCCGCCGGAGAGGACCTCCTCCTTCGTAAACCGGTCGGTCTTGTAGCCGTCCAGCCTGGCGTAGTTTTTCAGGTTGGAGTCCCGCACCGTGACGGTGCCGTCCTCATAGCCCCGGGAGAGTACCAGGAAGTGGCCACCGGTGGTAAACACCCCGTGGATCTGCAGCGTCACGATGGGGTCGCCCTGCTGCAGCTTTGCCAGAATATCCTCCCAGCTTCGCAGCTGGCTTGACGCGTAAAACCCCAGATCCGCCGGGCCGTTGAGGAAAATGGTGCCGTCGGCGCCTATCTCCCCGTAGTACTGGGGAAAAAGCTCCACGATCATCGCCGGGGTATACACCGTGTCGGTCATATAGGTGGAGACCATGGCCATGCTGCACATGCCGCAGCCGGCGATGCTCAGATACTGGCTTCCGAAGCGCAGATTGCCGTAGTCCTGCTGTAAGTAAAGGGGCACCTCGGGGAAGCGCTGGAAGCCCACGTCCGGGTAGAGAAGGTCTTCGGCGCTGATGTCAGCCACGGTCATGGGGGCCAGGGTCACCGCGCTGTAATCCACTTCCGCGGTGCCGTAGGATGCCGCCTGTTCCAGAAGGGCGTCTATGCAGGCGGACAGGGCAGCATCGGCCTCTTCCGCCTCCGCCTGGGTGCGGCGGCCCCGGAAATAGACGATGTGGAAGCCCAGCTCCGACCGGATCACCGCCGTGTCCCCCGGCTGCCGGGCGGGGTCAAAGCACCAGGTATCCAGGGGCTCAAGAAGCTGCCCTGCCTGGACGCCGGTGAGCAGCCCGCCGTCCGCCCGGGTGCCGGCGTCCATGGAATTTTCGTTTGCCAGCCGGGCAAAGTTGGAATCGCTGTTGCGGTAGGTCAGCCAGTGGCCGCTCCAATCTTTTAGCAGCTTGTCCGCCTTGGTTTTGCAGGCCGTCCAGGCCGCTTCCTCATTGGATTCGGGAATCAGGAGGCAATGGCGCAGGGAAACGGTGTCCGCGTCCGCCGACGCGCGCTTTGCTTCCTCCCAGGTCTTTTCCGTAAAGAACATGTAGGCAAGGTTCAGCGTTTCCGCCGCCGCCAGCACATCCGCCCCCCGGGTGCCCGCGAGAGAACCGATGCCCCCCACGCCCTGGCTTTCCGCCAGCTCCGTCAGAAGCGCCGGCAGGCTGTCCAAATATTCCTGGTGCACGCTGTTGGGGGTAAAGCAGTCCTTATCCGCGTACAGCACCTTTTCCGCCGGAATCCCGGCGGGGAAATAGGTTTCATGGTCTTCTGCCTTGGGCTGGAACAGCTCCTCCGTCACGGGCATGGGCTCCCGGGAAGCCAGAACCAGGGACTGCCGGCTCTGCCAGGAAGCGATGGCCTGGCGCAGGAAGTAATGCTGCCAGGAAAGGCCCTCGTCCGTCAGGGGGCAGACCTGCTCCTCCAGCGGGCGGGACAAATCCGGCCCCGGTTCCCCGGTATAGCCGCAGACGGTAAGCCAGTACCAGGCCTGCAGCTGCCCCGCGGTAAGGCTGTCGGTACCCAGCCAGGCAACCGTAGTATCCGGGTCAAAGTCCTCCAGGGCCACAAGGTAGCTGTCCTTGCACCGCAGGCTCTCCGGATTTCCGTCCGCCGTTACCGGCAGTACCACCGCGGCGGCAAGGGTAGTCTCCGTCTGCTCCGGCACACCGGCAGGCGCTTTGGGGGACGGGCCGTCCCACACCAGCAGCGCGACCAGCACCGCCGCCGCGCAGACGCAGGCTGCCGTCAGGCCCCAGATAACCCCGTTTCTCCCCCGGGCATTTTTCTTTCTCGCCATGCGCCCTCGCTCCTTTTCTGTCTTGTTATCGTTCCCCTTGCCGCAAAGCGGCACCGTACTTATTCATTAAGGTTATCGGCTGTTACTGAATTGACAATTGACAATTGACAGTTGACAATTATTGTGTCCCTACGGGACGATTTTGAAATCATTTCTATCGTTCTCGTCCAAATTTTTTATTTTAAATCATCCCGGAGGGATTCCTTAATTGTCAATTGTTCATTGTCAATTGTCAATTCGACCTGCCTTGCTCAGCGCATATAGGGCATGCCCAGGATGTCCCGCATGTCATAGTAGTTCTGCAGGTTCCGCCAGCCCGTTCCCGCAGAGTTGGACGTGGAACCGGTAAAGTCCAGGCGGGTATCCGGCAGGGATTCCTGGAGCTTCACGATGATATGCCCGCTGCACTTCTGCCAGAACAGGGTCTTCAGCCAGGTCATCCGGTAAAGGGGCGTGGGGTCCGCGAAGTACCAAAGCTGGTCCATGTTCAGGTCCTCCAGCGCGGTACAGCCAAGCAGCGGCGTGTAGTCCCGGACGATGCCGAAGGTCAGCTCCAGGAAGATCAGCTCCTTCAGATTCTCCAGCGGGGAAATGTCCTGGACGGCGGTGTCCGTCAGGATCAGATATTTCAGGTGGGGCATATACCGCACAAAGGAAATATCCTTGATAGGATGGTGGCCAATATCCACACAGATCATATCCTCGCAGTAGCGAAGGTTTTCGGTCATGGAATCCTTGAAGTAGTATTCCCGCTCCCGGGTGGGCATGAAGGTGGTGTCGTCGGTACGCACCCGCAGCTTTCCGCACTCCACCGTCCAGACTACCTTGTATTCCGGACGCATCTTCTCCCGGAAGTCCGACATGGTTTCGTTTTCGATCTTCTCCCCGTTTACGGTGCAGTAGCTCATAATGAACTTTTCCAGATTGGGGAAGCAGGAGGCCATATTCTCGGCTTCCTCCAGGGAGGAAAAGTCCCGGCCGGACACATCCACCTCCACGGCGGTCTCGTCCACCTGGGTGCCGCCTACGTCAAAGTACCAGCTGAGCTTCACATCCGGGTACTGCTCCCGCAGGGCAAGAAGGGTAGCCCCGTCCGCCTTGGGGTCCTTCAGCTCCAGGGTCTCCAGCTCCGGCAGGCCCGCCAGGCCCGCGATCAGCTCGGCGCTGTCCGCTCCGGTCACCACAGCCTCCCGGGCGTCCTTGGAAAGGGCGCTGTCTCCCATTTTGACGGTATAGCGCACATCCCAGTCCGGATGGGTTTCCTGCAGCCCGGCAAGCAGAGCGTACTCCCCGCAGTTTTCCCCGTCCACGGTTTTCAGCTTCGGCAGGAACGCCAGCATTTCCCCCTCCTGCTCGGTCAGGGCGGAGACCGTCACCAGCTCCGTGTCCTGGTCATAGGTCTTGCTCCCGATCCGCACCCGGTAGAGCACCCGGCAGTCGGGGCGGCTTTCCTGGAACGCGGAAAGCAGGGCGTAGTCCATGCAGCTTTCCGCGTGGAGGGTTCTGAGCTCCGGCAGGTATGTAAGGGCCGCCGCGTCCTCGTCGGAGAGGCTGGTCACCGTCAGCTCGGTAACATCACTGGACACAGTCCCGTCCTGGAAAGGAACGTTCCAAACAATCCGGCAGTCAGGCAGCGCCTCCTGAATGGCCGTATACTCCGTCGGGGAAAGGGTCTTTTCCCGCAGGTCCAGCTCCCGGGCATTTTTGGGGTACAGGTGCCAGTCCACCAGCACATAGAATTTCAAGCCGGCCACAATGACGATCAGGGTCACCAGCAGCGCCAGTACCACCGACAGCATGGTGACGATCGCCCGGTCCTGCTTCTCCGCTTCCGTTCTGACCCGTTTTTCCCGGGCTTCCGGAACTTCCGGGGTTCCCTCTTCTTCGGGCGTGTCCTCCGTCTCCGGGGTTCCCTCTTCTTCGGGCGTGTCCTCCGTTTCCGGGGTTTTCTTTTCTTCCGGCTCCTCCGGATCCCCAAAGTCCTCCAGATCGTCAAGCGGCAGATCGTCAAGTGACAGATCGTCGAATGTCAGATCGTCGAGATCCAGATCCGCAAGGCCCTCCAGATCGTCATAGTTTTCCAAATAATCCATAAATAACACTCCTATAGGGACCGCGTACAGCCGCCAAAGCGCCCACGTTCCATTGCTGTTAATTATCCATAAGGTTATCGGCTTGTAGGCACACTGACAAATTGGAATTTGTAGAGCTGTTTGATGAATGGTGAGCGGGTGGATGCGGTACGCGGCCTTGCCCCCCGCATTTATGAGGGGGGTGGTACCAGTGCGCACACTGGTACCGGGGGGAGCCCGTCATCCGCAT
>JAEDNR010000003.1 GCA_016302405.1 Oscillospiraceae bacterium
TTTAAGGTTGAACCTATCAATTTCGGGCCTGAAAAGTTGGGAGATTGCCACACCACTTAAGCGGACTGGTTCGCAATGACCGGTTTTTCGACAGGCTCTACGCCCACGGAAAAGCTTTTCCGTGGGCGTTGTGTCATTTTCTGCGGCTCTTTGCCGGAGAGGTGTTTTTCTTCTTCCCGGGGACATTTCCGGGAGCCTTTGCTCCCGGTCCTTTCGGCGGCCAGGGCCGGATCAGACACTTGGGTCCGGTGCCGATGAGGTCTTCCCGTCCCGCCTTTACCAGCGCCTCCCGAACAAGGCTATAGTTGACGGGATTCCGGTACTGGATGAGGGCACGCTGCATGGCTTTCTCATGGGGATCTGTGGGGATGTAGACCTTTTCCATGGTTCTGGGATCCAGTCCGGTGGCGTACATCACCGTGGACAGGGTGGAGGGGGTAGGGTAGAAATCCTGCACCTGCTCCGGGTTGTAGCCCATGTCCCGAATGTACTCTGCCAGCGCCACCGCGTCCGCCAGGGTGGAGCCGGGATGGCTGGACATGAGGTAGGGGACAAGGTACTGCTTCATCCCGAACTCCTGGTTGAGACGGAAGTATTTTTCCACAAACCGGTTGTACACTTCGTTCCTTGGCTTTCCCATCCGGGCCAGAACCCGGTCGGAAACGTGCTCCGGCGCTACTTTCAGCTGTCCGGAGATGTGGTACTTTACCAGCTCCCGGAAGAAGGTGTCCTTCTTGTCCGCCAGCAGATAGTCAAACCGGATGCCGCTGCGGACAAAAACTTTTTTTACCCCGGGCAGGGCCCTGAGCTTGCGCAGCAGGGCAACATAGTCGCTGTGATCCGCGTCCATATTCTTGCAGGGGGTGGGGTAGAGGCACTGCCGCCCTCCACAGGCGCCTTTGGACATCTGCTTTTTGCAGGCGGGGTGGCGGAAATTGGCGGTGGGGCCGCCCACATCGTGGATATAGCCCTTGAAATCCGGATCCTTCGTCATAATCTCCGCTTCCCGGAGAATGGATTCGTGGCTCCTGACCTGTACGATCCGCCCCTGGTGGAAGGTCAGGGCGCAGAAGGAGCAGGCACCGAAGCAGCCCCGGTTGCTCACCAGGCTGAACCTGACCTCTTCGATGGCGGGAACGCCCCCTGCCTTTTCGTAGCTGGGGTGGTAGGTGCGCATATAAGGAAGATCGTAGATCTCGTCCATTTCCTCCGTGGTCAGCGGTTTCTGGGGCGGATTCTGCACCACATATTTCTTACCGTACCACTCCGCCATTCGCTTGGCGGTAAAGGGGTCGCAGTTGGCGTACTGGATCCGGAAGGATTCAGCGTACTTGCGCTTATCCGTCTTCACTTCGTCAAAGCTGGGAAGAATAATTGTGGGAAGACTGTCGTCAGGCTGGGCGGTTTTGAAAACCGTCCCATCCACATAGGTAATGTCCTTAACATCCATTCCCGTGTTCAGAGCATCGGCGATCTCCACCACGCTCCGTTCCCCCATGCCGTACATGAGAAGATCCGCCTGGCTGTCCAGGAGGATGGAGCGCTTCATTTTGTCCGACCAGTAGTCGTAGTGGGCAAGCCGCCGCAGGCTTGCCTCAATGCCGCCGATCAGAATGGGAATATCCTTATAGGTGCGGCGGATCAGGTTGCAGTAAACGACGGTGGCATAATCCGGCCGCTTTCCCATGACACCTCCGGGGGTAAAGGCATCGGATTTCCGGCGGTGGCAGGTGACGGAATAGTGGTTCACCATGGAATCCATATTGCCGCCGGAGACCAGAAATGCCAGCCGGGGTGGTCCGAATACATTGATGGATTCGGGATCCTTCCAGTCCGGCTGGGAGATGATGCCCACGCTGTAGCCGTGATGCTCCAGAACCCGGCTGATAATGGCGTGGCCAAAGGAGGGATGATCCACATAGGCATCCCCGATCACATATACAAAGTCGCACTGGACCCATCCCCGGGCTTCCATTTCCTCCCGGGTCACAGGCAGAAAAGCCATAATATCCTCCAATTATCCTGTACTCTTTTTTATCAGCTTGCTGTAGATCCGTTCCAGAAACCAGGGCTCTGAAACCTTTTCGGACAGCTCGTCGATGGGGATCCAGGCAACCCCGGTGTTCTCATCGGGCTTGCACCGCAGGGGAGCGCCGGGATCCGCCTCAAAAAGGTAGGTCACATTCAGATGCAGATGGGTGGACACATACTGTCCCCGCTTCTCGTGACCGTCCACACTGAGAATCTCCAGAGAAAAGATGCCGGGATCCAGAAGTTTCAGTTCCGTAATGCCGCTTTCCTCCATGGCTTCCCGCCGGGCAACGGCGCACAGATCCCTTTGTCCGTCGGCGTGTCCTCCTGTCCAGGCCCAGGAGTTATAGATTTTATGGTAAGCCATCAGCACCTTTTTCCTGTCCGGGCTGACCACCCAGGCGGAGGCGGTGAGATGGGCGGCGGCACAGTCCCGGCTGTACAGGTCAATTCCGCTGCCAAGCCAGGCAAGAAGCTGCTCTTTGTCCTTTTCCTCCTGCGCATTTACCGGACGGTAGCAGGCGATTTGTTCCCGAAGTTCCATTATTTGTGCTCCAATTTCTTCTTTTTTCCGTCAGGCCCCACAATGTAGGTGTTTTCCAGCTGCCCAACCAGGTTGGCCTTTACCGATTCAATATAAATCCGGCGGAGCCTGTCCCGCTCCTGGATTTCCTCCGGAGATAGCCCTTCTTTCTTTGCTTTCTTTGCCAGCGCGTTGATCCGCGCGATTACTTCCTGCATGTTCATATTTGCGTCCTCACACATACCGGCGGATGATGACACTGATCCGCCCCTTTTTTGTTTCGCCGCCCACCTGGGCAAGCTGTATTTTTCCCAGACCACGCACGGAGATCTTGGCACCCTCTGAAACAAGCTTATCCGGCTTCTCGCAGGGCAGGCCGTCAATGGCCGCTTTTCCGGCGGCAACGTATTGCGCGGCCAGGCTTCTGCCGATGCGGAAGCCTGAACTGATGACACTGTCTAAGCGCAGGGAGGCAAGGGTATCCCGCAGCTCCTTCGTTTCCGGCTCCGGGATCAGAACCGCGTCCAGAGGTACTTGCTTTAGATGAAGTGTCGTCCGCCCGGCGCTGGTGAAGCTCTGCACCAGATAGGGCGCGATTTCCGCTGTGACAAAGAAATCCGCGCAGCCGGTACCGACGCAAATGTCGCCAACGGTTTCCCGTGCGATTCCGGCGCCCATGAGGGCTCCCAGCAGATCCCGGTGGGTCAGCTTGTCCTCCCGGAAGAAGTCCGCGTGGATGCAAACAATCGGACTGTCCTCACGCAAAAGCCAGCTTTCCTCCAAATATTCCGGAAGATAGACAAGCATTTTCCGTTCCGCGTCCGGATAGCCGCCGAAAGGAAACAGCCCCTGGGGACTGCCGAAGAGGAACCGGGCCATTTCCTGCTCCCGGGGGGAGAGAAAGGCGGTGGAGGCAGGAATGTTTTTCCGCATCCCGGAATTTATTTTGTCGAAGACCTTAGCCAAAAGCATCCGGTCTTCCGTGGTTTTTCCGATTTTTTCGATCAGACTTCGGTCCATAGTATCACCTTCGGCTATTATACCATATCTTTTCCCGTTCGCAAAGAAGTTTTTCTTGTGCATGGGAGATTTGTGGGGTATAATGGGGACAATCCATATGTGCAAGGAGAAACAGTATGGTCATTGGAATCATCGGCGGCGGTGCCTCCGGTATGGCCGCGGCCCTGGCTGCGTCGGAAGCGCCGGGTGTACAGGTGGTGCTTTTTGAGCGTCAGGCCCGTCTGGGGCGGAAGCTGCGGGCCACCGGCAACGGACGGTGCAACCTGACAAATCTGCACGCCGGAAAAACAGGCTATCATGGGGAGCAGTCCGGCTTCTGGCAATATGCCCTGAACCGCTTTTCTCCGGAGGAAACGCTTTGCTGGTTTCGCCGCATGGGCCTTTATACCGTAGCGGAAGCATCGGGCCGGGTGTACCCCTATTCCGATCAGGCAAATTCCGTGGCGGATATATTGCGCTTTGCGTTGGACAAGCCCAATATCACTGTAAAACTGGGATTTGAAGTGGAGAAGGTGCGGAAAGCAGCAGGACGCTTCCGGGTGGAAGCCCAAGAGGAAGCGGTGGACTGTGACCGGGTCATCGTTGCCTGCGGTGGACTTGCCGGAACGGCTCTGGGCGGCAGCATGTCCGGCTATAAGCTTCTCCGGTCCCTGGGCCATCACAGCACAAAGCTTCGCCCCAATCTGGTGCAGCTTTGTTCCTCCTGGGGAGCCCTCGCGTCCTTAAAGGGTGTACGGACAAACTGCGAAGCGTCTGTTTTCCGGGACGGAGAGCTGTTTGCCGGGAGCAGGGGAGAACTGCAATTTACGCAGTACGGTTTGTCCGGCCCGGTGACTTTTGAAATATCCCGGGATGTGTGCCAGGGCGGGGGAGAATGGAGCTGCCGGCTGGATTTTCTTCCCGATCTGGACCGGCAGACCTTGACAGAGGAACTGCTTCGCAGGAAGAAAACCGACCTGCCTGCTTCTGAGCTGTTTACAGGGATCCTCCATAACCGCCTGGGCAGAGTCCTGACCGGGGAGGCCGGGATTTCCCAGCAGGGGCTTGTCCGGGATATACCGGAGGAAGCGCTTACCCTGGCAGCGGAAAAGGCAAAGGCGCTGGAAGTGACCCTGACCCAGCCCATGGGTATGGATGCCGCCCAGGTGACGGCGGGGGGCATCCTGACGGAGGAATTTAACGAGGAAACCATGGAAAGCCGCCTGGTTCCCGGGCTGTATGCCTGCGGCGAGGTGCTGGATGTGGATGGAGACTGCGGCGGCTATAACCTGCAATGGGCCTGGAGCTCCGGGCGCCTGGCAGGAGAAAGCGCCGGAAGGAGTAAAACATGATACGACTGCGGGACATTTCCCTCCCGCCGGAGCATGACGCGAATCAGCTTCGGTACGAGGCAGCGAAAAATCTGAAGATTCCCGGCTCCAAAATCCGGGAGCTGACCATTGTCCGCCGCTCCGTGGATGCCCGGAAGAAGCCGGAGATCCGGATCATTTATACCGTGGATGTCCGTGTGGAGGGAAACGAGAAAAAGCTCTTAATGAAAGCCGGGAGCCGCCGGGCGGAGCTTGCCCCGGTATACCGTTATACGGTTCCAAAAGCCCCCAAAGCTGCTCAGCGGCCTGTAGTGGTGGGCTTTGGTCCCGCCGGAATGTTTGCCGCGCTGGTACTGGCCCTGGCAGGACAGTGCCCCCTGGTCCTGGAGCGGGGAGACGATGCCCTGACCAGAAAGCAGAGGGTGGATGCCTTTTTTTCCGGTGGGACGCTGGACCCCCAAAGCAACGTGCAGTTCGGCGAGGGGGGCGCCGGAACCTTTTCCGACGGAAAGCTGAATACCGGGGTCAATAATCCCCGGATCCACTGGATCCTGGAACAGTTTGTGAAAGCGGGAGCGGGGGAGGACATCCTCTTTGACGCCAAGCCCCATGTGGGGACGGATGTTTTGGTAGAGGTTGTGCAGTCCATTCGCCGCCGGATTGAAGAAATGGGGGGAGAGGTCCGTTTCCGCACCCGGGTGACGGGTATCAAACAGACAGGGGATCGGATCACGGCAATCACCACCCAGACGGGGGAGGAGATCCCCTGCACCCGGGTGATCCTGGCCATCGGCCACAGTGCCCGGGACACCTTCCGGATGCTGGAGGAAATGGGGGTTCCCATGGAGCCAAAGCCATTTGCCATGGGCGCGCGGATCGAGCATTTACAAAAGAATATCGACCTTGCCCAATACGGCGGGGAGAATCCCGCCCTGCCCCCGGCGGATTACAAGCTGGCGGAGCATTTGGAGGACGGAACGGTATATACTTTCTGTATGTGCCCCGGAGGCTATGTGGTGGCGGCTGCCTCGGAAGAAGGCGGCGTGGTCACAAACGGCATGAGCAATTCCGACCGCGGGGGAGAAAATGCCAACGCGGCCCTGCTGGTGACGGTTCGTCCGGGGGATTTTCCCTATCCCGGTCCGCTGGGGGGCATGCTCTGGCAGCGGGAGATTGAGGAACGTGCCTATCGCACCGCTGGTGACTACCGGGCGCCTGCCCAGACAGTGGGGGACTTCCTTGCCGGAAAGCCCAGCACCGGCCCGGCAGAGGTGAAGCCCACCTATCGTCCCGGGGTGGTCTGGTGCGACCTGAATACCGTCCTGCCGGAAAGCATTACCGCTTCTTTGAAGCAGGCACTTCCCAGATTGGAGACACGGCTTCATGGGTTTGCGGACCCCAATGCAGTGCTGACCGCCCCGGAGACCCGCAGCTCTTCTCCGGTGCGGATCCTCCGGGGGGAGGACCGGCAGTCGAAGCTTCGGGGACTGTACCCGGCTGGTGAGGGTGCGGGCTATGCCGGCGGAATCATGTCAGCAGCCATTGACGGCATGCTCTGCGCCGAGAAGATTCTGGAAGAAATCCGGGAGGAAATCCAATGACGGAAAAAGAAATTAACAAGATCCTGCGCCGTCGTTTTTGCACGGCTGGCTGGACATTGCTGATCTATTATGGAATCCTGAATGTCATGGTGCTTCTGACCATGTTTGTTCAGGGAATGGCAGACGCGCTGGAAATGATCCGCGCAGGTGCCTTGCCGGATCCCGGCAAGCTCACCGCCGGGATTGCGGGAAACGCCTGGGGTTACCTGTATGCTGCTGCCGTAGGTCTGGTGATTCTGATCGGTTGGAAAGGTCTGCCCTTTCTGGGAAAGGAAATGTGGAGGCCACGGGGGAAAATGGATTCAGCGTCCTTTCTCTCGGTGCTGTGTGTCTTTGTCAGCGCCCAGCTGGTTTTTTCCGTTTTGACGGGCCTGCTGAACGCTCTGCTCAGCCCCCTTGGTGTGGATATTACGGCCTCCGTGGAAGCGGCGACCATGCAGAGCAGCAGCGTGAGCATGCTCCTGTACGGCTGTCTGGTTGCGCCGCTTACGGAGGAACTGCTGTTCCGGGGCCTGATTCAGGGCATGCTCCGCCCCTACGGAAAGCGTTTCGGTATTATTGCTTCCGCATTTCTGTTTGGCATGTACCACGGGAATCTGGTGCAGACGCCCTACGCGTTTGCGGTAGGACTGGTGCTGGGCTATGTTGCCGAGGAATATTCCCTGGGCTGGTGTGTGCTGCTGCATATGTTCAATAATCTGGTCCTGGGGAGCTTGCTGCCGGGGCTGGCCGGGATGCTGCCCGGCGTCAGCGGAGCGCTTCTCCAGGGGGGAATTCTCCTGGCTTTCTCCGTTGCGGCTCTCGGGGTGCTCGTTGTCAATATCCCGAAGATCCGCAACTATCGTGAGGCAAACCGTATGGACGGAAGATGCCTGACCTGCTTTTTTACCAACGCCGGTACGATCTTTGTTATTCTGGTTTTCGCGGCCAGTATGGTGCTGATGCTCTCTGTGTGAGCAAAAGATTGATGTGTCAGCGGCACAGGAGCATGTTCCCGCTTTTTACCGGACTTCCATAAAAAAGTCTGAGAAGATTTTTGGCCTTCTCAGTTTTTTTCTAATCCCGTATGCCTTGGAAATAAATACGACAAACTGCAATAAAGCGTCATCTGCTTCCTCAAAAAATGATCGTTAACCATACATATCAAATTCTTTCTAACCGTTTTCTTTTTATTACTTACCCGTTTGGTAAAGTCAACAACGCAATGAAAATGTGAAATACCGATCGATTCATGTGCAAACTGCACAATTTTTGATAGAAAAATTATATTGAACTGCTGATTGACAAATTATGTTCCGCTCTGCTATAATTTGTGCAGAATTGAATATTCTGTTAACGTGTTACTGTTCGATCAGGCATGAGTTCTTAACGTGGATACCCATTTTTGGATAGCCATTTTTTGAAGTCATGCTCTTTTTTTGTCGTGGCATCAAGGGGAGACAGCTTTGAAGATCATCAAGGTGTTTAACAACAACTCGGTATCCGTGATCCTGCCGGGAGGACGGGAGGCCATTCTGCTTGGCAGCGGGATTGGCTTTCACAAGCGTGCCGGAGAAACGGTGGATGAGAATCGGGTGGACAAGGTCTATTATGTTCAGACGGAAATGCAGACCAAATTTCTGGAAATGCTCGAGGATGTTCAGCCGACTGTGATGGAGGCCGCGGAGCGGATCATTGCCCTGGCGGAGGCGGAGGGCTTCCCCATGAGCAGCCAGGCGACGATTTCTCTGGTGGACCATATCAGCTTCGCCATTGAGCGACAGGAAAAGCATATGTCCCTGCCGAATCTTTTGCTCAGCGAGACGAGACTTCTTTATCAGAAGGAATTCGCCCTGGGTCAGCAGGGATTGGAGATCATCCGGCAGACCTGCGGCGTTTCCCTGCCGGAGGATGAGGCTGGCTATATCGCATTGCATCTGGTATCCATTTCCGTGGACAGCACTGCCGCCTACGGCACGCTGAAATTTGTGAAGGCTATGCTGGACGTCATCCGCTCCACCTACGAAATCACGCTGGACGAGAATAGCCTGGATGCGCTTCGTCTGATTACCCATCTGAAATTTCTGGCCCAGCGTATTCAGCAGAACAGCATCTGGCGGGATGGGGAAGAGGATTCTCTGTATGCCTATCTTCTGGGACGAGACCCCAGGAATTCTGTCTGCCTGGAACGAATGGATGATTACCTGCGGCAGCACGCCGCGCCGGCACTCAACCGGCAGGAGCAGTTTTACCTACTGATTCACCTGAACCGGGTTCTGGAAAAAGAGTAAGTAATGAGGTTTGCCCAATGCGCGCTGCGGCAGGACTCATGAAATACATTCATCCGAAAAACCGTTTTCAAATCATTCTAAGGAGAGAGACGCATGAAACAAAAAATCATGGACACCTTGGAAAACTTTGCCAAGGCAATGGTCCAGCCCCTGTCCTATCTGACGGCAGGCGGCAGCCTGATCGTGGTGGGCATTCTGCTGACCAACAGCACCATTACCGCCGCGCTGCCTTTCCTGAAGTGGGCTCCCATTCAGGTCTTCGGCAAGCTGCTTTACAATGCCATTATGGCCATCATCAACAATCTGGGCGTGCTGTTTGTCATCGGCCTGCCCGCGGCTCTTGCCAAATCCGACAAGCATAAGGCCGGCATCATCGGCTTTATGACCTACCTTATGTACCTCATCTGCTCCAACACCCTGCTGAACGTTACCGGGACCCTGGCGCAGGATCAGCCCCTGATCGGCCTGATCGGCACCGGCCAGACCAGAATTCTGGGTATTCAGTGCGTGGACATGAGCGTCTTCGGCGGCATTATTCTGGGCTGCCTGGTTGGCTGGGTCTTCAACCGTACCTTCCAGAAGCGCTTTAAGGGTGCCCTGCAGATCTACTCCGGCGCTAACTTCTCCTTCATCTGCCTGGTGTTTGTGGCTATGGTCTTCGCTCTGGTCACCAATACCGTCTGGCCCATCGTGCAGGGCTGGATCAGCGCCCTGGGCGGTTTCATCAAGAGCACCGGCGCTTTCGGCCTGTTCCTCTATGGCTTCCTGGAGCGGCTGCTGCTGCCCACCGGTCTGCACCATCTGGTTTACACCCCCTTCCAGTTCTCCGACCTGGGCGGCGTGCTGCAGCTGGGTGAGACCACCATCGCCGGCGCCTATCCCATTGTCATGGCGGAAATGAATATGCCTGTGGAGAAGTTCTCCGACAGCATCTACTACACCTCCATCGGTTTTACCAAGATGTTCGGCTACATCGGCATCGGAGCTGCCTTTATCTACACCGCCTATCCCGAAAACCGCAAGAAGACTGCCACCACCGTCATTCCTCTGGTGGTCACGGCGTTCCTCGCAACCATTACCGAGCCCATCGACTTCATGTTCATCTTCGCGGCGCCTCTGCTGTACTTTCTCCATGCCTGCATCGCGGGCCTCTTCATGGCTCTGCTGAAGGTGTTTGATGTTATTGCCCTGTGGAACGGCAACCTCCTGGCCAGTATCTTGACCAACATTGCCAACGCGGACAAGACCAATCGTATGTGGCTCATGTGGGTGCTTGGCCTGATCCAGATTGTGGTATACTTTGTGGTATTTAGCTTCCTTATCAAGAAGTTCAACTATCACACCCCCGGCCGTGAGGGCGAGCCCCGCACCGCCGGTGCCGCTGCCGCGGTGGAAGCACCCAAGGCGGAAGCGAAGCCCGCTGAGAATGGAACCGACGATGAGATGGCTATGAATCTTATCAACGGTCTGGGCGGCAAGGCCAACATCACCGCTCTGGAAAACTGCATTACCCGTCTGCGTGTCACTCTGGCCGATCCCAGCCTTCTGAATGAAGAACTGATCAACAAGGTGGAAAACCGTGGTATTGTAAAGAAAGGTAACTCCGTCCAGATTGTTTTCGGCCTGCATGTGGCGGAGGTTCACCAGGCAGTGAACAACCAACTGGAAAAGCTCTGATACCGGAGCGCTGACAAGAAAGGACGATCGAAGATATGATTATTACCATTGTGGGCGGCGGCAGCACCTTTACCGCCGGAATCGTCAAGTCCATCGCTCTTCGCCGGGAAGAACTGGAAGTGGATGAAATCCGCCTGTTCGACATCGACAAGGAGCGGCAGGACAAGGTTGCCGTAGTGGTGGACTGGATTCTCCATGAGGATCTGAAATGCGGCATCAAACTGATTACTACCACCGATCCGGAGACCGCGTACAAGGATGCCTCCTTCATCTTTGCCCAGATGCGGGTGGGTAAGTACGCCATGCGGGAGCAGGACGAGAAGATCCCTCTGCGCCATGGCTGTGTGGGCCAGGAAACCTGCGGCTGCGGCGGCATGGCCTACGGCATGCGGACCATCTTCCCCATGATGAAGGTCATTGACGACGCGGAGAAGTACGCAAGACCTGACTACTGGATCCTGAACTACTCTAACCCTGCCGCCATCGTGTCCGAGGCCTGCCGGAAGCTGCGGCCCCATGCCCGGATCATCAACATCTGCGACATGCCCATTGCCATCATCGATGTGGTTGCCGCCGCCATGAACATCAAGGACAAGGAGAATATCGTTTACGATTACTTCGGCCTGAATCATTTCGGCTGGTTCACCTCCATTGAGTACAAGGGCAAGGACCTGATGGAGCCCCTGCGTGCCTATATCAAGGAGCACAAGATCCTCATGCCGGAAGCCTACCTGAAGGACAAGGCCGCTCTGGGCGTATCCGTCAAGAAAGAGGGCACCGGCACCGAGGGGAACCGGCACACCAAGGGAAGCTGGTACTATGTCTGGAAGGGTGTCTATGAGATCATGGAGAACTTCCCGGAGATGCTGCCCAACACCTACCTGAACTACTACCTGCAGTGTAAGGAGTTTGTGGAGCATTCCGATCCCAACCATACCCGTGCCAACGAGGTTATGGAGACCCGGGAGAAGAACCTGTTTGACGGTGTGGACACCTACCTTGCCACCGGCAAGATCGATGAAAAGGTCTTCTATGCCGGCAGCCACGGCGATTGGATCGCGGATCTGGCAATTGCATTGAAGAACGACACCAAGGCCCGTTTCCTGGTCATCACCGAAAACCGGGGCGCCATTCCCAACATGCCCTACGATGCCATGGTGGAGCTGCCTGCCTATATCGGTAAGAACGGCCCCGAGGTCATCGCCCGGGATCCCATCCCCCTGTTCCAGCAGGGCCTCATGATGCAGCAGCTGAACTCCGAAAAGCTGCTGGTGGAGGGCTGCATTGAGGGAAGCTACGAGAAGGTCCTGCAGGCCTTTACCCTCAACAAGACCGTTCCCAGCATGACGGTTGCCAAGGAGATCCTCGACGATATGATCGAGGCCAACAAGGGCTACTGGCCTGAGCTGAAGTAAAACATTTGATCTTCGCCCCGCGAAAGCAGGGGCGAAGATTCTACAAAAAGCCTGAGAAGAATTCGTTGTCTTCTCAGGCTTTTATCTCTTCTATCAGGTATTCCCGAAGCTTTTCCAGGTCATCCTCCGGTAAATGACAGTCCTCATTTTCAAACCAGATTTTCATAGCGGCTTCCGGCAGATACTGTAATTGCTTCGGTACATTTTGAATCATCCATAATCCGCCGTCGTATTTTGACAAAATCCGTTTCTCCCTTTTGAAAGAAAGAATTCTTCCCAGAATCAGAATATTGCTGGCAAAATACCTTGGGTCATAGGCGTGAAAATCATATTCATCAATATCCGAGCAGATTGCCGACCAGAAATCCTCGTCAGAAACATCGGCAAAGACAGCCTGGATATTCTGTCCATACAGAACGATCCCGCTCTGCTTTATCAGCTTGATATAGCTGGTCACATCGGCGTCAGGAAATTCCTGGTCGGCTACAAAAACTTCTACGTCGGGATCCCGGAACCGGGCCAGATATTTTTCCCGCCAGAAATCGCTGTAATGAAAGACACAGTTTCCGGGGGTTTTCCACGCTTTGGCATCGTTGAGCTTGATTGCCGATACCTCAACAGGGCGGGGCGCGCCGTCAAGGGCAATGATGTCTTTGGCGATGGCAAGCTTTTCGGAAACATCGATGGAGTCCTTTACAACCACAAGAATGTCAACATCTCCCGAATTCGGATTGAAAGCATTCAGTGCGATGGAGCCATGCAGATATACGCCGATTAGTTCTTCTTTTAGGTGCGTTTTCCAGATTCCAACAACGTGCGTTATTTGAATTTTAATTTCCGCTGGTAAATCATCATATCCGAGCAGCTTCTGCATACCCTATTCTCTCCAATCAGTTGAAACCGGGCGGCAGGTTAAGTCCCCATTCGCCAGACGATGAATAGAATCTGCGCCGCCAGAATAACCGGGACGCAGATATAGAATTTAGGCTTGCGGGTCTTGTGGCGGAAAGAGTACATCCCAGCCAGGATGCCCACGCTTCCGCCGAGAAGCGCAAAGAGAAGAAAGATATTTTCAGGAACGCGCCAGAGCTTTTTCTTCGCCCGGCGCTTGTCCGCAAGCATAAGCAGAAAGGCTGCCGCATTGATAATAAGGAGGCAGGCAAGGAGAGAATTCTGCGTCATGATAAAATCCTTTCGGGAGGGATCGGTTTGAAAAAAGGGTGTGTGCTTCTTTTGGCTGTGCTGCTGCTCACTGCCTGTGGTGCCCAGGAAACGGTGGAGACGGTAGCGGATGATATGGCGGTGCCTGTCATGGCGGAGCCCCGGGAAATCGCTGTGGATCTGCCGGAGGACGGCGAGCAGACGATAGTGGAAGGGGCAAGCGGAAACCTGTACTTAGGCAGCGACTATTCCGTCGCCATCGAGACGCTGGATGCCGGGGATCTGGACAGAACCATTTATGACCTGACAGGCTTTCACAAATCTGACCTGACAGTGATCACCACGGAATCAGAGGGCGTGAAACGCTATGAATTCGTATGGGCCGCCGCTGGGGAAACGGGGGAGCAGCTGGGCCACGGCGTCATTCTGGATGACGGGAACTACCATTACTGCATGAGCGTTCTGCGTCCTTCCGATGCGGAGGTGTCCCAGATCATCTGGGAGGATGTGTATCACTCGTTTTCATTGGCCTGATATTGCTGTAACACCGTCTTACACAGGTCGGTGCACCGGTCAATGACCCACTGGGGGTACAGGATCCTGGCTTTGGTGCCGAAGCCAAGAAGCCAGCTGAGAAACAGGGGAGATACCGCCACCTGGGCGGTGAAGACAAAGTGGTCCTCCCCGTCGGGGATCAGCATGGTATCCCTGCCGAACCGGTCAATGACCGCGTTTGCCAGATCCCGGTGAAACCGGAATTTAACGGTGGTGGGCTCTCCGGAAAACATCTGGAACATCCGGCTGGCGTACCGGGCAAGACCCTCCCCGGTAAGCTCCGGGCAGGGCGTCCGGGGCGCTTCCTCCAGACTGATCTTCTCCATCCGGTCCACCCGGTAGCTGGTGACGCCATGGCGGGGGGAATGGGCCAGCAGGTAATAGTTTTCGTTGTCCTGGCAAAGGCCGTAGGGACTGGCAGTATAATCCCGGTCCCGGTACCGGCGCTGGCCGTCGATCCCAAAGTCAAAGTACCGGAAGGAGATCTGACGGTTCTGGGCAATGGCCTCCTGGATGGCATCTACGTTGTAGTAGATACTCTCATTCATACTCTTTACCCGCCCGGAGACAAGAACCTCCCGGCGGATGAGCCGGGCGTCATCCTCGCTGCATTCTGCGCAGAGCTTGCGTATGAGATCCCGGGACTTCTTTTCCGTAAGAAACCGGCTGGACTGGACGGCGTCAATGAGAAGCTTCAGCTCCGGCAGCTCAAAGTTCCGGCTGGCGATATAAAAGCCGCCGCCCTTGCCGTGGAGCGTTTCAATATCCACGCCGTAATCCTGCAGCGCCCGGATGTCGGAATACACCGCTTTTCTGTTGCAGGAAATTCCATGCATGTCCAGCATCCCAATCAGTTCCTTTGCTCCCACGGGATGATCGCCGTGGGAGTTTCTTTTCAGGTAATCCAGAATATACAGGACCTTGAGCTTCTGTTTGTCCGATTTCGGCATAAAGGCCCTCCTTCCTTGTGCGGGCAAATTGTTTGGGGCAGCGAATTGCTAACCCATTATAGCACATATTCTGGAAATGGAAAATGTTAATTTGCTTTTTTTCAAGGAATGTGATAGCATAGGGGAAAATGGAGGTGCGCAGCATGCTTTTTTTGGGATGCCATCTGTCCGCTTCCGATGGCTTCACGGCAATGGTGGAGACGGCGGAGAAGATCGGCGCGAATACATTTGCCTTTTTTACCAGGAATCCCCGGGGCAGCCGGGCAAAGGAGGAAGACCCGGCGGATGCCGCCCGGGCTGTGGAAATGCTGAGAAGCGGCGGCTTTGGCCCCCTTGTTGCCCATGGGGCCTACACCATGAACCTGTGCGGGGCGGATCCGGATGCCAGAGCATTTGCCGCCTCCATTCTGGCGGATGATCTGCGCCGGATGGCAGCGCTCCCGGGCAATTTTTATAATTTCCATCCCGGCAGCCATGTCAAGCAGGGCGTGGAGGCGGGTGTAGAGTATATCAGCCAGGCTCTGCGCGCAGCCCTCGCTCCCGGGTATCCCGTAAGGGTGTGCCTGGAAACCATGGCGGGAAAGGGTACGGAGATCGGCGGAAATTTCCGGGAGCTTCGGATGATCCTGGACGCTGTGGCGAGCAGCGAGGTGGGCGTCTGCCTGGATACCTGCCATGTGTACGACGGTGGCTATGACATCGTAAAGGGTTTGGATGGTGTTCTGGAGGAATTTGACCGGGTGATCGGTCTGGACAGGCTGTGGGCAATGCATCTGAATGACTCCAAAAACCCCTTTTCCAGCCACAAGGACCGGCATGCGTGCATCGGAGAGGGCAGTCTGGGGACGGATGCCTTCCGGCGGATCGTGAACCATCCGGCCCTCAAGGGAAAGCCCATGATTCTGGAGACCCCCAATGAGCTTCCCGGCTATGCCCGGGAGATCGCCCTGCTCCGGAGTCTGGAAGAAACCTAAGGCAACACCGCACAATTGCGTCAGCGGATCTCAGCGGATCTTTTGCACCATTTCTGCAGTTTCAAAAACGGGAAATACATACAGTATTCCCCCGTTTTTGAAACTTTGAACTGGTACAAAATCTCTCGCTGAGCTTCCTTGCCGAATTATGCGGTGTAGCCCTAATTTTAAATAAAACAAAAGAAAGGAGGGGCGGACTATGACGCAATGGGAAACCCTTTTGGAATCGCTCCAGGCTGCGCGGGGAGCCTATGCCGGTGTGTATATCGGTTTCCTCCGGTACTTCGCCCCCATCGCGGCGGGACTGCTGCTGCTTCGGTGCGCCGTTCCGCTGCTGACCTTCCGGCGGGAGCCGGAAATCTGGGCCTGGCTGACAATGACCGGCGGAAAGCAGGTGCCCATCACCCATTGGGAAAATGTGATTGGCCGGAGCAAAAGCAGCGACATTGTGGTGGACATCCCCACGGCTTCCCGGAACCACGCGGTTCTCACCCGGTACGACGATGGAAGCTGGACGATCACCGACGCCGGCTCCAAGGACGGAACCTATGTGAACAAGGAACGGGTGAAGATCTGCGCCCTGCAGGAGGGAGACTCCATTTCCATTGGCGGGATCAAAATGAAGTTCCAGCCCATCACCCAGCGGCAGGAAGTGCTGCAGTCCCAGCTTCGGACGAAAGCGTCGGGCAGCTTCACAACGGTTTCGAATCTGATCCTGCTGACCCTCTTTCAGGTAATGATCGTTTTGGGCTTTCTGATGAACGGGGATGAAGCGGCAATTCTGCCCGCGCTGGAGGGCTTTGTGGGTATCGCTGTGAGCCAGTGGGTGCTTTTTGCCTTCTACTGCATGATCCGCCGGAAATCCTTTGAACTGGAAACCCTGGCCTTTCTGATGTGCACCATGGGCATGGCGGCTATCACCGCGGTGAAGCCTGGGGAGGTGACCAAGCAGCTGATTGCCGTGGCTCTGGGGATTCTTACGTTTCTGATGATCGGTTGGTCATTGCGGGACCTGGAACGGGCAAAACGGTTCCGGTATCTTGCCGTGATCGCGGGTGTGGGGTTCCTGGCGGTGACGCTGGTTTTCGGTACGGAGTATTACGGCGCCAAAAACTGGCTCATTATCGGCGGGGTATCCTTGCAGCCCTCGGAGCTTGCAAAGGTATGCTTTGTCTATGCCGGAGCCTCCACCATGGACCGGATCATGAACAAGCGGAACCTGATCCTGTTCATCGGCTATTCCGTGGTGATCTGCGGGCTGCTTGCCGTTATGAACGATTTCGGCACGGCGCTGGTATTTTTCTGCGCGTTCCTGATTATTGCTTACCTCCGCTCCGGCAGCTTTGGTACGGTGGCTCTGGCGGTAACTTCCCTGTTCTTTGCCGGGGTGATGGCCCTGCGCATCGCGCCGCACGCCATGCAGCGCTTCAGTGTGTGGCGGCATGTGTGGGAGTATCCCCTCGACGCCGGTTACCAGCAGACCAAGTCGCTGATGTGTATCGCCTCCGGCGGACTTTTGGGTCTGGGGCCCGGAAACGGATGGTTGAAAAATGTCTTTGCGGCGGATTCGGACATTGTATTTGCCACGATCTGTGAGGAATGGGGCCTGATTCTTGCCTGCATGCTGGTGCTGTGCATAGCCGTGTTCGGCGCCTTTACGGTCCGTACGGCCCGTGTGGCCCGGAGCAGCTTTTACAGCATTGGAGCCTGTACCGCTGCCGGGATCCTGGTGATCCAAACCATTCTCAACTGCCTTGGCACGGTGGATATTCTGCCTTTTACCGGCGTAACGTTTCCGTTTCTCTCCAACGGCGGCACCAGCATGATCGGCTCCTGGGGCCTGCTTGCCTTTGTCAAGGCGGCGGACACCCGGCAGAATGCCAGCTTTGCGGTGAAGCTGAGCAAAAAGGGGAGGGAAAAGAATGAATAGAGTAACCAAGCGTACCTGGATCATGGGCGTTTTCCTGGCTGTGCTCCTGGGCGGATTGGGAGTGTTTGTTTTTGAGTATACCGTCCGGGCGGGAACCTGGGTGTCAACGGTGGGCTCTCCCCATGTTTTCAACAACGGAAATATTGGCTGCGGTACCATAACGGACCGGTCCGGCGATGTGCTTTTGAATATTGACGGTACCCGGGAGTATTCCGTCTTTCCCACGACCCGGATGTCCACCCTCCACTGGCTGGGAGACCGGCAGGGCTATATCAGCGCTGCCGCCATCGCGAATTACGCGGGGCAGCTTTCCGGCTTTGATCCTGTAAACGGCGTGTATGACTACAGCGGTGTGGGGGGCACGATGACGCTGACCATTTCCTCCCGGGTTCAGAACGCGGCGCTGGATGCCATGGCCGGACGGAAGGGCACCGTCAGTGTATACAACTACAAAACGGGGGAGATTCTCTGCGCCCTGACCACGCCGACCTATGACCCGGACGATCCCCCCGTTATCAGTGAAGACAATGAAGAAAAGTACGAGGGCCTGTACCTCAACCGCTTCCTGCAGTCGGTGTACATTCCCGGCTCCACCTTTAAGGTCGTTACCACCATTGCCGCCCTGGAAACCGTACCGGATATTCTGGATAAAACCTTTACCTGTACGGCAGAGTATTCCTATGGCACGGAAAGTGTCACCTGTGAATCGGCCCACGGTAAACTGAATCTGTCCGGGGCCCTGGCCCATTCCTGCAACTGTGCCTTTGCCCAGATCGCCAAGCTGGTGGGAAGGGACAATATGGTCAAGGTTGTAAAGCAGCTTCAGGTGACGGAGCCGCTGACCTTTGACGGTGTGACCGCGGTGGCGGGAAACTATGACATCCAGGACGCGGGCGGCGCGTCCTTTGCCTGGAGCTGCATTGGTCAGCACACGGACCAGATTAACCCCTGCCGGTATATGACCTTTATGGGCACAATAGCCGCCGGAGGAAAGGGCGTGAATCCCCATCTTGTGTCCAAGGTGGAGGTTGGCGGAAAAGTGACCTACCAGGCGGAGCCTACCCAGACGGACCGGATCATGGATCGGGAAATTGCCGAAACGCTGCAAAGGTATATGCGAAACAATGTGCAGTCCATATACGGTGATGACAACTTCCCCGGGCTCCAGGTCTGTGCGAAATCCGGCACCAGCCAGCTGGGCGGGGGAAAGACCTCTAACGCCATGTTTGCCGGTTTTGTTATGAATGAAGAATACCCCCTTGCCTTTATGGTGGTAGTGGAAAACGGCGGCTACGGCAGAGCTGCCTGCGTCCCGGTGATTGCCCCTGTCCTTGCGGCCTGTAAGGCAGTTCTGGACGGTGAGTAAGGGAATACTGACGATATTGTTTGTTCTGCACAAAAAGTTGAAAAAACAGAGGAAAAATATGTAGTGTTTGTCTCGTTGACAAATGTCCTCCCCTGAGATACAATATGACCAACTTCAAGGGGAGGTACAAACGATATGCAGGCTCATGAATTCTCTCGATCCTACACTTCCGGCAGCTGCACCGCAGCGGCCTGTACCTCTGCGCACCTTTATAGCCTACTGGACACTGCCCTTTTGCTGGCAGTGTCCATTTGCGTAATTAGCCTGGTAATTCTGGGCGGTTGTGCGTAACCGGGGCTTCTGAAACAGGAAGAAACGGTTACCGGAAACGGTGCCGTTTTTTTATAGTAAGAAAAGTTAGTAAAGGAGACTTGAAAATGAAAAAGGTTTTCGCACTCGTAATGGCAGCTGTTATGGTGCTGGGCATGTTTGCCGGCTGCGCTGCCAATGATGCTCCCGCCGCCACCGATGCCCCGAAGACCACCGAGGCACCCAAGGACGATACTCCCGCTACGGAAGCTGCCGCTCCTGCCGGCACCATCAAGGTCGGCGCGATCGGACCTCTGACCGGTGACTACGCCATCTATGGCAGCGCTGTTGCCAACGGCATTCAGCTTGCTATCGACGAAATCAACGCCATGGGCGGTCTGCAGTTCGAACTGCTGAGCGAGGATGACCAGGGCGATCCCACCATGGCTGTCAACGCTTACAACGTGGAAATGGAAAAGGGCATGCAGATTCTGCTGGGCACCACTACTTCCGGCGCCTGCGCCGCTGTTGCGGACGTTGCCAACGAAGAGCGTGTCTTTGTTCTGACTCCCTCCGCTTCCAACCCTGTTGTCAACGAGGGTAAGGACAACGTCTATCAGGTCTGCTTCACCGACCCCAACCAGGGTGCTTCCTCCGCGCAGACCATCAAGAGCCTGGGTGTCGGCGAGAAGATCGCTGTCATCTGGAACAATGCCCAGGACTACTCCACCAGCATCTACCAGTCCTTCATGGCGAAGGCCAAGGAGATTGGCCTGGAAGTCGTTGCCGACACTACTTTCTCTGATGATGGCAACGCCGACTTCTCCGTCCAGCTGCAGGCTGCCGCCAACGCCGGCGCCGACCTGGTCTTCCTGCCCATCTACTACACGCCCATCGTTGCCATTATGCAGCAGGCGGACGCTGCCGGTTACGGCTTCAAGTTCTTCGGCGTTGACGGCATGGACGGCCTGCTGGCTGTGGAAGGCTTCAACACTGCTCTGGCAGAGGGCTCCTACATGCTGACCCCCTTCGATGCCAACAAAACGGATGACCTGACCACCTCTTTTGTGTCCACCTACGAGGCCAAGTACGGCGTGACTCCCAACCAGTTCGCCGCTGACGCTTACGACGCTATGTACATCTTCTACGCTGCCTGCCAGGATCTGGGCTTCACCTCTGAGACCTCCGCTCAGGATATCTGCGAGGCTATGATCCCCTGGATGCAGAGCTATACCTACACCGGCCTGACCGGCGAGGGCATGGTATGGACTGCTGACGGCTGCGTGAGCAAGGTCGCTACTGCTTACATTATCAAGGACGGCGCATACGCTTCCGTTGGTTAATGTCGGTTTGACTGTTTAACTCCGATCCTCAAAAATAAAACCGGGCGGGTCCCGTTCCCATGAGAAAAGGATCCGCCCGGTTCCATACCGCTCCCGGGATGACAAGCCATGCTCACCCCCGTGGGGAGTGACCGGGGCTTGTCACCTCGGAAAACACTGAAAGAAGAAAGGAAAACTGCTATGACAATGTTCTTGTCCAATCTGATCAGCGGGATTAGCCTGGGCAGTGTGTACGCGATCATTGCTCTTGGCTATACCATGGTGTACGGCATTGCCAAAATGCTGAACTTTGCTCACGGCGATGTGATTATGGTGGGCGCGTATATCTGCTTCTGCTGCCTGTATAATTTGGGGCTTCCTCCGGTGGTGGGGGTGCTGGCCTCCATGGCGGTGTGCACCCTGCTGGGTATCCTTATTGAGCGCCTGGCCTACAAGCCTCTGCGGCAGGCAACGTCACTTGCCGTGCTGATCACAGCTATCGGCATGAGTTATTTCCTACAGAATCTGGCTCAGATGATCTGGGGAGCCAATCCCAAGAGCTTCCAGACCGTGATCCCAGCGGGAAGCCTTACGCTCATGGGCGGCGAACTGAAAATCTCCTATGTATCCATGGTTACCATCGCCGCGTCCGTGGTTGTGATGGTGGCCCTTTCCCTGTTTGTAGGGCGCTCCAAGATGGGCCGTGCCATGCGCTGCGTGTCGGAGGATAAGGGAGCCGCGCAGCTCATGGGTGTAAACGTCGATATGACCATTTCCGTCACCTTTGCCATCGGTTCTGCCCTCGCTGCAATTGCGGGCGTGCTGATGTGCTCCGCCTATCCCACGCTGAAGCCAACCACCGGTGCCATGCCTGGTATCAAGGCCTTTACCGCAGCGGTTTTCGGCGGTATCGGCTCCATCCCCGGCGCCATGCTGGGCGGCATTCTGCTGGGTGTCATTGAGATTCTGGGACGAGCCTATGTATCCTCCGAGCTGGGAGACGCTTTCGTGTTTGCCGTGCTGATTCTTGTCCTGCTGATCAAGCCCACCGGCTTGCTTGGCAAGAAGGTCCGCGAGAAGGTGTGAGGTGGCTGCCATGAAAAAGACAACTGTTACGATATTTCTGCGGAAATTCTTTCCTTATATTCTTGTCATTACTGCCTTCTTTATCTGCCAGTCTATGATCGCGGCAGGAACCATGCCCCGCACCACCAAATCCCTCCTGATTCCTGTTTGTGTGTACATCGTGATGGCGGTTTCCCTGAACCTGACCGTTGGTATTTCCGGCGAACTGAGCCTTGGTCACGCCGGATTCATGTCCATCGGCGCGTTTACGGGAATTGTGATCGCTGCCTATACCCGGCAGGCGTTTGGCATTCCGGAAACGGTCCAGCTGCTGCTTGCGATTATCGCTGGCGGTATTATGGCGGGAATCATGGGCGTCCTCATTGGTATTCCCGTGCTTAGACTGCAGGGCGACTACCTTGCCATTGTTACCCTTGCTTTCGGCGAGATCATTCGCAATGTGCTCAACTGCATCTACATTTCCCTTGACGGTAAGACGCTGCATTTTTCTTTCAACCGCCCGGATCTTCCCGGCAAGCTGCTGTTCCGGGGCCCTACCGGCGCGACGGGTGTCAGCCGGATCGCGACCTTTACTGCGGGCTTCCTGCTTGTGCTGTTCACCCTGTTTGTGGTGATCAATCTGATCCATTCCCGTTCCGGCCGGGCAATCATGGCCATTCGTGACAATAAAATCGCGGCGGAGGCCTGCGGACTGGAGGTAACAAAGTACCGCATGATGGCCTTTGTTACCTCCGCCGCGCTGGCCGGTATGGGCGGCGCCCTGTTTGGCCTGAACTACTCCACGCTGGTTCCCGCGAATTTCTCTTTCAACACGTCCATTCTGATTCTTGTGTACGTGGTTCTCGGCGGTATCGGCAATATCACGGGTTCCATTATTGCCGCGACGGTGCTGTATGTCCTGCCCGAACAGCTGCGTGCGTTTGCGGACTATCGGATGCTTGTTTATGCGGTGGTCCTCATTGCGGTTATGCTGATTACCAACAACCAGTCCATTAAGAATTTCTTGGATACGCTTCGGGAAAGAAGCCGGGAAGAATCCGAAAAGAAGGGCGGTGAGGCTGCATGAGTGAGACTGTAAAACGGAAGTCCGATACGAAAATGGTTCCTTTCCCCTCCCGGGCAATCGTTCCTGAGCGGGATCTTAATAAGCGTCCTGTTTTGGAATGCAGCCATCTGGGGATTGATTTCGGCGGCCTGCGGGCAGTGGATGATTTCAATCTCACCATTGGCAAGACGGAGATTGCCGGCCTGATCGGCCCTAACGGTGCCGGTAAAACTACGGTGTTCAACCTGCTTACCAAGGTATACCAGCCCACAACGGGGACCATCATGGTCAATGGCAAGGATACCGCCGGTATGAATACGGTGCAGGCAAATAAGCTGGGCCTTGCCCGTACCTTCCAGAACATCCGCCTGTTCAATCAGATGACCGTGGAGGATAATGTCCGCATCGGTCTGCACAATCAGATTCCTTACGGCATGTTTTCCGGCATTCTCCGCCTGCCTCCCTATTGGTCCGGGGAAAGGAAGCAGCACGAAAAGGCCATGGACCTGCTGTCCATTTTCCACATGGAGAATCTGGCGGACGAAAAGGCGGGGAGCCTCCCATACGGTGCCCAGCGCCGGCTGGAGATCGTCCGGGCCCTGGCTACGAACCCCAGCCTGCTGCTTCTTGACGAGCCTGCCGCAGGTATGAACCCCAAGGAGACGGAAGAACTGATGGATAACATCATAAGGATCCGTGACCAGTTCCAGATCGCGATTATGCTTATTGAGCATGATATGAATCTGGTTATGGGAATCTGTGAGGGTATCTGCGTTCTGAACTTCGGCAAGGTCATTGCCAAGGGAACAGCCGACGAGATCCAGCAGAATCCCGAAGTGATCGAGGCCTATCTGGGCCGACAGGGGGAGGACGAATAATGAGCGAAAAAAAGTGCCTTCTTCAGGTGGATAATCTGAATGTGTATTACGGCTCCATCCATGCCATTAAGGGCGTTTCCTTTCAGGTCAATGAGGGGGAGATCGTAACCCTGATCGGAGCCAACGGCGCGGGAAAATCTACGACGCTGAATACCATCGCGGGACTCTTAAAGCCCAAGACGGGAACCGTGACCTTTGATGGCAAGGTGATTTCCGGGCTGCCGGCCAACAGGATCGTTCCCCTTGGCATGGCCCTGTGCCCGGAGGGACGGCGGATCTTCCAGCATATGACGGTTCGGGAAAATCTGGAAATGGGTGGCTACAGCCGTCCGGGCAGCGAGATCGATGATTCCATTGAGCAGGTTTTCCAGCGCTTTCCCCGCCTGAAGGAGCGCCGCAAGCAGATTGCGGGCACACTGTCCGGCGGCGAGCAGCAGATGCTGGCTATGTCCCGGGCCCTTATGAGCAAGCCCAAGCTTATGATGCTGGATGAGCCTTCCATGGGCCTTGCCCCCATCCTGGTGGATCAGATCTTCGACATCATTAAGGAGCTGCACGCCTCCGGCACTACCATTCTTCTGGTGGAGCAGAATGCCCGGAAAGCGCTGCAGATCGCGGACCGTGCCTACGTTCTGGAAACCGGTTCCGTTACCTTGAGCGGTACCGGCGCGGAGCTGGCAAGTTCCGAGGATGTGAAGAAAGCCTACCTGGGCGGCTGATCCTGATCCTGTCATTTTTTTCATCACCCCCCGCATAGAATGGTGCGGGGGGTGAATGCTATGTGTCGGAGAAACTTCCTGCACGGCGGCTGTCTTGCTTGCTTCGGATTGGGACTTCTGATAGGTCACTGGCTAAGCTCCTGGCTGCTGTGCGGCTGCGGCGGACTGTGTCTGGTGATTTTGGGGCTGATGATTATGAAGCGGCGCTGATACCCTTTAGCGCGTCCTGATATCCGGCTTCCGTCCAAGACGGATGGCATACCCTTGTCCCTGGGTGCATACAATGTACCATCACTGTGGGAGAAGGAGTGAACCGCTATGGAGCTGGAATTTGAAAAGGAGAAAGTGCCTTATCTGGGCACCCCTGTGCGGGAGGTTCAGAATGTGGAAGCGACACAGGAGCTGAAGCTTCCGGACGGGCTTCCTGATGTTGGCAGGATCCTGGCCTCCTGGGGACAGGAGATCCTTCGTGGGAAGGAGTGGCGTATGGACAGCATCCTTCTTACGGGAGGCGTCATGGTCTGGGTCCTGTACGTGCCGGAAGAGGGAGGCGCTGCGCAGATTCTCAATACCTGGATCCCGTTCCAGATGAAGTGGGATCTTCCGGAGGATACCCAGGAGGGGAGAATCCGGACGAAGTGCCTGACCCGCTTTGTGGATGCCCGGTCCGTTTCCCCCCGGAAAGTCATGGTGCGCTGCGGCGTCGGAGCGTTGGCGGAGGCAATGGTCCCGGAAGAGACGGAGATTTCCCGCCCTGGGAAGACACCGGAGGGCGTAGAGCTGCTTCGCTCCAGATATCCCGTTGTGCTGCCCAGGGAGGCAGGGGAAAAAGCGTTTTTCCTGGAGGAAGAGCTGACTCCGGTGGGGGCAGAAAAGGTCCTGTATTATACACTATCCCCTCAGATCCAGGAGCCGAAAGTAATGGGAAACAAGATTGCCTTTCGGGGGAACGGAAACCTGCATGTGCTTTACATCGGGGAGGACGGCGAGGTTTCTTCTCAGGACTTTTTGCTGCCCTTTTCCCAGTTCGCGGAGCTGGAGGGAAGCTATGGCACGGATGCCCAGGCAAATATGCTCCCCGCTGTGACGGAGTTGGAGCTGGAACTGGACGACGAGGGCAAGCTCCGTCTGAAGGCCGGACTGCTGGGACAGTATGTTGTAGAGGAACCGTCTGTATTGGAGACCGTGGAGGATGCGTACAGCATCGGACGGGAGCTGAATATGGAGCGAGGGGAAGCGAACCTGCCCGCGACTTCCGACAGCAGAAATGAAAATATCTTAGGGGAGCAGACGGTGAGCGCCCAGGGCGGCAGAGAGGTGGATACCCGGATCCTTCCGGATTTTCCCCGGCAGAGAAGAACGGAAAACGGTATGAATCTGGTTTTTCCCGGCTCTTTCCAGACGCTGTACTATGGGGAAGATGGCGTTCTTCAGTCTGCGGGTGGGAGATTCGAGACGGAACGGAATATCCGCGCCGATGAAGCTGCCCGGGTTACCGCTTTCCCGGAAAAGCCCGGTGAGCCCCAGGTCAGCTTTGGAAACGGATCGATGTCCTTCCAGGTAGAGATCCCCGTACACATTGCAACGGAGGCGGGCAGGGGAATCCCCATGGTCATGGGGCTGGAACTGGGAGAGGAGCAAGCCCGGAATCCGGACCGCCCATCCATCATTCTGCGCCGCAGCGACGGCGCCCGTCTCTGGGATATGGCCAAGAAAGCCGGGTCTACGGTGGAAGCAATCCGAAAGGCAAATGCCTTGGAGGGGGAGCCTGCCTCCGGACAGATGCTGCTGATTCCGGTTTTCTGAATCAAAGAATGCGCCGTCCCGGGGGAGAACCGGGGCGGCGTTTTGGCAGAATGTCGCATATCAGGGGGGATCCTCTGCCTGCATACACTGTATCTGAAAGAGCGTGGTTCTTTCAAGGGGAATCTGTCGATAAGAAAAATACCGTGGGAAGCGCTGCGCTGACCACTTTGCCGCACAGGCGAATCTTTTGCGATGGGCTCCTGTATTTTACGCAGATCTTCCCTTGTAACAGTTGACAAGAAGTGGTATAATACAAAAAGAATCATTCTAAACAGAAGGTGTAAATTATGACAAAAGTAGATATTTATTCCGGTTTTCTCGGCGCGGGCAAAACGACCCTCATTAAGAAGATGATCGCCGAGGCCTACAAGGGCCAGAAGCTGGTGCTTATCGAGAATGAGTTCGGCGAAATCGGTATAGACGGCGGCTTTTTGCAGGACGCGGGGATCAACATTACGGAAATGAACTCCGGCTGCATCTGCTGCTCTCTGGTGGGCGATTTTGGTGAGGCGCTGAAACGGGTCATTCGGGAATATGCCCCTGACCGGATCCTGATCGAGCCCTCCGGCGTGGGTAAGCTTTCCGATGTGATCGGCGCTGTGAACCGTGTCACCGGGGAGGACGTGACCCTGGGATATACCGTTGCCGTTGCGGATGCCGGCAAGGTAAAGGTCTATATGAAGAATTTCGGTGAATTCTACAACAACCAGGTGGAGACCGCTTCCACCATCATCCTGTCCCGTACCGACTCCATCCCCCAGGCCAAGCTGGACGCGGCGGTCAATCTGCTTCGGGAGCACAACAGCGTTGCCACGGTGGTGACAACGCCTTGGGATCAGCTCACCGGGGAGCAGCTGATCGCGGCTATGGAGGGCAAGGCATCCCTGGCTGCTGATCTGGCAAAGATGGAGCTGGAGCGGCTGGAAGCCGAGGAGGCCGAAGAAGAGCACCACCATCACCACGATGACGGGGAGTGCTGCTGCCACCATCATGATGACGACGAGGAACACGAGCATCATCACCACCATGATGATGACGATGACCACGAGCACCACCATCACCACGATGACGGGGAGTGCTGCTGCCACCATCATGATGACGACGAGGAACACGAGCATCATCACCACCATGATGATGACGATGACCACGAGCACCACCATCACCACGATGACGGGGAGTGCTGCTGCCATCACCACCATGACCATGAAGACGGACATCATCACCACCATCATCATGCCGACGAGGTCTTCACCTCCTGGGGCGTGGAGACGGCAAGAAAGTTTGAAGCGTCCGCTATCGAAGCCGCGCTGAAGGCTCTGGATTCCGGGGAATACGGCATTATCCTCCGGGCCAAGGGTATCCTCCCCGCCAGCGACGGCACCTGGATCCATTTTGACTTTGTGCCGGAGGAGCATAATATCCGCACCGGTCCTGCCGATGTCACCGGCAAGCTCTGCGTCATTGGTTCCACGCTGGATGAGTCCGGCATTGCGAAACTGTTTGGGGTGTAATCTATGGTTCAGATCCCTGTTTATTCCTTTACCGGATTCCTGGACTCCGGAAAGACGAAGTTTATCCAGGAGACCCTGGAAGATCCCCGCTTTAACGCCGGGGAACGGACGCTGGTGCTGATCTTTGAGGAAGGGGAGGAGGAATATGACCTCTCTGCCTATCCCAGTAAGAATGTGTACCTGGAGGTTCTGGACCAGCAGACGGTGACCACCAAGGAACTGTCCGCCCTGCAGAAAAAGTATAAGGCCCAGCGGGTTGTCGCGGAGCTCAACGGTATGCAGCAGGTGGGGGACCTATACATGCGGTTCCCCGAGGAATGGGTCATTGCCCAGGAGGTCATGTTTGCCGATTCCACCACCATTATGGCCTACAACGCCAATATGCGCAATCTGGTTATGGACAAGCTGGTGGGTGCCCAGATGGTGGTTTTCAACCGGCTGACCCCCGGGGAAGATGTAATGCCCTTCCACAAGCTTGCCCGGGCGGCCAACCGCCGGGTGGATATTCTTTACGATTACACCGACGGCTCCACCTCTTTTGATGAGATCGAGGACCCCCTGCCTTTCGACATCAACGCTCCGGTAATCCAGGTTAACGACGAGGACTTCGCGCTATGGTACCGGGATGTAACCGAGGAGCCGGGGAAGTACGACGGAAAATCCGTGTGCTTCAAGGGCCAGGTTGCCATGCTCCGCCGGCAGAAGGAAGGCATGTTTGCCCCCGGCCGGTTTGTCATGACCTGCTGTGCCGCGGACATTCAGTTCTGCGGAATCCCTTGCCGGTATTCCGCCGCCCAGTCCCTTTCTCCCAAGGAGTGGGTAATGGTTACGGCGAAGATCACGGCGGAGAAGCATCCGCTCTATAAAGGAGAGATTGGGCCGGTGCTCACAGCCGTCAAGGTGGAGCGGGGTGCCGAGCCCGCCGACCCGGATGTGGCAACATTTTAAAAAGTGTGTCCAATGGGAATGGATGTTTGAAAGAAGGTGTACGGATGTACCAACCCCTGGCGGAAATCCTGCGGCCCAAAACCCTGGACGAGGTATACGGACAGGAGCATATTCTGGGTAAGGGCGCGGTGCTCCGCCGCCTGATCGAATCGGGGAAGATCCCTAACATGGTTTTCTATGGTCCCAGCGGCACCGGGAAGACCACGGTTGCCAACATTATTGCTGAGCAGACCAACCGGACGCTTTACAAGCTCAATGCCACCACGGCCTCCACAGCGGACATCCGGGAGATTGTTTCCCAGTTGGATACCATGATGGCGCCCAATGGGGTTCTATTGTACCTGGACGAGATCCAGTCCTTTAACAAAAAGCAGCAGCAGTCCCTTCTGGAACATATTGAGAACGGTAAGATCACCCTGATTGCGTCCACAACGGAAAACCCTTATTTTTATGTATTCAATGCCATTCTCAGCCGGTCCACGGTATTCGAGTTCAAGCAGATCGATGCCGCCGCCGCGCTGAAAGCGGTAAAGCGGGCGGTTTCCTATCTGGAGCAGCGGACGGGCTTGCGTGCCCGTCCGGAGGACGGCGCGCTGGAGTACATTGCTCAGGGCTGCGGCGGAGATATTCGAAAAGCTCTGAATGCGGTGGAGGTGCTTTTTTCCGCCGGAATCCCGGAGGGGGATGTGCTGCCCCTGACCCTGGCCGATGCCAAGGCTGTCACTCAGAAAAGCGCTCTCCGGGCGGACCGGGATGGGGACAATTATTATGATCTGCTTTCCGCCCTGCAAAAGTCCATTCGCGGCTCTGACCCGGATGCAGCCGTGCATTATCTTGCCCGGCTGCTGGAAGCGGGGCAGCTCCAGTCCGCCTGCCGCCGGCTTATGGTCATTTCGGCGGAGGATGTGGGACTTGCTTACCCGCAGATCCTGCCCACCGTCAAGTCCTGTGTGGATATGGCCCTGATGCTGGGGATGCCCGAGGCCAGAATCCCTCTGGCGGATGCGGCTGTCCTTATGGCAACGTCCCCCAAATCCAATTCGGCCTATCTTGCTTATGATGCCGCGGCGGAGGATGTGCGCAGGGGAAAGGGCGGGGATTTTCCCCGGCACCTGCAAAATGTCCATGCGGACACCTATACTATGGAACGGGAGCAGGGGTACCTGTACCCCCATGACTACCCCAACCATTGGGTGGCACAGCAGTACTTGCCGGACGGGCTGAAAGACGCGAAATACTATGTGTACGGCTCCAATAAAATGGAACAGGCGGCAAAGCAGTATTGGGATGCTGTGAAAGGAAAATGACCGCAGCCATCTTTTGGGAAAGGAAGTGCCTATGGATATCCGCATAAATGACATTCTCACCATGAAGAAAGCCCATCCCTGCGGGGAAAAGCGGTGGAAGGTTCTGCGCACCGGTGCGGATTTCCGCCTGCACTGCCTGGGCTGCGGGCATGAGCTGATGATTCCCCGGCAGAAGGCAGAAAAAAATATCCGCAGTGTAGAGCGGGAGGGAACGATTCTTCCCCCCCGCTAACAAATAATCCGTCAGGTGTCACCGCCTGGCGGATTTTTCATGTACTTATTCGGCGGAATGGATACTCTCCCGGGGGAACTTGCGGCGGCAGTCTGGGCAGTGTTAGACAGCATTTCCGGCTTCTGCCTGGTATACTGGGGGTGAGCTTGGACGAGGGGGGATACCGGTTGGTGTATCTGGATCTTGTGATGGGGCTTAACTTCCTCGTTGACTATCTTCTGCTTGCGGCATCCCAAAGGCTTTCGGGGTTTTCGGGAGACCGGAAGCGGCTTCTTGCTGCCGCGGCAGTGGGGGCGATATACAGCGGCGGGTGCTGCTTGCCGGGCTTTCGGTTTCTTGCGCAGCTGCACTGGCGGATCATCAGCCTGGTGCTCATTTGCGCCGTTGCCTTTGGGTGGAACAAAAGTGCGTGGCGCAGGGGCGGTATTTTCCTGCTGCTCACCATGGCGCTGGGAGGTCTTGCCATGCAGCTTGAAAGAGGAAATATTCTGACGCTCCTGCTTGCATCGGCTTCCCTCTGGATACTGACCACGGCGGCCTTTGGCGGCAGGGTGGGCGGCAGGAGCTTCCTTCCCTTGGAAATTTCCGACGGGGAAAAGACGATCCGCCTTACCGCGCTGATCGATTCAGGTAATACGCTCCGGGATCCTGTCAGCGGGGAAGAGGTGCTGGTCGTGGGACCGGAGGAAGCCCAATGCCTTACGGGGCTGAGCCGGGAGCAGCTCAGCGCGCCCATGGATACCTTGTCCTTTCGGGTTGTCCCGGGACTGCGGCTGATCCCTTACCGGGCGGTGGGGGGAAGCGGAATGCTTCTGGCCAAGCGGTTTCCCCAGGTCAGGCTTGGGAACAGGACCGGCAGCGCCCTGGTCGCCTTTGCGCCCCATCATCTGGGAGACGGGACGTATCAGGCTCTTGCGGGTTCAAAGTAGTAAGTATTTCCCATTTCATAAAAGGAGGCTATTGTATGGGCAGATTTTGGCGGCTTCTGGTACGGATGGGCATTGTACGGGAACGGGGAATCTATTACATCGGCGGCAGTGATGTGCTGCCGCCGCCGCTGAAAGGGGAAGAGGAGCGCACCGCCCTGGAGGGACTGGAACGAGGGGATGAACAGGCACGGCAGCGGCTTGTGGAGCACAACCTTCGGCTGGTGGTGTACATTGCCCGCAGGTTCGAAAATACCGGCACCAATCTGGAGGACCTGATCTCCATCGGCACCATCGGCCTGATGAAAGCCATCGGCACCTACCGGCTGGATAAGAATATCAAGCTTGCCACCTATGCTTCCCGGTGTATCGAAAACGAGATTTTAATGCATATCCGCAAAATCGCCGGTCAGAAAGCGGAGGTTTCCCTGGATGAACCCATCAATATGGATTGCGACGGCAACGAGCTTCTGCTGTCGGATATTCTCGGTACGGATGCCGACGAGATCCAGCGCCCATTGGAAGATGATGTGGACCTGTGTGTCCTGCGGCAGGCCCTGGGGGAGCTTCCCGGGCGGGAACGGGAGATCGTTCAGCTTCGGTTTGGCCTGGGCGGGGGACAGGAGCTTACCCAAAAGGAGGTTGCGGCAAAAATGGGGATTTCCCAGTCCTATATTTCCCGTCTGGAGAAGCGAATCATGGGTAAACTGAAAAAAGAATTCCTGCGGCAGACAAGCTGCGCGTGAAAAAGCCCCTTGCAATGGGAAAACCGATATGTTATAATCGATATAGCTTTTTATCGATATAAAATATATCAATACAAAAAGAGGGACGAAATGGAAGAGAAGAAGGTTTCCAAATCTGTGCTCAAGCGCTTGCCGGTCTATCTTTCCTATCTGAAAAGTATTCCCGACCCCGTGCCTGAGAATATATCCGCAACAACCCTTGCCAGCGCCCTGGGAATGGGGGAGGTTCAGGTACGCAAGGATCTTGCCATTGTCTCCAACGGCGGGCGACCCAAGATCGGCTACTGCCGGGAGAACCTGATCGATGATATTGAACAGTTTCTGGGCTATGATAATACGACTGTAGCGGTGCTCATTGGTGCCGGTAAGCTTGGGCAGGCTCTGATGGGCTACAGCGGCTTTGAGGAGTACGGGCTTGACATTATGGCGGCTTTTGACCTGCATCCGTCCATCGAACGGACGGAGGAAGGAAAGCCTGTGTTCCCCATGACGGAGCTGGATCGGTTTTGCCGGCTTCATAAGGTGCTGATGGGTATTATCACGGTTCCGGCTAAGGGCGCCCAGGAAGCGGCGGACCGCCTGATTGCCGTAGGCGTGAAGGCAATCTGGAATTTTGCCCCCGTCCATCTGGATGTCCCCGATGGGATCCTGGTGCAGAATGAGAACATGGCTACCTCCCTTGCGGTGTTGTCCGTCCACCTGCAGGCCCAGATCAAGGAAAAGAATAAAGAGTAAGTATTTAGACCACCGGCACTGCCGGTGGTCTTGCGCTTACAGCTTGGCTGAAAAATAAAATTTGAAAGCGAGACAGGCGAGAGAACAAAAAATCACGCAGCCAAGGATCGTCAGTCCCACGGTCATGCTGAAATAGCCGCCGATGCACACCCCAGCCAGGCCGCCAATGAGAAAAACCTGCATAGCAGTTCCACGGGCGGTGGTGTAAATTTTTTCACTCCGCTCATCGTTGGACTTGACGTACAGTTTTTTGAGCAGGTTGTCGTCGTGCATTGCCCGCAGATTTCGCGCCAGGAAAAAGACCATAAGCAGCAGAATACCCATAGCCGCGCCTGTGCAGAAGCCCTGCCAGAAATCCTGCCAGTGTTCCGATGCCGCGGGCTTGGGGAGCGTAATGAGATTTCCATCCATGGCAATCACCGTGCAGAACATGGAAAGAATTCCGCAGCCGATGGTCATCAGGGCGTTCTGCATTTTCAGTTTTTCACGATATTGTTCCATTTTTCATTCCTCCAGATCCGAAAAGTCAAAGACTTCCTCGATGGTCAGCCCGAAGACCTGGGCAATTTTGTAGGCAAGGGGCAGGGAAGCGGTATACTTTCCCACCTCTATAGAGGTGATGGTCTGCCGGGTGGTACCTACCAGATCGGCCAGCTCCTCCTGAGACAGCTTGCGCGCTTTGCGAAGCTCACGGATGCGTGTTTTCATACAGGACTCCTTTGCTGGATATGCTAAGTTAACTTTGCAAATTTAGTATAGCTTGCTTTGCAAAAAATGTCAAGCACACTTTGCAAAAAATGAGACAAAGTTTTAGCCGGGAGCGCTTGCTCCCGGCTAGCGAAAAAGCGGTCATTGCGAACCAGTTCTCAAACTGGTGTGGCAATCTCCTGGCTTTTAGGAGATATAATTGAAAGGTATCCTCTTCGGCAGGGAGATTCCCGGGTCAGTATGTGCGTCTGCCCTGATTTTCTCTGACTTTTTGATATACTAAGCCGGGAGCGTTCGCTCCCGGCTTTTGGGTTTTAAACTTTGAAGCTGTCCTTCAGACTGACGGAACGGTTGAAAACCAGATGCTCCGGTGTGCAGTCCTTACTGTCGGGGCAGAAGTAGCCCAGACGCATGAACTGATAGGAGGCAGGCGCTTTGGCATTTGCCAGGGAGGCTTCGACCTTGCACCCGGTCAGCACTTCCAGGGAGTTAGGGTTCAGGCAGCTGAGGAAATCCTTCCCGGCGGCGTCGGGATCGGGATCGAGGAATAGATTGTCATACTGCCGTACCTCGGCATCCCGGCAGGTTTCGGCATCCACCCAGTGAATGGTAGCGCCCTTGACCTTCCTGCCGTCGGCGGGGTTGCCGCCCCGGCTTTCGGGGTCGTAGGTAGCAAGAACCTCGGTGACATTGCCGTTTTCATCCTGCACACAGCCGGTGCAGGTGATGAGGTAGGCACCTTTCAGGCGGCACTCGGGTCCGTTGGGATAGAGGCGCTTGTATTTGGGAACGGGAGCGGGCAGGAAATCGTCCGCCTCGATCCACAGGTTCCGGGAGAACGTGACCTCCCGGGTTCCGGCATCGGGATCGCCGGGATTGTTCTCCACCTGGAAAGACTCAGACTGGCCCTCGGGGTAGTTGGTGATGGTGAGCTTCACAGGCTTCAGCACCGCCATTACCCGCTGGGCGGTCTCGTTCAGATCCTCCCGGAGGCAGTGCTCCAGGAACGCGTACTCAATGGTGTTGGGGGACTTGGCTACGCCAACCCGGTCACAGAAATTGCGAATGGAAGCGGGAGTGTAGCCCCGGCGGCGCAGACCACAGAGGGTGGGCATTCTGGGATCGTCCCAGCCGGAAACATAGCCGTTTTCCACAAGGGCGCGGAGCTTGCGTTTGCTGAGGACCGTGTGGTCAATGCCCAGCCGGGCAAACTCGATCTGCCGGGGGTGGCAGGGAACGGAAACATTTTCCACCACCCAGTTGTAAAGAGGCCGGTGGTTTTCAAACTCCAACGAGCACAGGGAGTGGGTGATCCCTTCCAGGGCATCCTGAATGGGGTGGGCAAAGTCGTACATGGGGTAGATGCACCACTTGTCGCCCTGACGGTGATGGTGCATATGCCGGATGCGGTAGATAACGGGATCGCGCATATTGAAGTTGCCGGAGGCCAGATCAATCTTGGCCCGGAGGGTATAGCGGTTATCCTCAAATTCCCCGGCCCGCATCCGGGCGAACAGGTCCAGGCTCTCTTCAATGGGACGGTCCCGCCAGGGAGACTTGGCTGGGGTATCCACATCCCCGCGGTATTCCTTAAACTGCTCAGGGGTCAGCTCACAGACATAGGCCAGGCCCTTTTTAATAAGCTCCACGGCGTATTCGTAGTCCTTTTCAAAGTAGTCGGAGCCGTAGTAGAACCGGTCTCCCCAGTCAAAGCCCAGCCAGTGAATATCCTCCTGAATGGCTTCGACGAACTCCACATCCTCCTTGGTCGGATTGGTGTCGTCCATCCGAAGGTTGCACAGGCCGCCGTATTTCTCGGCGGTGCCGAAATCGATGATCAGCGCCTTGCAGTGACCGATGTGCAGATAACCGTTGGGCTCCGGCGGAAACCGGGTATGGACGGTCTGACCGGCAAACTGTCCGCCGGGGGCAATATCCTCATCGATAAAGGAGTGGATGAAATTCTTGCTCTCTGTAACCTCAGCCATAGATGAATACCTCTCTTTCGTAATGGGTCCCATGTTCTCAACAAACAATAAACCATTTGCTTTTTGGTAATTATACCCCAAATCTTTTGGGTTTGCAACAAGTATTCCGCCCATAATCGGCAGATTCAGCCGGGGCGGATGTGTGTATTTTTCACAGGAAACGGAAAATATGAAGAATTGGAAAACAAATTAAGAAATCTTAAATTTTGTGGTTGTCATTTTGGCCGGGATACGCTAGAATAGAGAATGATAAGCACCGGACTGCGTTCCGGAGCGGAAAAGAAGGAGGCTTTGTTTTGGCGGGCATGAAATATAAAAGAATCCTGTTAAAGGTCAGCGGTGAGGCCCTTGCGGGGGACGGACACCGGGGCCTGGATTTTAATGTGATCCACGAGGTCTGTGAAGCCATCCGGCAGTGCCGGGACCTGGATGTCCAGGTAGGGCTTGTAATTGGCGGCGGCAATTTCTGGCGGGGTGTGAAGGACGGTGCGGATAAGATGCAGCGTTCCCACGGGGATGCCATGGGTATGCTGGCTACCGTCATGAACTCCATCGCTGTGGCGGACGCGCTGGAGCACCACGGTGTTGAGGCCCGGGTGTTGTCTGCTGTGGAAATGAATAAATTTGCGGAGTACTTTACCCGGGATGCTGCCGACCGTTATCTGAACGAGGGTAAGGTGGTTATCTTCGCCGCCGGTACCGGAAATCCCTATTTCTCTACGGACACCGGCGCGGTGCTCCGGGGTGTGGAAATCGAGGCAGACGCCATTCTCATGGCGAAGAATGTGGACGGTATTTACTCCGCCGATCCCAATGTGGACCCCACGGCTGTGAAGTTTGACACCCTTACCTATGACGAGGTGCTGGCCCGTCATCTGAAAGCCACGGATACCACGGCGATGACCCTTGCAATGGACAACCACATGACCCTTGTCTGCTTCGCTCTGAAGGATCCTGAGAACATTGTTCGCGTGGTCCGGGGCGAGAAAATTGGAACGATCGTGAAGGAGGATTAAGCGATGAACGTGGATTTTAAGGAATTCAGAAGAAAGATGGACAGAACCATGGACCACCTGGGCGAGGAGTTTAACTCCGTCCGTGCCGGGCGTGCCAACCCCAAAGTGCTGGACCGTATCACGGTGTCGTACTACGGAAGTGAGACCCCGCTGAACGGTGTGGCGTCCATTTCCTCTCCCGATGCCCGTACCCTGGTGATCCAGCCCTGGGACACCAAGCTTCTGAAGGATATTCAGAAAGCAATTCAGGTCTCCGATCTGGGCATCAACCCCCAGAACGACGGACGTGTGGTTCGTCTGGTATTTCCCCAGCTCACCGAGGAGCGCCGCCGGGACCTGACCAAGCAGGTTCGTAAATATGCCGAGGATGCCAAGGTTGCCATGCGCAATATCCGCCGGGACGGCATGGACTATGTGAAGAAGCTGAAGAAGAACGGGGAAGTCACCGAGGACGACCAGAAGAAAGCGGAAAAGGACCTTCAGGATCTGCTGGATCAGTATATCAAGAAGGTGGATGTGGAACTGGCTGCCAAGGAAAAGGAACTGATGGCCATCTGACCCCTTTCCGTAGAAAACATGTCCTGTAAAGCGCTGCGAAGGATCTCCGGTTTTTCGGGATTCTTCGCTTCGCTTGCGGGGAAAAATGCATGAAAAAGAGGTGCGCATATGGCGCTTGCCGATACACAGACGGTGCCCGTACCAAAGCACATTGCCATTATTATGGATGGCAATGGCCGCTGGGCCAAGAAACGGGGGCTGCCCCGCACTGCCGGTCACGCTGCCGGCGCGGAAACTTTCCGGCGCATCGCCAACTATTGCCGTCGGCTCGGCGTGCGGTATCTGACGGTGTACGCCTTTTCAACCGAAAACTGGAAGCGGTCTTCTGAGGAAGTGGCGGGGATCATGAAGCTCCTGCGTCGTTACCTGGAGGAAGCTTTGACTGATATGGATAAGAACCGGGTCTGCTTTCGGTTCTTTGGGGACCTGTCCCGCCTCAGCCCGGAGCTGCAGGCGCTGTGCCGGGAGGCGGAGCGGGAATCCACCGATTACGATGTGCAAGTTAATTTCTGCCTGAACTACGGCGGAAGAGATGAGATCCTCCGGGCGGCAAAGCTCTATGCTGCCGATCTGGCTGCGGGAAAAGCAGACCCGAACCTGACGGAGGAAGGCTTTTCGAGATACCTGTATTCTGCTGGGATTCCGGACCCGGAGCTGATTATCCGTCCCTCCGGGGAGATGCGCACCAGCAATTTCCTGCTGTGGCAGTCGGCTTATTCGGAGTATGTTTTTATGGATGTCCTGTGGCCCGATTTCCGGGAACAGGACCTGGATCGCGCTATCGCGGAATATACCCGGCGTAACCGCCGTTTTGGAGGGACATAGAGAAAATGAAAACAAGAGTCATTGCCGCTGTCATACTGGTGCCTGTACTGTTTGCGATCGTGCTTGCAGCGCCGAAGATCGTGTTTGCCGTTGTTTTCGGTCTGCTGCTTGCTCTGGGCGCCTACGAGCTGCTTTACCGTACCGGACTTGTGGTACATATCCGTCTGGTGATCTACTCCGCTTTGATGGCCTTTGGCTTCGCAATGTGGAGCTATTTCGGCGCGGTGGAGAGCTATGCGCTGATCGGTGTGCTGGTTTTTTGGATCCTGCTCTTTTCCGAGATGATGGCCGACCATGTAAAGGTCAGTGTGGAGATGCTGGGCCTTTGCTTCCTGGGCGGCTGTGTTGTCCCGTATCTTCTCAGCGCCCTGATCCGGATCCTGAATATGACCACCGGACGGTTTATGATCCTTGTTCCTTTCGTTGTTGCGTTTCTCTCCGATGCCGGGGCATATTTTGTGGGACTGCGGTTCGGCAAGCATAAGCTGGCGCCTGTTGTCAGCCCCCATAAAACCATCGAGGGTGTGATTGGCGGCGTTGCTTCCGCTGTTATTGGCATGGTTCTGTATGCCCTGATCCTGGATCTGGCGTTTTCATTCCGGGTCAACTACGGCTATGCGGTGCTTTACGGTCTGCTTGGCTCCGCGATGGGTGTGTTCGGCGACCTGAGCTACTCTGTAATCAAGCGCCAGACCGGCATTAAGGATTACGGCTATCTGATTCCCGGTCACGGCGGCTTCCTGGACCGTTTCGATTCGATCACAACTGTTGCTCCGCTGATGGAGGCGCTGATTCTTTTGCTGCCCATGGCGGTATAATGAGAGGAAATCCATGGTAAAATGTGTTAGTATCTTGGGGTCCACCGGCTCCATTGGCCGGCAGACGCTGGATGTTGTTTCCCACCTGCCCGGGGTCCGGGTGGGGGCGCTGACTGCCGGGAAGAGCGTGGAGCGTATGGAGGAGCAGTGCCGGGCTTTCCTGCCGGAGCTTGCCGTAATGGCGACTTGGGATGCTGCCCAGGCCCTGGCAGACCGGATTCAGGATCTTCCCATCCGGGTATCTTACGGCGAGGCGGGGCTGATGGAAGCCGCCGCCCTCGGAAGCGCGGACTGCGTCATAACCGCTGTGGTGGGCATGGTGGGACTGAAGCCCACCCTGGCTGCCATCCGGGCCGGAAAGCGGATCGGTCTTGCCAATAAGGAGACTCTGGTCTGCGCCGGAGAGCTCGTCATGGCGGAAGCGGAAAAGTACGGCGCCGAAATCATTCCCGTGGATTCGGAGCACTCCGCGATCTTCCAGTGCCTAATGGGCTGTGCTGACCGCAGGGAAGTAAAGCGGCTGCTTCTGACCTGCTCCGGCGGGCCCTTTTTCGGCATGCCCCGGGAAGCCCTGAAAAATGTTACCAAAGCCGATGCCCTGCGCCATCCCACCTGGAAAATGGGGCCCAAGATCACGGTAGACTGCGCCACCCTGATGAACAAGGGGCTGGAGGTCATTGAAGCCATGCGCTTATACCGGCTTCCGGCGCGGAAAGTGGATGTTCTGATTCACCGGCAGAGCATTGTCCACAGCCTGGTGGAATTTACCGACGGTGCCGTCATGGCCCAGCTGGGGGTGCCGGATATGCGCCTGCCCATTCAGCTTGCCCTGACGTTTCCTGCAAGAACCGCCTGCCCTGTGGAGCCGTTGGATCTGACCGCCTGTCCGCCCCTTACATTCCAAAAGCCGGACATGGAAAATTTCCCCTGTCTTGCCCTGGCCCGGGACTGCGCTGTGGCAGGCGGCACCGCGTGCTCTGCGATGAACGCCGCCAACGAGGAGGCCGTGGGGCTTTTCTTGGAGGACAGGATCGGCTTTTATGACATCTATCGTTTGGTCGCCGGTGCGGTGGACCGTGTCCCCTTTGTAAAAGAACCCACCCTGGAGCAGATCCTGGATGCCGACCAGCAGGCAAGAGCGGCAGTTTCGGAATCCGCTCCGCGCTTTGTGTGAGGGAATCTTCCCAAACAGCAATATCTGATTTCGAGGCAAATTTATGAGCATTATTTTCGCAATTATCCTTTTCAGCTTTCTGATCTTTATTCATGAGCTGGGGCACTTCACTTTTGCCAAAGCCTTTGGTGTTCAGGTGAATGAGTTCTCCCTGTTCATGGGCCCCGCCATCTGGAAGAAGCAGCGGGGGGAGACCCTGTACGCTGTCCGCTGCATCCCCATTGGCGGTTACTGCGCCATGGAGGGAGAGGATGGAGACAGCGACAATCCCCGTGCTTTTTCCAATGCCGTCTGGTGGAAACGCTTCATCATTCTTGTTGCCGGTGCCGCAATGAACTTTATCACCGGCGTTGTAATGATCGGCATTTTCCTGGCACCGAACAAAAACTATATTCTCCCCCAGGTCAGCGTGGTGGAAGAAAACTGCGCCTTCGCGGACTATATCCAGCCCGGGGATACAATTGTTGCGCTGGATGGGGAGAAAATTTATGTGAATTCCGATTTTTCCCTGCTTATGTCCCTGAACGCCGGTGACATCCATGATCTTACCATCCGCCGGAACGGGGAGATCATGGAATATAAAAATATTAACATGGAAATGCGGGAATTTCCCGACGATGACGGGAATCCGGTTCTGCGCTACGGGTTCAGCTTCTCCCTGGCGGAGAGCACCCCCGGACTGTGGGCAAAAACAACCTGGAAAACCAGTGTGGATACCGTCCGTTTGGTTCGCCTCAGCCTGAAAATGCTCTTTACCGGCCAGGCTGGACTGCGGGATGTGACCGGCCCTGTTGGGATTGTTCAGCAGATGTCCAATGTGGCCGAGGCCTCCGGCAGCGCGTGGTACGCGTTCCTGAATCTACTGTATTTCGGCGGCTTCATTGCCATCAACCTGGCTGTCATGAACCTGCTGCCCATTCCTGCCCTGGACGGCGGACGGGTGGTTGGCCTGCTTCTGACTGCCGCCGTGGAGGGCATTACCCGGAAAAAGGTGAATCCCAATGTGGAGGGCTATATCCATGGCGTGGGTATGCTTTTGCTGCTGGCGCTGATGGCAGTGATCATGTTCAAGGATATTTTCTTTATTGTAAAGGGATGACTTACTGGTGACAAGGAAAATCATGGTGGGCTCCGTCCCCGTGGGCGGGGGAGCTCCGGTATCCATTCAATCCATGCTGAATACCCGGACCACCGATGTGGAAGGAAGTCTGAAGCAGCTTCGTGCTTTGGCTGCCGCCGGATGTCAGATCGCCCGTCTGGCGGTGCCGGACCGGGAAGCTGCCGCGGGCTTTGCCGAGATCGTAAAGGAGAGCCCCCTGCCGCTGGTTGCGGACATTCACTTTGATTACCGGCTTGCCATTCTGGCGGCGGAGGCCGGCGCGGCCAAGATCCGGATCAACCCCGGCAATATCGGCGGGGAGGATCGGGTAAAGGCTGTTGTGGATGTGTGCAAAGACCGGCATATTCCCATCCGGATCGGGGTCAACGGCGGAAGTCTCGATAAAAAGCTTTTGGAAAAGTATGGGCATCCCACGGCGGAAGCACTGGTGGAAAGCGCGTTCCAGCACCTGGAGCTGCTGGAAAAGCAGGGCTTCTATGATACCTGTGTGTCCATGAAGTCCTCCACGGTTCCCATCATGGTGGCTGCCGCACGGCTTTTCCGCAGCAAGTGCGACTATCCTCTCCACATCGGCGTGACGGAGACCGGACCCGTGCGGCAGGGCCTTATCAAATCCGCCATGGGTATCGGTGCCCTCCTGCTGGACGGCATCGGCGATACCCTGCGGGTGAGCCTGACGGATGACCCTGTGCAGGAGGTTTACGCCGCCCGGGATATTCTGAAAGCCGCGGGGCTTCGCCGGGACGGTGTGAACATTATCTCCTGTCCCACCTGCGGCAGAACCCGGATTGACCTGATCGGCCTTGTAAACCGGGTGGACGAGGCGCTGAAGGACTGCAAAAAGCCCATCACCGTGGCGGTTATGGGCTGCGTGGTCAACGGGCCCGGCGAGGCCCGGGAGGCGGACATCGGCATTGCGGGAGGCGATGGCTGCGGCCTGATCTTTGAAAAGGGCCAGGCAGTGGAAAAGCTTCCCTATGACGCGCTGCTTCCCGCCCTGCTGAAACGAATTGAAGAACTGGATACATAAACGCCGGATTCGGAAAGCGGGCTATCGGCTTTTTCGAAAGCCGCATAACCCGCTTCCCGGATTTCCTGCCGGACTTTTCAAAGAGAAAGACTATGGATAAAACAGTTTCTATTTTGGATATGTTTTCGGATTATACGCCGCCTGAGGAGCTGCAAGCAGCCCTTTCTCAGGCGGCGATTGACGGTGCCGATCTGGACCCGGAACGCCGAAGCGTGCATGTATTTGCCCATTCCGAGAGCTATATTCCCAAACGTTTTCTGGATCGGGCATCCAGGGAGCTTGCGTCCGCTTACACCCTGAGCAAGGTGGAACTGACAGTGACCCATCCGGCATCGGAGCTTACAAAATGTGAGCCGGAGGAACTGATGGGCCTTTTTGTCAGCCTGGATTCCATGACCCGGGGGTCTCTTGCGGGTGCCAGGTGGAGCTGGGAGGGAACGAATCTGACCATTCGGCTTTCCGCCAACGGCAAAGATGCCCTGGAAGAACTGATTCCACAGGTGAGGCAGAGCCTTTTTGCGCGCTTCGGTGTGGAAGTTACGATTCAGGTGGAAGCGGGGACCAGCCTGGAGGGGAAGGCCCTCTTTGATGCCCTGGACTCCATGCGGGACCGGATGATGGAGAAGCTGCCCGCCCAGGCCGCGGCGGAACCGGAGCGGCCCAAGACCCAGACCCAGGACGCGGATACCATCTACGGAAAACCCTTCCGGGGGACGCCTGTTCCCATGGAGAAGCTGACCCTGGATATGGGTACGGTGATCGTAGAAGGAAAAATCTTTGCTGTGGACCATAAGGAGCTGACCAAGCGGAACGCCTGGGTGGTCAAGTTCGACATGACGGACAACACCGGCTCTATTCGCGTCAGCCGGTTTATGGAGGCCAAGGAAGCAAAGCCCATTCTGGAGCATATCCAGGTGGGTACTGTTCTGCGGATTCAGGGAAAGCTGACGGAGGACCGTTTTGAAAACGAAATGGTGCTCAGACCCTATGCCATCGCGCCCGGCTCCCTGCCCAAACGCAAGGACCTGGCGCCGGGAGAAAAACGGGTGGAGCTGCACCTGCATACCACCATGAGCAACATGGATGCTCTGACGGATACCGCCGCCGCAGTGAAGCAGGCGGCCGAATGGGGGCATAAAGCCATCGCTATCACGGACCATGGCGTGGCCCAGTCCTTCCCTGATGCCATGAAAGCCGCGTCCAAGGCAAAGGTTGCGGGTACGGATCAGAATATCAAGATCCTTTATGGCTGCGAGGGATATTATGTAAACGATGTGGATGACCGGATCGTGGTCCACGGCGACAGGGAAATGACCTTTGACCAGGCGTATGTGGCCTTTGACCTGGAAACGACCGGCCTCAGTTCCCGGACGGATCGGATTATTGAGATCGGCGCGGTGCTCATGCGGGACGGGGAAGAAATTGAACGCTTCCAGACCTTTGTGGATCCGGAGCGCTCTCTGGATCCGAAGATTGTAGAGCTCACCGGCATTTCTGACAGTATGCTGGTGGGGGCTCCGAAGATCGAAGAGGTTCTGCCCAAATTTCTGGAATTTGTGGGAGATCGGGTTCTTGTGGCCCATAACTCCGACTTTGACACCGGCTTTATCCGCGGGGAGTGCAAGCGGCAGGGCTTGGACTATACCCTGACTGCGGCGGATACCCTGATCCTTTCCCAGAATCTTCTGCCCCAGCTGAGTAAATTCAAGCTGGATATTGTGTCCAAAGCCCTGGAGCTGCCGGACTTCAATCATCACCGGGCGGCGGACGATGCCAAAACCTGCGGCCTTATCATGCACCGCCTGATGAAAAAGCTGGAACAGGAGCAGGATATTCACTCCCTCCAGGCAATCAATCCTGCCATGATGGCCCTGCGGTCCAAGGGACGTATCGGGGACCGGCATGCCAGGCATATTATTCTGTTTGCCAAGAATCAGGTCGGCCTGCGAAACCTCTATCATCTGATTTCCGACTCGAATCTGAAATACTTCAAGCGGGTACCCCGCATTCCCAAGTCCGAGCTGCTGGATAAACGGGAGGGCCTGATTATCGGCTCCGCCTGTGAGGCTGGGGAGCTGTTCCAGGCAATCCTGGATGGCAAAAGCGAGGATGAACTCCGGCGGCTTGCTTCCTTCTATGATTTTCTGGAGATCCAGCCCCTGGCAAATAATCGTTTTATGCTGGAAAAGGGCATCGTCAAAACGGAGGAGGAGCTGCGGGAATTTAACCGCACGGTAGTTCGCCTGGGGCAGGTTCTTCATAAGCCCGTGGTTGCCACGGGGGATGTCCACTTCCTGAATCCGGAGGATGAGATCTTCCGGCATATTCTCCTGGCCACCAAGGGCTTTGAGGACGCGGACCGCCCCAATCCCCTGTATTTCCGCACGACGGATGAAATGCTGGCGGAATTTGCCTACCTGGGGGAAGAAAAGGCCCATGAGGTGGTGGTGGAGAACCCCAATCTTATCGCCGATATGTGTGAAACCTTGCGCCCCGTTCCCCACAACCTTTTCGCGCCCAAAATTGAAAATTCCGTGGAGGATCTGAAAAATCTGGTGTATACCAAATTCAACCGCCTATACGGGGACAATCCGCCGGAGCTTTTCCGCAAGCGTGTGGAGACGGAACTCCACGACATCATTTCCTGTCACTACGATGTGATCTATATGTCCGCCCAGAAGCTGGTGCAGAACTCCTTGGAGCATGGCTATCTCGTCGGCTCCCGTGGTTCTGTAGGTTCCTCCATCGTAGCTTACATGTCCGGTATTACGGAAGTCAATTCTTTCCCGCCCCACTACCGCTGCCCCAATCCGGCCTGTAAATATACGGAGCTGGATGTGCCCGCGGGCTATAACTGCGGCGCGGACCTGCCGGACGCAGTGTGCCCCAAATGCGGCACAAAAATGGAAAAGGACGGCTTCAACATCCCCTTCGAGACCTTCCTGGGCTTCGGCGGAGACAAGGTGCCGGATATTGACCTGAACTTCTCTGGTGAATACCAGGCAAGAGCCCATGCCTATTGTATCGAAATGTTCGGAAAATCCCATGTGTTCCGGGCAGGAACCATTGGTACGGTGGCGGAAAAGACGGCGTTCGGCTACGTCAAGAAATATCTTGCCGAGCGGGGCAAGACTGCCGGAAAGGCAGAGGAAGCCCGGCTTGCGGCGGGGTGTGTGGGTGTGCGCCGGACCACGGGCCAGCACCCCGGCGGTCTGGTGGTTATCCCGCAGGAAAACGAAATCTGGGATTTCTGCCCGGTGCAGCACCCGGCGGACGATCCCAACGCCGACCAGATCACCACCCATTTTGAATATCACTCCATGGAGGAAAACCTGCTGAAGCTGGATATGCTGGGCCACGATGACCCCACCATGATTCGGATGATGGAGGATCTTACCGGCGTGGATGCCAAGACGATCCCCTTGGACGACAAGGACACCATGTCCATTTTTACGTCCTCCAAGGTGCTGGGCTATGAGAATGACAAAATCCTCGGACCCACCGGTGCCGTTGCCATCCCGGAGTTCAATACCCGCTTCACCCGGGGCATGCTGATGGATACCATGCCCACCCGGTTTGATACGCTGGTGCGGCTGTCCGGCTTCTCCCACGGCACTGACGTGTGGCTGGGAAATGCCAAGGATCTTATCACCTCCAAAACCGCAACGGTTGACTCCACCATTGGATGCCGTGACGATATCATGATCTACCTGATATCCTGCGGAATGCCGGAAAAGCGTTCCTTTAAGATCATGGAGGCCGTCCGAAAGGGCAGGGGCCTTCCGGAGGGCGCGGAGGAGGAAATGAAAGCGGCGGGGGTGCCGGAGTGGTATATCGGCTCCTGTAAAAAGATCAAATACTTGTTCCCCAAGGCCCATGCGGTCGCCTATGTTATGATGGCATTCCGGATCGCTTGGTTCAAGGTCCATCATCCGCTGCCGTTCTACGCGGCCTACTTTTACCGCCGCAGCCAGAAGGGCGGCTTTGACGCGGTGCTGATGACCCGGGGCATGGAGACGGTTGTAGCCAATATTGATGCCATAGAGGGCAATGAAAACGCCACGGATAAGGACGAGGATCTTCTGACTACACTGGAGGTTGCCTATGAGTATTACCTCCGGGGCTTTGCGTTCCTGCCCATTGACCTCTACAAAAGCGATGCTACCCACTTTACCATTGAGGATGGAAAGCTTCGTCCTCCGTTTGTCGCCATTTCCGGACTGGGAGAAAATGCCGCAAAGGATCTGGTAAGCGGCCGGGAAGGCAAGCAGTTTATTTCCGTGGAGGAAGTTGCCGCCGCCTGCCCCAAGGTATCCAAGACCCACATTCAGATGCTCCGGGATGCCGGCGCTTTCGGAAGCCTGCCGGACACCAGCCAGATTTGCTTCTTCTGAATGAAGCCATATCTGTCCTTTGGGTGAGAGCGGCAACCGCACGCTGACCCGTTGACACAAGAAAAGACACGCGGGCCCGAAAAAGGGAACGCGTGTCTTTTCTGTTGAGACAAGTTTCTGCTGCCTGCTTTCTTTTTGCCGCCCCGAGTTTCTGCGTTCTCTCTCTTGCAAATTTGCAGCACATATAGTATAATACTTATATATTTTTCACAAAAGGAGGATTTTTATGCAGGATATTGGTATGCAGTTTCACATCCACTGCAAGGAGGGGGATGTGGGACGCTATGTGTTTTTGCCCGGAGATCCCGGACGCTGTGAAGCAATTGCGAGCTTCTTTGACAATCCTGTCCATGTCTCCCAGAACCGGGAATACAATATCTATACGGGAACGCTTCTTGGCGAAAAAGTCAGTGTCTGCTCCACTGGTATTGGCGGTCCCTCTGCCTCCATTGCCATGGAGGAACTGAAAAACATCGGCGCGGACACCTTTATCCGGGTGGGAACCTGCGGCGGCATTGCGCTGGATGTGCAGCCGGGGGATGTGGTGGTGGCTACCGGCGCGGTTCGTTTTGAGCACACCTCTTTGGAATATGCCCCCATTGAGTTCCCGGCGGTGGCGGATTTCGGCATCGCCACCGCGCTGAAAGCGGCAGGGGAGGACTTAGGCTACCGGGTCCATACTGGTGTTGTCCAGTGCAAGGATTCTTTCTACGGACAGCACAGCCCGGAAAAATCTCCCGTGTATTATGAGCTGCTGCAGAAATGGGAGAGCTGGAAGCGTTTGGGCGTAAAGGCCAGCGAGATGGAGTCCGCGGCTCTCTTTGTAGTAGCCGCTGCCCTGGGCGTCCGGTGCGGAAGCTGCTTCCATGTGGTGTGGAATCAGGAACGGGAAAAAGCGGGGCTCTACATGCCTATGACGGAGGATACGTCCGGTGCCGTTAAAGTGGGCATCGAAGCCATGAAGCGGCTGATCCGGCAGGACCAAAGCCGTGATAAAGCCTGATTTGTACATAATATCCTCCGGGATTGTCATTTCCGGGAATTGATTTTTTTATCGGAAATCGCTATAATTATTAACAAATGGGCTGTTTTCGGATGGCCAGGAAAAATTGAGGGAGGATTCTTTTTATGAATGAGATGCAGAAAAAGATCAGCGAAGTCGGCGTTGTGCCGGTCATTAAGCTGACCGATCCCCAGCGTGACGCGGCGCCTCTTTCCGATGCCCTGTGCGCCGGAGGCGTTCCCATCGCAGAGGTCACTTTCCGTGCCGCCGGTGCGGACGAAGCCATCCGCATCATGAAGGAACGTCATCCTGAAATGCTGGTGGGTGCCGGTACGGTGCTGACTACCGAGCAGGTGGACCGGACCATTGCCGCCGGCGGTATGTTTATCGTTACCCCCGGCCTGGATGTGGACCTGGTTAAGTACTGCCAGGAGAAGGGCATTTTGTGCTTCCCCGGCTGCACCACCCCAACCGATTACCACGCGGCCTATAAGCTGGGTCTGGAGGTCCTGAAGTTCTTCCCCGCGGAGCAGTCCGGCGGCCTTGCCAAGATCAAGGCCATGTCCGCTCCTTTCCCCATGTTCAAGGTTATGCCCACCGGCGGTGTCAACCTGAAGAATCTGGCTGAGTATTCCGCCAGCCCCATCATTGCCGCCTGCGGCGGCAGCTACATGTGCCCGGACAAGCTGATTCAGGCCGGTGCTTGGGACGAGATCACCGAGCTGTGCCGCAAGAGTGTTGAAATTGTGAAGGAGGCAAGAAAGAAATGAGCAGAGTTGTTACTTTCGGTGAGCTGATGCTTCGTCTTCAGCCCTATAACTACGAGCGTTTTGTCCAGTGCGACCATGTGGAGTTTACCTTTGGCGGCGGTGAAGCCAACGTTGCCGTGTCTCTTGCAAATTACGGCGTGGATGCCGCGTATGTGACCAAGCTTCCTGCCCATGCCATCGGCCAGGCTGCGGTCAATTCCCTGCGCCGCTACGGTGTGGATACCTCCCTCATTGTCCGGGGCGGAGACCGTGTGGGTATTTACTTCAATGAAAAGGGTGCTTCCCAGCGGGGCAGCGTCTGCATCTACGACCGTGCCCACTCTGCCATCCAGGAGGCTGCTCCCACGGACTTTGACTGGGATAAGATCTTTGCCGGTGCCGACTGGTTCCACTTTACCGGTATTACTCCGGCCCTGGGCCCCAACGTCGTTCAGATGTGCAAGGATGCCTGTGTGGCTGCCAAGGCCCACGGCTGCAAGATCTCCTGCGACCTGAACTACCGTGGAAAGCTCTGGACCCGTGCCCAGGCCCGGGAAGCGATGACCGAGCTGTGCCAGTATGTGGATGTGTGCATCTCCAATGAGGAGGATGCCAAGGATGTGTTCGGCATTGAGGCGGAAGCTACGGATATTTACGGCGGCAGCCTGAACCACGAGGGCTACAAGTCCGTTGCCAAGCAGCTTGCGGACAAGTTCGGTTTTGAGATGGTGGCAATTACCCTGCGGGAGAGCCACTCCGCTTTTGATAACGGCTGGAGCGCCATGCTCTACAATGTGGCCAAGGACGAGTACTGCTTCTCCAAGAAGTACGACCTGCACATCATTGACCGGGTCGGCGGCGGCGACAGCTTTGGCGGCGGCCTGATCTACTCCCTGCTTTCCGGTAAGGATACCCAGGCGGCTGTGGAATTCGCGGTGGCTGCTTCTGCGCTGAAGCACTCCATCGAGGGTGACTACAATATGGTCACCGTAGCCGAAGTGGAAAAGCTGGCCGGCGGCGACGGCTCCGGACGGATCCAGCGGTAACAAAACATATAAAACAGGGACGGTCCCATAGGATCGTCCTTGTTTTGTGTATTCTGTAAGGAAAAAGCGGGAGGAGTCATTCTCCTGATTTGAGGGCTTTTCTGCTCATTTCCTGCCGCGCCTTTTTGGCGGCTTCCAGCAAAGACTGGAGAATGCCGGAAAGCTTCTTTCTGGTCTCTTCGTCTGCTTCCAGGGCTTTCAGATAATTCAGTATATTTTTCGGCTGTATGATCTCCGATGCTTCTGTCACATCTCCCGTTGCCAGAAGTCCGAAGATGACATCCACCATCTGGCTGCGCTGACTTAAATCCATGGAGTCCAGCCAGTTGCGGATGGTGCGGTTCAGGAACCGGGAATCTGCGGTGATTTCTTCCATGGGCAGGAAGTCCCGGCCTACGACTTCCCAGGAGAAAAAGTCGTGCTGCAGAATACCAACCTGACTGCTCCGAATGATGGTGTACGGTTCTTCATGCTCCATGATCATACCGATGATGGAGGACTGGGGTACAAAGGTGCGGATCCTGGGCACCATGGCGTTGTAGCCGGGATCTCCGATCATGTATTCCGAGAAGCCGGGGCCGTCGTTGTTGTATACGCCCCGGATCCACTGCTGGATCATGGGAGAGCTGCGGGCAGCGGCAAAAACCGCCAGATTGCCCCCCTTGGAATGGCCGCAGAGCCGCATGGGGGCTGTGTGGGCAGCCCAGACATCATGGGTGTAGTTGAGGGCCAGAAGCTGGGCAGGAATGATCTGCCGGAAGCTCATGTTAAAGTCTTCTTTCCAGCCCACCAGCGTATTGTCCGTACCCCGGAAAGAAAGCATCATGCTGCCGTCGGGCAGAAGAAATGTGATTGCAGCGAATTGGGTATCTTCCTCAGGGATAAACTGTTCCCGATACATAAAAAGCTTGCACTCGCCGAAGCGGTGGGAATCCGCCGCCGCCCGCAGGAGCAGCAGGTCATTTTTTGCCCGTGCCCGGTTTTCGTGATCCGGCAGGGCAAAGAATTCTTCCGCTGCCTCTCGAAGCGTGACACCATGGGAAGCGGCAGTCGTATGGGGACCGAAGCGAAGATAGATAAGGCCTGAGAAAATCAGGGCATCTACCTGATTGGGCGGATCCTGGGAAAAGGACAGATCGCCCCGCCATTTGAGATAATCCAATACATTTGTCAAGAAAACCACCTCACAAGAGAACCATGGGAAACTCTGAATAAATCGTCTGCGGCTGATGGGCGAATCTTTTGCCGTCAGCGCTAAACGATTTAATCAGAGCTTCCCTTGACAGAAAAGGCAGAAAAAACTATAATAAACCCAAAAACAACAGGGGATCCAGAAGCTTCAAGGCGGATCCCGGGAAAATCAGGAGGAACCAACCATGCAGACATCCGTTTCCAGGCAGCAGGCCCTGGCACTGCTTCACAAGTATAACGCAGAACCCTTCCACATCCAGCATGCCCTTACCGTAGAGGGCGTGATGGACTATTTTGCCCGGGAGCTGGGCTACGGCGACAGCGCCGATTTCTGGAGCCGCTGCGGCCTGCTCCATGACGTGGATTTTGAAAAATACCCTGAGGAGCACTGCAAAAAGGCTCCGGAGCTTCTGGCGGAGGTCAACGCGGAGCCGGAGCTGGTCCATGCGGTGTGCTCCCATGGCTACGGCCTTTGCAGCGATGTAAAACCCGAGCATGAAATGGAAAAAGTGATGTTTGCCGTGGACGAGCTGACGGGACTCATTTGGGCGGCGGCAAAAATGCGCCCATCCCACAGCGTTCAGGATATGGAGCTTTCCAGCCTGAAAAAGAAATTCAAGGACAAAAAGTTCGCCGCCGGCTGCTCCCGGGATGTGATCTGCCAGGGGGCGGAGAACCTGGGCTGGACATTGGATGAAACACTGGAAAGGACCATCCTCGCCATGCGCAGCTGTGAGGAAAAAGTCGCGAAGGAAATGGGCGAATAAGGCCACCATATTCTGTATCACAAAGCGACGAAGAATCTCAGAAACGGGTCTTGAGATTCTTCGTTTGCTCCGTGGTATGTGATTTTATTCCTCAGGAATGTAGCCTACAAAAGCCAGGCTGGTGTAATCCAGGTACACATGCTTATCGGGGGTTTTCCCCATGGTGACCCGGTGGCAGCTGACCTCCCATACCGGAGAGCCGTCCAGCTCCCCTTTGCGGATCTCGAATACATGGTTCCAGCTGCGGCCCTCCATGTATTCCTCGCCCCGGATGAAGCGGATCAGCTCCAGTCGGCGGAAGTGGAATGTGGGAAAGGCGTTCAGAATGCACCGCTCAAACAGTGCCTCCGCGTCCCGGACGCTGCCCATGGCAAAGGCGCTCTGGATCATCAGGGTATAATCTTCCATGACCATATAGTCTTCCATAAGTAAACCTCCTTACAGCTTTTGATATGCTTTCTCCAGGAACCGCTGACTGTTCACCACAACGCGGGTATGCTCCGCGCTGCCGATCTCGCCCTTTTCGTCGTATGCTTTGATGGAAAAGGTTATAACCTTTCCTTCCACCTTTGTGACCTCCGCCTCTGCCCGAACATCCAGACCCACAGGGGTGGCGGCGGTGTGCCGGAGATTCAGCCCGGTACCAACGGTGGTGGTGCCTTCCTCCAGTGCTTCTTCAATGGCCGCGCAGGCAGCACCCTCCATCATTGCGGCCATGCAAGGGGTGGCATACACCAGAAGAGAGCCGGAGCCTACCTCCAGAGCGGTGTCCTCCCGCTCTACAAGAGAAGAAACCTCTGCGTGCATACCTACTGTTATTCCCATGGCAATCAGCCTCCCAAATCTTTTTCTCTCTTCACTATATCCCAAATTGGAAAAAGTGTCAATGTTTTTTTGTACCGGCACGCTGCTGCCTGATAAGAAAGGAAGACCATGAATAAAAAGAAGACGCCGGCAGGGCAAATGGCCCTGGGAGGGGTGTTGGGCGCCCTGGCGGTCGTAATCATGTCTCTGGGTACCCTGATCCCGGTAATGACCTATGTGTGTCCCATGGCTTGTGCGCTCCTGCTGGAAGCGGTGCGCCTTACCTGCGGACAGCGTGTGGCCTGGGCCTGGTATGGAGCTGTGGCCCTTCTGGGACTTCTTCTCAGCCCGGACAAGGAAGCCGCTGCGCTGTATGCCTTTATGGGATATTACCCAATCGTAAAGCCAAAGCTGGACGGGAAAAAGCTTTCCTGGCTTTTTAAGGGCGTGCTGTTTAACGGGAGCATTGTGCTGATGTATTTTTTCCTCCTTCGGATTCTGGGTATGGAAGCACTGACGGAGGAATTCCGGGAAATGGGCGGCATCATGCTGGCGGTTCTGCTCCTGCTGGGAAATGTGACCTTTTTCCTCCTGGACAGGCTCTTGTCCAAACTGGGGCAAAAGTGGAAAGGAAAGCGGTAGGCTTGGAAAAAATCTGGTATTTGTATATGCTCAGGTGCGGAGACGGGAGCCTCTATACCGGGATCACAACGGATGTTCAGCGGAGGCTGGATGCCCACCTTGCGGGTAAAGGAGCAAAGTATACCCGGGGGAGGGGACCGCTGACACTGGTGCATAGGGAAAGCTGCGGATCCCATTCCGAAGCCCTCAAGCGGGAGCTGGAAGTCAAGGCGCTGACCCGGGAAGAGAAGGAACGATTGATTTTAGCCGGGACAGAAAGTGAAAAAGCAGTTGACAAATGAAGAAACAGCAGTTATAATATGAAAGCACTTGCGAGAGTGTTGGAATGGTAGACAAGCACGTTTGAGGTGCGTGTGGTGATCGCCGTGTGGGTTCGAGTCCCATCTCTCGCACCAAAAAGGAGCCCTTTGGGGCTCCTTTTTTGCGCGAGAGATGGGACTCGAAAGGCCGGCCCGAGTGAAGCGAGGGTAAAAAATATGCCGGGGGCATGTTTTTTAGGCCGTGGGAGAGTCCCATCCGGTTTGAGACGCATCCCGTAGGGATGTGGATCAAGCCGGAGTTTGTCCGATGCCGGAAAGTGTTGGTACGGCGCACTTTTTTCTGGTGCGAGAGATGGGACTCGAAAGGCTGGGCAAATAAGTGTCCGGTGGATACACTTATTTAGGGAACCTCTGATTTAATCCGCACTACCATAGAGGTTCCAGATATGGTATAAT
>JAEDNR010000128.1 GCA_016302405.1 Oscillospiraceae bacterium
AATTGACAATTGACAATGAACAATTGACAATTAAGGAATCCCTTCGGGATGATTTCAATAGAAAAAATCTGGGCAAAAGCAATCGCATATATTTCAAAAATCGTCCCGTAGGGACACAATAATTGTCAACTGTCAATTGTCAATTCGGCGAATTGCCGGAAATGCCTTGGCTCCCGCTACCGGGCGGATTCGGGACTTTCACCCTATAGAACGTGCGCTCACCGGGCGCACAAGAAACTGTCACCGCGAGCCGGTTTTCCGGTTCGCGGTGACAGATTTTTGCAATAAAGCTTTTTACTTGGTGCCGAAGATCCGGTCGCCGGCATCGCCCAGGCCGGGGACGATGTAGGCGTGCTCATTGAGCCGCTCGTCCAGGGCAGCCAGGTAGATCTCCACATCGGGGTGGGCCTCCTGCACCGCCTTGACACCCTCGGGGGCGCCGATAATGTTCATCATGATGATGTTCCGGCAGCCGTGCTCCTTCAGGAAGTCGATAGCCGCGACGGCGCTGCCGCCGGTGGCCAGCATGGGGTCTACCACAAAGACCTGACGGTTTGCCACATCCTCAGGCAGCTTGCAGTAGTATTCCACGGGTTTGTGGGTCTCGGGGTCCCGGTAAAGGCCGATGTGGCCGATCTTCGCGGAGGGGATCAGATCCACCATCTTGTCCACCATGCCCAGACCGGCCCGGAGGACGGGAACGATGGCCAGCTTCTTACCGGCGAGGACATGGCACTTGGCGATGCCCACGGGGGTCTCCACCGCCACTTCCTCGGTGGGCAGCTTCCGGGTTGCCTCATAGCACATAAGGCCCGCAATCTCGCCCACCAGCTCCCGGAATTCCTTGACGCTGGTTTCCTTGTTCCGCAGGATGGCCAGCTTGTGCTGGATCAGCGGATGCTCCAAAACATGTACTTCTGCCATTATGATAAACTCCTTTTCAAGTGATGTACCGCTCGGGGTGGATTACAAATGAATCAGTTCGGCTTTGCCGAATTGACAATTGACAATTGACAGTTGACAATTGTTGTGTCCCTACGGGACGATATTAAAATAATTCTGCGTTTTTCATCCAAATTCTTTTTATTCAAAACATCCCGAAGGGATTCCTTAATTGTCAATTGTTCATTGTCAATTGTCAATTACATACTGATTTATCGCACTGCGGATAACCGTTTTACTGCTGATCGGCACGGGCCGCGTTTTCCATGCGTTCCAGACGCTCCCGCTCTGCCTGGCTCAGCCGCAGGTAGTTGGGAACCAGCTCGGCGCCATCAGGGCGCTCACCGGTTTCCAGAATCCGGGCCGCTTCCAGCGCAACCCCCGCCGCCCGCTGGTGGCGGCGGTGCTCCGGCGGCAGCACAAGGCTCGGCACGGTTTCCAGCAGTGTATTATAACACAAAACACTGCCGTCTCCAACCAAAAAAACCGGCCCGGGCAAATTTTTTACATCCTCCCCCAAATCCCGGAGGGAAATGGCCCGATCTTCCCGCAATCTTGTATATTTTCCACAATCCACCCGGAAGAGGGCATTGTACACCTGGCTCCGCCGGGCATCCATTACCGGGCAGACATACCCCTGCCAGGCTCCAAAGCCAACCGCCATGGCAGCCAGGGTGCTGACCCCCACGCAGGGGAGCTCCCTGCCCCAAGCAAAGCCTTTGGCCGCGGCCACCCCGATGCGCACCCCGGTAAAGGAGCCGGGCCCCGCGGCCACGCCCACCGCGTCAATATCCGCCGGGGTGACGCCGCAGCTTGCCATCAGGCTTTCCGCCATGGAAAGCAGGGTCTGGCTGTGGGTCAGACCGGTATTCTGGTAGGTTTCTCCCAGGAGGACGCCCTCCCGGCAAAGGGCAGCGGATGCCGCCTTGGCGGAGGTTTCAAAGGCTAAGATTGTCATAGTGGCTTCCCTCCAGGGTGATTTCCCGGGTGGTGTCGCTCAGCTTGCGGATGGTGACGGTGACGGCATCTTCCAGAGCCTCCGCCACATTTTCACTCCACTCCACGGCGCATACGCCCCCCCGGTCCAGGTAGTCCTCCCAGCCGATGTCCCACAGGTCATCGGCGCAGCGGAGACGGTACATATCAAAGTGAAACAGAGGGAGTCTGCCGCCCAGGTATTCATTGACAATGGTGTAGGTGGGGCTTGTCACAGGCTCCCGGTAGCCCAGGCCCCGGGCCAGACCCCGGGTAAAGGCGGTTTTCCCCGCCCCCAACTCCCCCCGGTAGGCAAGAACCGTGCCGGGAGCCAGACACCGCCCCAGCGCCTCCCCCAATTTTTCCGTTTCCTCGGGGGAATGGGTAATATAGGTCATGGAAATAAGCTTCCTTTCCAGGAAAATTAGATGGAATGCCGATGGGATTCACGCGGCAAATTGGAATTTGGCGGCGAGTCGCCGCTGACAAGTCGTGACGAACGTGGTCTGTAATCGTTCTCACCCTTTTAATTTAGGTATGATTGCCACCGGCAATCATTAGGATTTTGATTCACTGCGTGCAGCACCACCCGCTCGGTATCGTTCTGTGGTGCGGAAAATTGGAATTTGTCGGGCAGTTAAGGTACACGGGTGGTTAGACGCCTT
>JAEDNR010000044.1 GCA_016302405.1 Oscillospiraceae bacterium
TGGGGCAAAAGATCCGCCGAAGCCCGCAGTACCCATTGTGCGGTGTTGCCCTAAAGCAGATTCCACCAATTTGGCTTATGGGCATCGGTCATGGCCTTTACCAGCCGGGAAAGCTCCCGGCAGCCTGCGGCAAATTCCCCGGTGTCCTCCTCCCGGCAGTATTCCAGTAGCCTTGCAAAAAGGCCGTCGATTTCCTCCATGGGGGCGTGGTCGGCCAGCGCCGCGTCGGCCCGCCAGCCCCGCTCCCAGCGCGTCTTTGCCTCCTGCAGCAAAATTCCCGCGCCCCGCCAGTTTTCCTCCGCTACGCTGTCCGCCGCGGCGTCCAGAGCCGCCTGAATAGGTGCGTGCCGCTTTTCCATGCGGCCGGAGGTAAAAAGCCCCAGCACCAGCAGTGCAAGGAGCAGTCCGAATCCGAGAATGCTTCGCTTCACGACTGCCCCTCCTTTCCGATCCACACCACTCTGTCAGACGGGTCCACCGTCAGCAGCAGGGTGGTTTTTTTGTCCGCCCGTCTCTCTTTCAGAACCTTCTCCACCCAGGCTTCATCCTTGCCCGCCTTTTTCAGGTTCTCCGCTGAAAGGTAGCCGTCCTCGATGACCGTAATGGGAAGAAATTGCTTTTTTGCTTCGATCCCCGCGTCCTTGGCGCTGGCGGGGCAGTCGGCGGGGTAGGGGAAGACCGACAGCTGGCCGTCGGTTTCCAGAATGGCAAACTGCACGGTGGTAATGTCCAGCACGTCCTTTTCCCGCAGGTGGCCCGTCAGCTCGTCCAGGGTGATCCGGGTGGCGCGAAGGTTTTCCTGGAGAATCCTTCCGTTTTCAATGAGGATCACGGGCTTGCCGCAAAAAAACCGCCGCAATCTCACGCTTCGCATGGTGGCCCAGGACAGCACCAGCTCCATGCCCAGCACGGTCAGGATGGGAACCAGGCCGGAAAACAAGGGGATTCCCGCGTCCTGCATGGGGATGGCGGCAAGATTCGCCACCAGCATGGTGACTACAAATTCCGCGGGCTCCATTTCACCGATCTGCCGCTTGCCCATGACCCGGATCACCAGAATCAGAACAAGGTACAATAGCAGCGTGCGCAGATAGGAAAGAATCACGGCAGTTCCCTCCATTTTTGTTGGAATTGGGCGGCAGAAACCGCCGGGGATAGTTTTTCCGGATTTCACCAGTTTATGCGGTTTTCGGAATCACACTGAAAAAGTGGTATTTGGCGGGCTATTTGATGAATGGTGAGCGGGTGGAAAATGGGGCACGGCAAAGGCTCCCTTGTGTAAAGGGAGCTGGCCCGGAGGGCCTGAGGGATTGTGCAGTAAAATGTTTTAATATTGACAACAAATCGGCGAAAAGGGGTCACAAAGGATACTGTCCGTTCTGACGATGGGTAGATAGGGAAGTCCACCGTTACAACCCCTCAGTCAGCTTCGCTGACAGCTCCCCTTACACAGGGGAGCCTTAGCGCATACCGCATCGAACCGCATACCACAGTCCAAACATCCCGACAAATTCCAATTTGTCGGGCAGCCTGTAAAAAGCCCAGAAAACAACAAAATACCCGGTGCCTGGCACCGGGTACTCTGCAACAAAAAAGAGGAGAGGAAAATGAAAAAGACATTTGATTGAATCGTTTGTCCACATTATACTCTTTAATTGTGAAGAAAAAAAGTGGCAAATTGTTAAGTTCGTATGAAGTTGCCGGGCAAGGCCCGGAGCCAAGTCGTGGCCGGCAGTGCCGGCTGACAAGCCGTGACGGACCTGGTGTGTTATCGTTCCGCCTTTGGGTACCGCTCGGTATCGTTCCATGGGTTTTGGCAAAAATTCCCGCCAAATGGCACCTTTTCGCCGATAGAAATCTAAGGCTACACCGCATAATTCGGCAAGGAAGCTCAGCGAGAGATTTTGTGCCAGTTCAAAGTTTCAAAAACGGGGGAATACTGTATGTATTTCCCGTTTTTGAAACTGCAGAAATGGTGCAAAAGATCCGCTGAGATCCGCTGACGCAATTGTGCGGTGTTGCCCTAAATATCAGAAATTTCTCTGCCGGGCGCTCAAGATGAGCGCCCCTACGGTGTATGACGTTCCTGGTCCTGGAATTCGATGGAGATTGCCACACCAGTCTGTGGACTGGTTCGCAATGACACGTTCTAACGGCCCGCTAAATTCTCAATTTATCGAACCACAGACCGATACCGAGCGGTACCCAAAGGCAGAGCGATTACAGACCACGCTCGTCACGACTTGGCCGCCCGCCCTGCGGGCAAATTCCTATTTGTAAGGGCGTAGGGGAGGCGTTTCGCCTCCCGCAGCAAGTGGGAAAATCTCCCAAAAGGGATGGGGAAGAGGTAAATAGGCTGCTAAGCAAAGGGACGGGAAACCCGTCCCCTACAATGCCGTTTTGGTTGGCCCGTCAAATTCCAATTTGTTGTTTTACTGAGTCACGCAGATAACCACCCATTATTTCAATCGCCGCGAAGCGGCACCTCATCTTATATCTTATATCTCATTATATCTTATATCTTATATTTCATAGCTGTCCGCTTTCCGCTGTCAAAAGCCCATTCCTGTCAAGGGCTTCGGCTTCCAATTTTCACCCCTTTTTTTCACCGTTTTTTATACGGTTTTCACCGGACGGATACGGAAAAAATCCTTGTAATTTACCCAAAAATGTGCTATAATTTAGGGTGAATAACTTTGCCTAAAAACAACCGTTTTTCCGGTTTTTGGGCTGATTCGGAAGGCCCGGAAATCCATTTGCCAGCGTGTTTTTCAGGTCCGGCGCTTCCCTTAGAAACAGAGGAAAGGAGCACAATATGTATTCATCCGCCTATGTGTGGGCAAAGGTCCTCAGCCACATGGAGGAACGCCTGGGCTCCGTTACCGTGTCCGCCTGGTTCGACGACGCGGAGGTTGTGGAGCTGAATGAATCCAATCTGATTCTCTACTCCCCCTCGGACTTCCGCCGGGAGATCATCCGCCGCCGGTGCACGGATTACGTCCAGGATGCCCTGAAAGAGATCTTCAATTCCGATGCCAAGCTCCTGGTATTCGGAGACGCGGAGCGGGACAACTACCTGAAAAAGGAAAAGCCCGCCACCTCCATGGACTTTAACCCCCAGTTCACCTTTGACAACTTCGTGGTGGGCCCCTCCAACCGGTTCGCCCACAGCGCCTCCATTGCCGTATCCAAAAACCCGGGGCAGGTGTATAACCCCCTGTTCATTTACGGCCCCTCCGGCGTTGGAAAAACCCACCTGCTTTACGCCATTGCCAACGGCATTCGCCGGTCTAACCCCGACGCCAACATCGTCTACATCAAGGGCGACGAATTCACCAACGAGCTGATCGCCGCCATTGCCGGGGGCAAGAACGTGGAATTCCGGAGCAAGTACCGGGAGTCCGACCTGTTCCTCATCGATGACATTCAGTTCATCGCGGGAAGAGAATCCACCCAGGAGGAATTTTTCCATACCTTCAATAAGCTCTACGAGGAGCACAAGCAGATCGTCATGACCTCCGACCGGAAGCCCGGAGACATGCTGACCCTGGAAGACCGCCTGCGCACCCGGTTTGAGTGGGGCCTGCTTGCCGACATCCAGCCCCCGGACTACGAAACCCGGATGGCGATTCTTAAAAACAAGGCCCGGACCTTGGGGCTTGACCTGGGGGACGATGTGTGCAACTACATCGCCATCAACATTACGAACAATGTCCGGCAGATTGAGGGCGTGGTGAAAAAGCTCATGGCCTACCGGGACCTGGACAACATGCCGTTGGATCTTCCCAACGTCAGCAAGGTTATTGAGGATTCCTTTAAGACCGAGGGCAACGCCCTGCCCACCCCGGCCCTCGTCATCAGCCAGGTGTGCAAGTTCTACTCCATCGACGAAAGCGTCCTGCGGGGCACTCTCAAGAAGAAGAACGTGGCGGAGGCCCGGCAGATGGCCATGTACCTGATCCGGAACCTGACCAATCTGAGCCTTCCCGACATTGGAAAGGAGTTCGGCCGGGACCACTCCACGGTGCTCTACGCCATCCGCCGGGTGGAGACCGCCATCAAGGCCAAGGACAAGGTGACCCAGGATAAGGTAAGGGACATTACCGCCAATATCAATTCCTCCCTTTAAAAGATATAAGATACAAGATAGTATCTTTATCGGGTTTACGCAGTAAAACAAAAAATTGGAATTTAATTGACAATGGACAATTGACAATGGACAATTAAGGAATCCCTTCGGGATGATTGAAATATGCGAAAAATGTCCAAAACAATTGGAATTCTTTTATAATCGTCCCTCAGGGACACAATAATTGTCAATTGTCAACTGTCAATTGTCAATTCGGCGAAGCCGCCAAATTTCGATTTGTCTCTATGACACATAAGCTGACACGCTTCTTTCTTATCTTATATCTCATCTCTCATATCTTTCTCCACACCCCCTGTGGAATGTGGAGAAATAAACTGTTTAATTCTTTCCCGGGAATCCGTCAAAAAATCCCCTGTGGAAAACTTCAAAATTTTCCACAATCGGCTGTGGAAAAAAAGAGCTTGTCCTGTCTTGCTTTTTTCCACTTTTCCACATAAAATTCCTCTACTACGGCTACTGCTACAAAAACCTATGATTTAATATATATTCTTTTTAATCTTGACAATAAAGGAGAACGGCTATGCGATTTACCTGTGAAAAAAACGCGCTGATTCAGGGCTTCTTCGTCGCTTCCCGTACGGCGGCCCAGAAGAGCAGCCTTTCTGTTCTGGAGGGCATCCTCTGCCGGGCAGGTTCCGGTCTGAGCTTCACCGGGTTTAACATGGAGACCGCCATCACCTACTGCGTGGACGCCGACGTTGCCGACGGCGGAGAGTGTGTGCTCCCCGCCCGGCTGTTTGGCGACATTGTCCGGCGTCTTCCCGAGGGGGATGTGACGGTTGTGGTGGACGACAGCTTCAATGTGTCCATCCGCTCCGGCTACGCTTCCTTTTCCATTAAGGCGGAAAGCGCCGACGACTACCCGGACCTTCCTGACGTGCTGGAGGGCAAGGCAATAAGGATCCCCCAGAACGAGCTGAAAAAGCTCATCGGCGGCACCATCTTTGCCGTGTCCGACAACCAGGCCCGGCCCATCCACAACGGCGTGAAGTTTGAAGTGAAGGACGATTCCATCACCGCCGTGGCGGTGGACGGCTTCCGCCTGGCAAGAAGAACCTTCCACCCCGCCGAGCCCACGGGCCGGGAGCTGAGCTTTGTAGTGCCCTCCGGGAGCCTGAAGGAAGTGGAAAAGATCGTCTCTGATACCGACGAGGACGTGGCCTTTACCGTGGGCACCAAGCACATCCTCTACCAGATGGGAAACACCACCCTGATCTGCCGGCTTCTCGAGGGCGAGTTTCTGGATTGGCGGCGGGTTGTCCCCACGGGCAGCCCCATCAAGCTGATTGCCAATGTGGGCGACCTGCTTTCCAGCGTGGAGCGGGTGGGCCTGATCGTTTCCGAAAAGTACAAGAGCCCGGTGCGCTGCGTGTTTTCCAACCAGGAGCTGCTCATGCGCACCAACAATACCATCGGCGCGGCGGAGGACCGGTGCTCCTTTGCCGGTGACGGCAAGGAGCTGGAGATCGGCTTCAACGTCCGCTACCTGGCCGACGCCCTCCGGGCAATCCCTTCCGAGGAGGTCACTTTGGAGCTGACCAACGGCCTGAGCCCCATTGTCATGACCCCGGTGGACGATAAGCAGGACTTTGCCTATATGGTATTGCCCGTGAGAATCAAAAATTGACAATTGACAATGGACAATTGACAATTAAGGAATCCCTTCGGGATGATTTTAAACAAACAGAATTTGAACGAAAACAATTGGAATCCTTTCAAAATCGTCCCGTAGGGACACAACAATTGTCAACTGTCAATTGTCAATTGGTCTTCAGGAGTGTTTTATGAAAGTAAACGTAAGAAAGAAGAATCCGGCGGAGGTGGTCACCATTTCCACGGAGTTTATCAAGCTGGAAGCCGCCCTGAAATTCGCCGGGCTGACGGAAACCGGGGGAGAGGCCAAGGAAATCATTCTGGATGGTCAGGTGGCGGTGAATGGGGAAGTGTGCACCCAGCGGGGAAAGAAGCTCCGCGCCGGCGACTGCTTCACCCTGGACGGCAGGGAATACAGGATCGAAAATAATGACGCTGAATGAGCTGCGGCTGGAAAGCTTCCGGAATTATGGGGATTGCAGCTTTACCTTTGACCCGGGGGTGAACCTGATTCTGGGGGACAACGCCCAGGGAAAGACGAACCTCCTGGAAGCCATCGCTTTCTTAGGAAGCGGCAAAAGCTTTCGGGCTCAGCGGACGGCGGAATTAATCCGCTTTGGCGACCACTGTGCCCAGCTGGAAGGAAAGGTATTTTCACAGGAGCGGGAACAGAGCCTAAGGTGGGTGCTGTTTTCCGGAAATAAGCAGCGGCAGCTGTGGCGCTCCGGGGTGAAGAAAAAATGCGCCGGGGACATTGCCGGGGTGCTGCCCGCGGTGCTCTTCTGTCCGGAGGACCTGATGGTCCTGAAAGCCGGGTCCTCCCAGCGGCGGCGGCTGGCGGATTCCGTCCTGTGCCAGCTTCGGCCCAATTATGACGCGGCTGCCACAGAATACAACCGGATTCTGGAGCAGAAAAGCAGGATTCTCAAGGACCGGTTTGAAAATCCCATCCTGCTGGACCTGCTGCCGGAATATAACGCAAGGCTGTGCCGGGTGGGCGCGGTGCTGATCAGCTACCGGGCCAGATTCTTTGAGGCTTTGGGAAAACAGGCAGGGGAGTACCACCGCCGGTTTTCCGGGGGCAGCGAGGATTTTAAACTGGAATATAAGACGGTGTCCACGGTAAAAGATCCCCAGGCAAGTATTGACCGGCTGGAAAGTAATCTCCTGGAGCACCTGGAAAGCCACAGCCGGGCGGAGCTGGAAAGCGCCCAGTGCCTGACCGGCCCCCACAAGGATGATTTTGAAATTTCCCTTTCCGGTACCCCCCTGAAAGCCTACGGCTCCCAGGGTCAGACCCGCACCGCCGCCATCAGCTTAAAGCTTGCGCAGCGGGAGCTGATGAAACGGGAGTTTGGGGAGGAGCCGGTGCTGCTGTTGGACGATGTGCTTTCCGAACTGGACCCCGGGCGGCAGGATTTTGTGCTGAACCAGATCGATTCCGGCCAGGTGTTCATAACCTGCTGCGAACCAGGCCGGTTTACGAAAATCGGAAAAACCATAGAAATTACCAATGGACAAATAAAAATTGACAATTGATAAATTTTTCCCGTTTTCATTCTATCTTGTAGGGGCGCTCAGTGAGCGCCCGGCAGACACATTCTGTATTTTCGGATTTCTATCGGCGAAAAGGTTCCTTTTATCGATGAATGAATATATAATTCGAACATTTTCTCGGGCGCTCAATGAGCGCCCCTACGGGGTATGACGTTTGTGATTCAGAAATATCGATGGAGATTGCCGCAAAAGCAGCGCGATTCTTTATCGCAATGACTATTATCTTGAAATTGTACTCACTAGGAGGACAACTATGTCTGATGAAACCAAGGTAACACAGGAATACGGCGCGGAGCAGATCCAGGTGCTGGAAGGCTTGGAGGCGGTGCGCAAGCGCCCCGGTATGTATATCGGCTCCACATCTTCTTCCGGCCTGCACCATCTGGTCTACGAGATCGTGGACAACGCCATTGACGAAGCCCTGGCGGGCTACTGCAAGCATATCACTGTCACCATCAACCCCGGCGACTCCATTACCGTCACCGATGACGGACGGGGCATCCCCGTGGACATTCAGCCCCAGACCGGGCGTCCCGCTTTGGAGGTTGTGTATACGGTGCTCCACGCCGGCGGCAAGTTCGGCGGCGGAGGCTACAAGGTCTCCGGCGGCCTGCACGGTGTGGGCGCGTCTGTTGTCAACGCCCTGTCCCAGTGGCTCCGGGTCCGGGTCCACAAGAACGGGGAAATCTACGAAATGAAATTCAGCCGGGGCGCCATCACCCAGGAAATGCGGGTGGTGGGGAAGACCGACAAAACCGGCACCGAGGTCACCTTCCAGCCCGACCCGGAGATGTTCGACACCCTGCACTATGACTATGAGATTCTCCACGAACGGATGCGGGAGGAAGCCTTCCTGAATGCCGGGCTTTCCATCACCATCACCGATGACCGGGAGGAAGAAAAACGCCAGGATGTGATGTGCTTCGAAGGCGGCATCCGGGAGTTTGCCGCCTGGGCCAACCGGAACAAGACCCCCATCCACCAGGACATCATCTACATGAAGGGGACGAAGGGGGATGCCAGCGCGGAGATCGCGGTGCAGTATAACGACGGGTACAATGAATTCTTAATGTCCTTTGCCAACGATGTGCGCACTCCCGAGGGCGGTATGCACGAAACCGGCTTCAAAACGGCCCTGACCCGGGTTCTCAATGCCTACGGTGTGAAAAACGGTATTATCAAGGGCGACGACAAGGTCACGGGTGACGACTGCCGGGAGGGCATTACGGCAATCATTTCCGTAAAGCTCACCGACGCCCAGTTCGAGGGCCAGACCAAGGCCAAGCTTGGTAACGCCTATATAAGGACATTGGTTGACCAGATCGTGAACGATCAGCTCACAACCTACTTTGAAGAGCACCCCGCCACGGCGAAAATCATCCTGGATAAGGCGTTGACAGCCAACCGGGCCCGGGAGGCCGCCCGGAAGGCCCGGGACTCCATCCGCCGGAAGACCGGACTGGAATCCGGCCAGATGCCGGACAAGCTCCAGGACTGCAACGAGCGGGACCCCAGCCTGTGCGAAATCTACATCGTGGAGGGCGACTCCGCGGCAGGCTCCGCCATCCAGGGCCGGGACTCCCGGTTCCAGGCAATCCTTGCCATGTGGGGCAAGATGCTGAACGTGGAAAAGGCCCGGGCGGACAAGATTTACGGAAACGACAAGCTATATCCCCTGATCGTGGCCCTGGGCGCGGGCATCGGGGAGGAATTTGACTTAAATAAGCTGCGCTATCACAAGGTCATCATCATGGCCGATGCCGACGTGGACGGCGCCCATATCCGTACCCTCCTGCTGACCTTCTTCTTCCGGTACATGCGGCCTCTCATCGAGCAGGGTTATGTCTACTCCGCCGTACCGCCTCTGTACAAGCTCACCCGGGGCAAGACCGTAAAGGTGGCCTACTCCGATGAACAGCGGGACCAGGTCTCTGCCCAGCTTCGTGCCGACAATCCCAACGCCAAGGTGGACATTGCCCGGTACAAGGGCCTGGGCGAAATGGATCCCCACGAACTGTGGGAGACCACCATGGACCCGGAGAAGCGGAGCCTGCGCCGGATCACCCTGGACGACGCCGCCCGTGCCGACGAGATTTTCACCATCCTCATGGGCGAGCAGGTGGAGCCGAGAAAAGAATGGATCGAGCGGAACGCAAGATACGCGGTGAATATTGATATTTAAGTGGACAGTGGACAGTTAAGGTGCGCAAGCGGACAAGGGACGCGCGAAAGGCTCCCTTGTGTAAAGGGAGCTGTCAGCGGAGCTGACTGAGGGATTGTGCGGTAAAATGTATTCATACTGATAACGAATCGGCGAAAAGGAAAAAAAGAACATTGTACTTTCTGACGAGGGGCACATCCGGAAGTCCACCGTTACAACCCCTCAGTCACCAGTGTGCGCACTGGTGACAGCTCCCCTTACACAGGGGAGCCATTGGAGTGTACCGCATCGGACCGTGCACCGTGAAACGGAATGCGATATGACAACCACCCTTTATTTTAACCACCGCGTAAGCGGCACCTTATCTTATATCTTATATCTCATATCTCATATATGACCAATCTGGAGGTGCTGTATGGCACATAATCGCAGCTACAAACCGGAGGACATCGCCTTTCCGGATCAGGTGATCACCGAATCCCACCTGGTGGAGGAAATGGAGCAGTCCTACATTGAATACGCCATGTCCGTTATCGTGGGCCGTGCCCTGCCGGACGTGCGGGACGGATTGAAGCCCGTCCACCGCCGGATTCTGTACACCATGTACGAAAGCGGCCTGACCTCCGACAAGCCCTTTAAGAAGTCCGCCACCTGTGTCGGTGACGTGCTGGGTAAATACCACCCCCACGGCGACGCCTCCGTGTACGACGCCATGGTGCGCCTTGCCCAGGACTTCTCCATGCGTTACCTGCTGGTGGACGGCCACGGCAACTTCGGCTCCGTGGACGGCGACCCCCCGGCAGCCTACCGTTATACCGAAGCCAGGCTCAGTAAAATCTCCAATGAAATGCTCCGGGACATTGACAAGGACACCGTGGACTGGGACCCCAACTTCGATGAAAGCCGGAAAGAGCCCCGGGTGCTGCCCAGCCGGTTTCCGAATCTGCTGGTCAACGGTTCCTCCGGCATCGCCGTGGGCATGGCCACCAACATCCCGCCCCACAACCTGACGGAGGTCATCAACGCCTGCGTCTGTGTGCTGGATGACCCGGAGTGCACCCTCCCGGACCTGATGGAGCACATCACCGGCCCGGATTTTCCCACCGGCGGCATCATCATGGGCCGCAGCGGCATCCGCGCCGCATACGCGACGGGCCGGGGCAGGGTAGTGGTTCGGGCGAAAACCGAGTTTGAAGAATTCAATAATGGCCGCACCCGGATCATTGTCACGGAGCTTCCCTACCAGGTAAATAAGCGGCAGCTGATTAAAAATATTGCCGAGCAGGTAAAGGACAAGCGCCTGGAGGGCATTTCCGACCTGCGGGACGAGACGGACCGGAACGGTATGCGCATCGTCATTGAGCTGAAAAAGGACGCGAACGGCCAGGTGGTCCTCAATAACCTGTTCCACCAGACCGCCCTGCAGTCCAATTTCTCCGTCATTATGCTGGCATTGGTTGACAACCAGAAGCAGCCGAAAATCCTGTCCCTGCGGCAGATCCTGGACGAGTACCTCCGGTATCAGCAGGAGGTGCTGACCCGGCGGACCCAGTACGACCTGCGCAAGGCCCAGGAGCGTGCCCACCTGCTGGAGGGCCTGCTCATTGCCCAGGATAATATTGACGAGGTCATTCAGATTATCCGGTCCTCCTACGATAACGCCAAGGAAAACCTGATGAAGCGCTTCGGGCTTGACGATGTGCAGGCCCAGGCTATCTGCGACATGCGGCTGATTTCCCTGCAGGGTCTGAACCGGGAGAAGCTGGAAGCGGAGTACAAGGAGCTGGAGGGGAAGATCGCCTACTACCAGGAGCTCCTTGCGGATGAAGCCAAGCTCCGGGGTGTCCTGCGCCAGGAGCTCATTGACCTGCGGGACAAGTTCGGAGACAAGCGGAAGACCACCATTCAGGACGTGGAGGACGAAATCGACGTGGAGGACCTCATCGAGGAGGAGACCTGCGCCTTTACCCTGAGTAACCACGGCTACATCAAGCGGATGCCCGTGGACACCTACCGCACCCAGAGCCGGGGCGGCCGGGGCATCAGCGCCCAGAACCTGAAAGAGGAAGATTATGTAAAGTCCCTCAATATCGCCTCCACCCACGACCATATTCTGTTCTTTACCGACCGGGGCCGGGTCCACCACCGCAAGGGCTACCAGATTCCGGAGGCGGGCCGCACCGCCCGGGGCACCGCTATTGTGAACGTGCTGCCGTTGGACCCCGGGGAGACCGTCACCGCTATGGTGGTTACGAGAGAATTTGACGAAAACGAGTTCCTGGTGATGGCTACCCGGAAGGGAACCGTGAAGCGCCTGCCCTTTATCAGCCTGAAAACCAACCGCAAGGGCGGCATCCGGGCAATCACTCTGGACGAGGATGACGTGCTGGTGAATGTCATGCGCACAAACGGCAATGACAATATCCTTCTTGCCACGGCGGAAGGTATGGCCATCTGCTTTAACGAGACGGACATCCGCTGCACAGGCCGGGAGGCCGCGGGCGTGCGGGGCATTTTGCTGGACGAGGGAGACTATGTTGTGGGCGCCCAGCGGGCAGAGGAGGGCAAGACCCTGCTCACCGTCACCCAGAACGGCTACGGCAAGCGCACCGAGCTTCCGGAGTATCTGCGTCTTGGCCCTGACGGGGAGAAAATTCCCCAGAGCCGGGGCGGCAAGGGCCTGAAAAACTACAATATCACCCCCAAGACCGGTCTTGTGGCCGGGTGCTGCGTGGTGGGGGAGAGGGACGATGTGATGCTCATTGAAAACGGCGGCGTCATCATCCGGGTTCCCGCGTCCTCCATTAACGTCTACAAGCGCAGTGTCCAGGGCGTCATCATCATGCGCATCGAGGAAGGCAGCCAGGTGGTTGCCATGGAGCGGGTGGAAAACGAGGAAGCGGAATGAAGACCGTGACCCTGTATACCGATGGGGCCTGCTCCGGAAACCCCGGCCCCGGGGGCTGGGGGGCCATCCTGGAATATAACGGGGTGCGCAAGGAGCTTTCCGGCGGGGAAAGCTTAACCACCAACAACCGTATGGAGCTCACCGCCGTCATCGAGGGCCTGCGGGCGCTGAAGGAGCCCTGCAATGTGGAGCTGTATTCGGACTCCAAGTATGTGGTGGACGCTCTGGAAAAGGGCTGGGCCGTGGGCTGGCAGAAAAGGGGATGGGTCAAGTCCGACAAATCCCCGGCCCTGAATCCCGACCTGTGGGAGACTCTGCTGGAATTATGTAAACTTCACAAGGTCACCTGCCACTGGGTCAAGGGCCATGCCCAGAACGAAAAAAATAACCGCTGCGACCAGCTTGCCGTGGCGGAAAGCCGGAAGTTCTTTAACAATTGACAATGGACAATTGAAAATTGACAATTCCCCGCTCGGTATCGTTCCAAAGTGTACGGGTGGACGCGGCAAAGGCTCCCTTGTGTAAAGGCTGCGCCCGCAGGCGCGTTTCGGAGGCCAACCGCCGCCAGGCGGCTCTTAGGCCGGAGATGAGCTGGCGCGAAGCGACTGAGGGATTGTGCGGTACGAGTTTTCAATGAAGACAATGTTCCGGCGGAAAGGGAAGACTGCAATCTTGCCCGTTCTGACGAGGGATAGGCAAAGAGGGGCAGAAAGGACATTGTCCGCTCTGACGATGGGCACATCCGGAAGTCCGCCATCACAACCCCTCAGTCACCAGTCTGCGGACTGGTGACAGCTCCCCTTACTCAGGGGAGCCCTTGCCGCGTACCGCATCGGAAAGCGCATCGACAAAAACAGGAAGGTATGTTTTTCTATGGACAGAAAACACAACCCTCAATTGGTTGCATACGCAAGAGAACTCCGTAAAAACATGACCAAAGAAGAACGACATCTGTGGTATGATTATCTCCGGGATCACCCCGCGCGGTTTCAGCGCCAGAAGATTTTGGGAAGATATATTGCCGATTTCTACTCAGCCCGTGCAAAGCTGGTTATTGAGCTGGATGGCTCCCAACATTATGAGGATGCCGGTGCCCGGTATGATACAGACAGAACACGGTATCTGGAACAGTATGGGATTGCTGTAATTCGTATTCCCAATAATGCAGTTAATGAGAACCTTGCTGGGGTCTGCGAATATATTGACAGGATCGTTGCAGAACGGGCAGGCCAATGAATGGTATGCGGGAAGATATAGCACACGGCAAAGGCTCCCTTGAGTAAAGGGTCGGCAGATAAGCGCTTCATTTGTGTTTGACCCGCTCGGTATCGTTCCAATGTGCGCGGGTGGACGCTGCAAAGGCTCCCTTGTGTAAAGGGAGCTGTCGCGAAGCGACTGAGGGATTGTGCAACAAAACGTTTTGAAATTGACAACGAATCGGCGAAAAAGCACCACAAAGTGGACTGTCCGTTCTGACGATGGGTAGATAGGAAAGTCCACCGTCACAACCCCTCAGTCACCAGTGTTCGCACTGGTGACAGCTCCCCTTGCACAGGGGAGCCCTTGCCGTGTACCGCATCGGAATGCGAACCGTTGTATGAAACAGATTTCAAAGCAAAATGTTTTTTTGTTATGTTAACCCAATTTTGCCCCATGGGCGCGACAGGAGGTTAACCATGTATCTTTCCATCGGTGACGATCTGGCGGTGCGCAGTGCCTCGGTGATCGGTATTTTTGACCTGGACAACACCACCACCTCCAAGCGCACCCGGGAATTCCTCCAAAAAGCGGAAGAAGAGGGCCAGGTGGTTCCCTGCGACGACCTACCCAAGTCCTTTCTGCTCACCGCCGAGTACGGCCTGCCGAAAATCTACCTCACCGCCCTTTCCGCCGCGACCCTGGAAAAACGTTTGCGGGGATAATTCTTCCAAAAACGCACTCCTGCCAAGTACCCGGTAGGGGTGCTTTCTTAGAAATGGGTATGCGCCTGAAGTAGAAAAATTGGAATTTATCGGGCGAATACCTTCCCCCGGGGGGAAGGTGCCCCGCAGGGGCGGATGAGGAACGGCGACA
>JAEDNR010000045.1 GCA_016302405.1 Oscillospiraceae bacterium
AGTACCAGGTTTCATTCCTGGTGGCGCTAAGATGCGTGGCATGGACATTTACTCAGCAAATATTGAAATTGGAATTTGTAGAGGTGAGCGCACGCCCCGAACAACACTGTCATTCCGAACCAGTGCGCACTACTGACCTGGGAATCTCCATCGAATTCCAGGCAACTTATCGTCATACAGACCATCGTTTTTGTGCCGTTTTACTCAGCAAATATTGAAATTGGAATTTGTAGAGGTGAGCGCACGCCCCGAACAACACTGTCATTCCGAACCAGTGCGCACTACTGACCTGGGAATCTCCATCGAATTCCAGGCAACTTATCGTCATACAGACCATCGTTTTTGTGCCGTTTTCCGGAATTCTTCCACGAGAAGTAGTACGTCTAACCGGGGGATTGCCACACCAGTCTGAGGACTGGTTCGCAATGACCGGGAATTCGATAGCCCGACAAATACCAATTTGTAGTTTCGCCGAGTTAAGCCGATAAGTACATTTTTCTTTTTCTGCACAGCCTCTCCCCGGAAAACAATGGATGCTTTCAGGATGGCCTTGTCCGGTCAGATAATTCCCTTATTATACTTAAACTGACCGTAGAGGATGAAGCCCAGGCCGATGACAAAGCCGGGGATCATGACATAGCCGGTCACATCACCGTCGGTAAAGAATGAGACGATGAACGCCGCGATCATGAACAGGCCGATGATCAGCGTACCCAGACCCACGGCTTTCCCGTATTTGGGGATGTCTTCCTCCTTGACCTTTCTGCGGTTATAGAAATGGACGGTTTTGATATTCCCGGACATATTGGATGCGCCGATCAAGCAAATGATGAGCCCCACGACCAGCAAGGTGATATGTTCCATACCCGTCCTCCCGGTTTAAACCAGCTTATTTTCCAGGGTGCCCAGGCCCTCGATCTCCACGGTGACCACATCCCCGGCTTTCAGCCAGACCTGCTGGCTCTTTTCCTTGCCCAGAATTACGCCGGAGGGGGTCCCGGTAAAGATCAGGTCCCCTTTTTTCAGGCGGATGAAGTCGGACAGGTAGCTGACGATCTCCGCGCAGGAGAAAATCATTTTGGAGGTATTGGACCTCTGGACATATTCTCCGTTGACCTTGCAGGAGATGTCCAGCTTGTCAGGATTCACTTCGTCCCGGGGCACAAAGAAGGGTCCCACGGGGGCAAACCCATCGCAGGCCTTTCCCAGCGTCCACTGGCTGGAAGCAAACTGCATGTCTCTGGCGCTGAAATCATTCCCCGCCGCAAAGCCTGCGATATACCGGGGAGCATCCTCCGGTGTCACTTCTTTGCAGGTATCTCCCATAACAATAACCAGTTCCGCCTCATAGTCAAACTGCTTTGCCTTTTTGGGAAGATGAAGCTCCTGCTTATGGCCCAGCAGGGAGTTGCCGTACTTGCAGAATACCGGTGGGAACCCGGGCTTGTCGTTCTTTCCCAAGCCGGTCTCATCGATATGCTCATTATAATTTAGGCCGATGCAGATGATCTTCTCGGGGTCCGTCACCACCGGGGCAAAGCGGATCTCCGTCTCCTCCAGGGGCACGCATTCCCAGGCTGCCACCATCTTTTCCAAATCCTCACTGCTTTTGCCCAGCAGGTCCGTCATGGTGACCGCCTTGGGCAGGGCCACATACGCGTCCTTTATAACAGCGCCTATATGGACCTGCTGTTCTTCATCATAATACTGAAATAGTTTCATGATTCTGCCCTTCCTTTTCTTTCTGAAAGATGGGCCGAAAGCCCCGGCCACAGATGCAGATATTTTAAAGGGGAACACGTTTTTGCCGAATCGGTTTTTCCGCACGCGGCTTTTTCCGTCATCCCTCCTGCCTATATTCTATTGGGAATCCGGTTGGGTGTCAACTTTTATTTTGCCTGTGTCATAAAAAGTCCGTCAATAATACAGCTTCTTCTCCGGAAAAGAATAAAGAAATTTAGACTTCAGTAAGCGCACTGGCAAATTGGGGATTTGTCGGGCTATCGAATTCCCGGTCATTGCGAACCAGTCCTCAGACTGGTGTGGCAATCCCCCGGTTAGACGTACTACTTCTCGTGGAAGAATTCCGGAAAACGGCACAAAAACGACGGTCTGTATGACGATAAGTTGCCTGGAATTCGATGGAGATTCCCACGAAAGTAGTGCGCACTGGTTCGGAATGACAGTGTTGTTCGGGGCCCGCACTTCCCTCTTCAAATTCCAATTTATCGTTTTGCTGACTTAACCTGTTTTATCGAAAAGAGCTATCAGACTTCAAAATCTGATAGCTCTTCCTTTACAATCATTCAGATAAATGCTGCTGCCTTAGGCACACAGGTTTTTCCCGGGTGCAAAATTATTCCCACTCCACCGTCGCGGGGGGTTTGGAAGTAATATCATATACCACGCGGTTTATGTGCTTGACCTCGTTGGTGATTCGGTTGGAGACCTTGGCCAGCAGATCATAGGGGATCCGCGCCCAGTCGGCGGTCATGAAATCGTCGGTGGTGACGGCCCGGATGGCGAGCAGGTGGTCATAGGTACGGTGATCGCCCATCACGCCCACGGTGCTGACCCCGGGGAGCACACAGAAGAACTGGGCCATGTTCTTTTCATAGCCGCTCTTCGCCATCTCGTCCCGCAGGACCCAGTCCGCCTCCTGAAGGATCTTCACCTTTTCGGCAGTGACCTCGCCGATAATCCGCACGCCCAGGCCGGGGCCGGGGAAGGGCTGCCGCCACACAAGCTCGTGGGGGATCCCCAGCTGCTCCCCTACCCGGCGGACTTCATCCTTAAAGAGGCTGGAAAGAGGCTCCAGCACATCCAGGAACTGAACATCCTCCGGCATTTTGACCTTGTTGTGATGGGTCTTGATCTTATCCGCGTCACCCTTACCGGACTCGATGCAGTCGGGATAGATGGTGCCCTGGGCAAAGAAGCCACGGCTCCCTCCCTGACGGCGGATCTCGTCCCAGAACACCTTGTAAAACTCGGTGCCGATAATCCTCCGCTTTTCCTCCGGATCGGTAACGCCTTTCAGGCACTTCAGGAAATGCTCCTGGCAGTTGACCCGGACAAACTTCATATCAAACAGGCTCGTGAAGGTCTTCTCCACGAAGTCCCCCTCATCCTTGCGCATGAGACCCTGATCCACAAAAACACAGGTAAGCTGATCGCCCACGGCTCGGGAGATCAGGCCCGCCGCCACGGAGGAATCCACGCCGCCGGACAGGCCCAGGATCACTTTCTTGTCGCCGATTTTTTCCCGCAGGGCCCGGACGGTATCCTCGATGAAGGAATCCATCCGCCACTGCCCATGGCACTGGCAAACATTGTAGAGGAAATTCCGAAGCATCTGCTTGCCGAATTCGCTATGGGTGACCTCGGGGTGGAACTGGACGGCGTATAGCTTCTTGTCCGGGTTTTCCATAGCCGCCACGGGGCACACATCGGTGTGGGCCGTGACGCGGAAACCGGCGGGGACCTGGCTGATTCGGTCGGTATGGCTCATCCACACCACACTTTCCGCCGGGACCCCCTCCATCAGCTTGGACTGGGGCACATCCAGGTGGAGATTGATCTTTCCGTACTCGGAGGTCTCCGCAGTGATGACAGCGCCGCCGCCCATCCAAGCGGTGAGTTGGGCACCATAGCAGATACCCAGAATGGGGATCCCCAATTCCAGCACCTTGGGATCATAATGGGGGGAGGTCATATCGTAGACGCTGTTGGGGCCGCCGGTAAAGATGATGCCGCAGTAGCCCGCCGCCAGGATTTCCTCCGGGGTGATGCCGTTAAAGGGTTTGATTTCAGCGTAGACGTGCAGATCCCGCACCCGCCGGGCGATCAGCTGGTTGTACTGCCCGCCAAAGTCCAAAACAAGAATTTTTTCCAAGGGAGATCCCATTCCTTTCCGGAAGATTAAGAATTGGTGGTCTATCTTTTTTCCCGCTCCTTTCGGAGCGGGAAAAGGCTGTACTGTAAGTCAGTATGGGCAGCGGGAGGCCGCGTCATACCGGTCTTGATGGATTTTTTACAGGTTGATCTGGGCCGCGCTTCGGTCAATGCCGGAAACAAGGGCCTCCGTCTCCCGGAGAAAACGCTCCACCTGCTCCGGGCAGCGGCCAATGTAGGCGCTGGGGGTCAGCAGGGATTCCATTTCTTCCTGGGTCAGGGTAAACTCCTTTTCCTTTGCCAGCCGTTCCAGCAGGTCGCAGCTTTCGCCGTTCTTCATCCGGGCGGTGGCCTCCATGGAGCACCGGCGGATGATCTCGTGGAGCTGCTGCCGGTCTCCGCCCCGCTTCACCGCTTCCATCATCAGGTTTTCGGTGGCGATAAAGGGCAGGTACTCCCGCACCGTCCGCTCCACAATCTTCTCGTTTACATGCAGGCCGTCGGTGACATTCTGAGCCAGGCGCAGTACCGCATCACAGCAGAGGAAGCCCTCCGGCAGGGAGATACGACGGTTGGCAGAATCGTCCAGGGTCCGTTCCAGCCACTGGGTAGAGGCGGTCATGGGGGCGTTCATGGCGTCCGCCATCAGGTAGCGGGACAGAGAGCAGATCCGCTCGCAGCGCATGGGGTTACGCTTATAGGCCATGGCGGAGGAACCGATCTGGTTTTTCTCAAAGGGTTCTTCCACCTGCCGGTCATGCTGCAGCAGGCGGATGTCGTTTGCCATCCGGTAGCAGCTCTGGGCAATGGAAGACAGGCAGTTAAGGATCCGGCTGTCCAGCTTCCGGGGGTAGGTCTGGCCGCAGACGGAGAAGCACTTGTCAAAGCCAAAGTCCCGGCTGATCATCCGGTTCATCTCATCGATCTTGGCGGTGTCTCCGTCAAAAAGGTCCAGGAAGCTGGCCTCGGTGCCGGTGGTGCCCCGGCAGCCCAGGAACTTCATATTGTCAACGACAAAATCCAGTTCCTCCAGGTCGGAAAGCAGATCCTGCATCCAAAGGGTCGCCCGCTTGCCCACGGTCACCAGCTGCGCCGGCTGATAGTGGGTATAGCCCAGGGTGGGCAGGGCCTTGTAGCTGTCCGCAAAGTCCCGGAGATTGGCAACCACCTTCAGAAGTTCGCCCCGCAGATACTTCAGGCCGTCCCGGTAGAGGACGATGTCCGCGTTATCCGTCACATAGCAGCTGGTGGCGCCCAGGTGAATGATGCCGGCGGCGGAGGGGGCAACCTTGCCATAGGCATACACATGGGCCATCACATCATGGCGGACCTCTTTTTCCCGGGCGGCGGCCACGGCATAGTCAATATCCTCCAAATGGGCTTCCAGCTCCGCCACCTGGGCATCCGTGATATTCAGGCCCAGGGCATGCTCCGCCTTTGCCAGGGAGACCCACAGCTTCCGCCAGGTGCGGATACGGGTGTCCTGGGAGAAAAGCTTCAGCATATACTCGGACGCGTACCGGCTGCTCAGGGGGGATTCATAACGGTCTGTCATAGGCCCTCCTTACCGCAGGATGATGCTGTCCCGCTCCGGTCCCACAGACACGAAGCCGATGCGGCAGCCGATCTGTGCTTCCAGATACTCCACATACTTCCGGGCGGCCTCCGGCAGGTCCTCCCACTTCCGGATACCGGAAATGTCCTGCTTCCAGCCCTCCATATAGGTGATCACAGGCTTGGCATCCCCCAGTCTGGTGGGGAAGGGGAATTCATCGGTCCGCTTTCCGTCCAGCTCATAGGCCTCGCAAACAGGAATCCTGTCCATATAGCTCAGAACGTCCAGTTTGGTCAGGGCGATATTGGTAGCACCCTGGGCCTGCACGCCGTAGCGGGTCGCCACCACATCCACCGGGCCGACCCGGCGGGGGCGTCCGGTCTTGGCGCCGTACTCAAAGCCGGCAGTGCGGAGATCTTCCGCCTCCTGCCCGAACATCTCGCACACGAAGGGGCCTTCGCCCACGCAGGTGGAGTAGGCCTTCACAACGCCGATAACCTCGTCCAGCTTGGCGCTGGGCAGGCCGGAGCCCACAGGGGCATAGGCGGCGATGGCATTGGAGGAGGTGGTGTAGGGGAAAATGCCGTAGTCCAAGTCCCGCAGCGCTCCCAGCTGGGCCTCAAAGAGGATCTTCTTGCCCTGCTTCTGGGCATCCCGGAGGAACGCGCCGGTGTCGCAGATAAAGGGCTTGATCTTCTCGCAGTAGTCATTCAGCCAGGCTTCCAACTCCGCCATGGTCACAGGCTCCGCGCCGTAGACCCCGTTGATGGTCAGGTTCTTCCACTCCAGCAGCTCGGCAAGATGCTGGCGGAGGTTGGGATTGTACAGCAGTTCACCGGCAAGCACCGTCTTTTTCTGGTACTTGTCGGAATAGAAGGGAGCAATGCCCTGCCTGGTGGAGCCAAATTTCTTGTCCGCCAGCCGGGCTTCCTCCAGCCCGTCAAGCAGGCGGTGCCAGGGCAGCAGCAGGGACGCCCGGTCGCTGATTTTCAGATTCTCGGGGGTGATGGAAACGCCCTGGGAGGTGATCTGCTCGATTTCCTTCCACAGGTTCTCCGGGTCCAGGGCAACGCCATTGCCCAGAATATTCACAACTCCCTTGCGGAAGATACCGGAGGGCAGAAGATGCAGCGCAAACTTTCCGTACTCGTTGATTACGGTGTGGCCGGCGTTGCCGCCGCCCTGATAGCGAACTACCACATCATAGTCCTGGGTCAAAAGGTCTACCATGCGGCCCTTGCCTTCGTCGCCCCAGTTGATGCCCACGATCGCACAATTACCCATTTTTTACCCCTTTCAGTGAAGATGCTCTTCCAGCCGCTTCATGATCTCGGCGTAGGCTTCCTCCACACCGCCCAGATCCCGGCGGAAACGATCCTTATCCAGCTTTTCGTGCGTCTTGCTGTCCCACAGGCGGCAGGTGTCAGGGCTGATCTCGTCGGCCAGAACAATGGTGCCGTCAGCCAGGCGGCCAAACTCCAGCTTGAAGTCAACCAGCGTCACGCCGCAGGTCTGCCAGAAGCTCTTAAGGACCTCGTTGACCTTGAAAGCGTACTTTTCGATGGTATCCAGCTCCTCGGGGGTACCCAGCTTCAGGGCCAGGGCATGGTAACGGTTCAGCAGCGGATCGCCCAGCTCGTCATTTTTATAAGAGAACTCGATGGTGGGCTGGTCGAAGACGATCCCCTCCTCCACGCCGTACCGCTTGGCAAAGGAACCGGCGGAAATATTGCGGATGATGACCTCCAGGGGAACGATGGACACTTTCTTTACCAGGGTTTCCCGCTGATTCAGTTCCTTAACATAGTGGGTGGGAACGCCCTGCTTTTCCAGATATGCCATAAGGCGGTTGCTCATCTGGTTGTTGATGATGCCCTTACCCTGGATGGTGCCCTTCTTCAGTCCGTTGAATGCGGTGGCATCATCCTTGTACTCCACAATGTAGAGCGCGGGATCATCCGTTGCAAATACTTTCTTGGCCTTTCCTTCGTAAAGCTGCTCCAGCTTTTCCATAAGAATTGTTTCCTCCTTATCATGTATCTGCCCAAAGCAGAGGGTTTACATACTTCCTTTCCGGCATGTGTAGTCCCCTCGGACAGAGGAAACCTGCCGCGTCGGAAGCTAAAAAGTGAAAAATGGAAACCAGCCCCGAAAATTCTCCAGACGCTTGCCTCCATCAGTGAAATTTTACACGAAACGCCCATATTTGTCAACTGAAAAGGGAAAAAACTTTTTCCCTTTTCCAGGCATTTCCGGAAAATAGGCGGAATGCAAGAAGACGTGGGAAAATCGCGGCTGATTTTCGGCGGTTTTTTTCCCTCGCATATGTTGCTTTTTCCCGGACAGGAATGGTATAATGTTTCCATCCGGACTTACGGTCCAGACTTGGGCAGAATATAGAAAAATGACAAAAAGCGAGGTTAATCATTGATGATTGCGTACGGAGATAACATAAAAATTTTCTGTGGCAACTCCAATCCCCAATTCGCTGAAACCATTTGCAGATCTCTGGGCGTTCCCCTTGGCCGTGCGGAAGTCAAGACCTTTGCGGACGGTGAAGTTTCCGTCTCCCTGGAGGAAACCGTTCGCGGCGCGGACGTTTTTCTGGTCCAGTCAACCTGCAAGCCTGTCAACAACAACCTTATGGAGCTCCTTGTGATGACCGATGCCTGCCGCCGGGCTTCCGCCGGCCGGATCACCGCCGTCATTCCTTACTTCGGCTATGCCCGTCAGGACCGGAAAGCCAAGAGCCGGGATCCCATCTCCGCCAAGCTGGTGGCCAACATGATCACCGCTGCCGGGGCTGACCGGGTGCTTACCATGGACCTGCACGCTCCCCAGATCCAGGGCTTCTTCGATATCCCTCTGGACCACCTGCTGGGTAACCCCACCTTTGTGGACTATTATCTGAAAAAGTTCCCCGAGGATGTTTATAACCACGACGACTTTATCGTGGTCTCCCCCGACGTCGGCTCCGTGGGCCGCGCCCGGGCCTTTGCCGCCAAGGTTCACATGGGCCTTGCCATTGTGGATAAGCGCCGCCAGAAGGCCAACGTGTGCGAGGTCATGAACATCATCGGTGATGTCAGAGGCAAGACCTGCATCCTCTACGACGACATGGTGGATACCGCAGGCTCCCTGTGCAATGCTGCCAAGGCCCTTGTAGAGGCCGGCGGCGCCAAAGCGATTTACGCCTGTGCTACCCATGGCGTTCTGTCCGGCCCTGCTTTCGAGCGGATCGAGAACAGCCCCATTCAGGAGATGGTATTCGTCAACACCATCCCCGAGCGGCAGAACACCCCCTCCGGCAAGCTCAAGTACCTGGATGTGGCTCCCGTGTTTGCCCGTGCCATTGAGCATGTCCACGGCGGCACCTCCATTGCGGACCTGTTCTAAGCCATGATCGGCGCTTCCAAAGATGCCTGGCTCATTGTTGGGCTGGGAAACCCAGGCCGGGAGTATGAAAACTCCCGGCACAACTGCGGCTTCCGGGCCATTGACCGGCTGGCTGGCCGCCTGGGGTGCAAAATTGATAAAGCGAAGTTCCAGGGCCTGTACGGAAAGACGCAGTACGGCGGAAAACCGCTGTATCTTCTCAAACCCCTGACCTATATGAATCTGTCCGGTCAGTCCGTGCTCCAGCTCAGCGCCTACTTTCAGATCCCGCCCCAGCGGATTATTGTCCTGTTTGACGATATTTCCCTGGAGCCCGGACGGCTTCGGGTCCGGGCGGAGGGTTCCGCCGGGGGCCACAACGGCATCAAATCCGTCATCGCCCAGCTGGGAAGCGAGGCCTTTCCCCGGGTGAAGATCGGTGTTGGCGGGAAGCCCAATCCGGAGTACGATCTGGCAGCCTGGGTTCTGGGGTCCTTCCCGCCCGCGGAGGAAAAGGCCGTCAGCGCCGCGCTGAATGCCGCCGGGGACGCAGCCCTTACCATCATCGACAAAGGTGTACCGGAAGCCGCCAACAGATTTAACGGCTTTCATTCATAGAAACGGGGGGACACCGTGCAGGAAAACCGTTCCATCAAACGCGGCATTTTCATTTTTACCGCTCTTGCTCTCATTCTTCTGACCCGGCTCCCCGGCTTGATGCACAACAGCTTTCTGCATCCCGATGAGCCGGTATTTTACAATTCCGCCCGCAGCCTTGCCGCGTTCCTGACAGGGCAGGCGGATTCCTACACCCCTACCAAGTTCTATCCCGAGGGCGGATTCGTACTGCATATGCCCTTTCAGCTTCTGCAGCTTCTTTTCAGCAATGCCGAAGAGGACGGCCGTTTTATGGGGCGGATCGGCGGGTGCATTTATTTTCTTCTGGGCACAGCCATGGGATTGCAGCTGCTTCGTAAATTTTTTACAAGGGAGCTTTCCGCTTCCGCTGTCTATCTTGCAACCATGCTGTTCGGCCTGATGCACATTGAGCAGTCCCGGTACACAACCGGCGATACCGGCTCTTTCTTTCTGCTGATGGTGCTACTTTACTTCAGTGCCAGGGGCATGGAAACGGAACGTCTGCGCTATTTTCTTCTTGCTGCCGCAGCAGGCGGTATGCTGACTGCGATCAAATATCCGCTGATCTTTTTCCTGCTGATCCCCTATCTGGGCTTTCGGAAGGTTTTTTCCGGCAGCGATAAAAAGGCACGCTTCCTGGGCACCTGGAAAGCTGCCGGGTGCTTCCTTCTCGGTTTTCTGTTGCTCTCTCCCAAAACTCTGACAGATCCCACCTTTCTGTTTTGGACGGCGGCCCATGAAACTCACAATTACATGGCTGGAACCAACCTGACTGAGGTGGGCGGCCCGGGAAATCATCTGCTTTCTGTTTCCCTCTATACATTGCTGTATTCCGGTGTGCCGCTGCTCACCGGCGTGACGATCTGGCAGGCCGGTAAGAATATCCGCTCCGCCAGGCACATGCAGGGCTGTGATTATCTTTTCCGTTTCCTGATTCCCTTGATAACAGCCGGCTTCTTCGTGTATAATCTTTTTGTCACCGCCGTTTTCATGCGCACCTACTACCCGTTTTTCGTCATCGTAGACCTGTATTGTGCCGCCCTTTGTGGGAAATGGCTCAGGCAGAAGGGCGCGAAACGGATTGCGGTGGTGATTCTTTGCCTGTTTATGGCATTGCGGGGCGGTTATTATCTGTATATCCTTGCCGAGGATTCCGGCAAGGACGCCATGCAGGAAGTGATTTCCTCCATCCCGGAGGAACAATACACCTCCATTATCGAACTGAAGCCCGGAAAAATGGCTTTTTTTCAGGAGGATCTCCCTGAGAAAGCGTTTCAGGCAATGGATCTGGCGGATGAACGGTTTGACACGCCGGAGGGAATGGTCCTGCGGGAGGGAGAGCTTCTGATCTCCACCTACCAGGAATACGGCATTGGTACACCGTACTGTCTGCCCATTTCCCACAGCACCGTGCAAAGTTATATCGACCGGTGGACGGACTTCAAGCAGATCAACGGTCAATATGAGGTCGGCAGGCTGTATCCTGATTCCTATTACACGCTTTTTGGTTTTTGGATCAAGGGAACCACCGGCATGTACTTTGAATTTCCCTGCAATATTTTCTACCTGCGTCCAATTCAATAGGCAACCGCTAAAAACTGCTTTTTGCGGTTTTGGGTGAGAGATTTTGTTCTGATAAAAGTTTTGGAAATTCCGGAATACTTGTTGATTGCGGGATTTTCAAAACGCATTATCAGGGCAAAAGGTCCGTCCACAACCCAAAAGGGTACTTTTTAGAGGTGCCCAATAAGCTTTTACACATAGAACGGAAAGGGGTTTTGTCCCCTTTCCGCTTTGTGCCGTGGAAAGAAATGTCGTTTTGACCGTGCGCCCGGCAGCAAAAACCGTTTGCGCGCTTGAGGTACTTTATGGAACAGCTTATTCATTTGCTTCACACCATTCCCGAATACCGCACTCTCCTGGAGGCACTGGAGGAGAACCGAACCACCGCAGTCACCGGCATCGGTCAGATCAACCGCAGCCATCTGATCGCGGGCCTGTGTCAGGACGCAAAGCGGCCCCTGGTCATCGTGTGCCAGGATGACATTGCCGCCCGGCGTCTTCAGGAGGACCTGAAAGACTTTCTGGGCGTAACCGTCCCCATTCTTCCCGGGCGGGAGCTGACCCTCTATGACGCGGCTGCCGTCTCCCGGGCCTGGGAGCAGAAGCGCATCGGGCAGCTTTTTTCCCTTTCCCAGGGGGAAACCCCCATTCAGATCTTTACCTGGGAATCTCTGAGCCTTCGGACCATGCCCCCCGCCGTAATGAAGGCCGCAGCTTTCACACTGGAGGTTGGAAAGGAATACCCGCTGGAAGAGCTTGCCGCCCGGCTCACTGCCGCGGGCTACAACCGCTCCCCCATGGTAGAGGGCGTGGGCCAATTTACCGTCCGGGGCGGCATCGTGGACATTTACTCCCCTGGCGCTGACAGTCCTGTCCGGGCAGAGTTCTTTGGTGACGAGCTGGATACCCTTGCTTTCTTTGACACGGACACCCAGCGGCGGGGAGAGAATCTTTCCTCTGCCCGGATCCTTCCCGTGGCGGAGACCGTACCGACGCTGCATCCCAAGGGCATTTCCGGTCTTTGCAAGGATCTTCACAGTCTCATCGCCCGCCAGAACCGGCGGAAAAATGTCAACGCCGCCCTGGTCGCTACTCTGACAAAGGATCTTGGCAAATACGAAAACGGTCTGTCCACCGCCGCTTCCGACCGGTATATGGCCCTTATCTATCCGGAAAACGCCACCGCAATGGACTATGTTCCGGAAAGCGCTCTCTTTGTGGTCTGTGACCACAGTTCCCTTCAGCGCACCGCCCGGACCCGGACGGAGGAAATGGGTATGCTCCTGGACAGCTCCCTACAGTCCGGCCTTGCCGCCGGGGAGCTGTGCGACTACTGCTGCCAGTGGGAGGACTTCTGCGGAAAGCTTCGGGGAAGGTGCGCCGTTTATTTTGACGCTTTCGCCGGTTCCGCCTATCCCGCTGACTGTGTGCCAAAGCTGCTGCTTCCCATGTCCGCCAAGCAGCTGCCCAGCTACGGCGGCAGCATGGATACTGCCGCGGCAGACCTCAGCTACTATCAGAAAATGGAATTTGGCTCCCTGGTGCTCTGCGGCACCCGCCGCCGGGCGGAGCTTCTTCAGCAGATGCTTCGGGAGAAAGGACTGTCTTCTTTTCTTGCCATTCCCCTGACGACCCTCCCACAGCCCGGTCAGATTCTCCTTACCGAGGGAACGCTGCCCTACGGCATGGAGTATCCCATGTCCAAGATCGCCGTTCTCACCGAGGGGCAGCTCATCGCCAAACGGGAAACCCGGCGTAAACCGAAGAAATCTGCCACCAACCGGCAGAAGCTGAACTCCTTTACAGACCTTTCCCCGGGAGACCTGGTGGTTCATGAGAACTACGGTATCGGCCGCTTCATGGCCATGGAGCAGATCAAGGTTGACGGGGCTGTCAAGGACTATATTAAGATCGCCTACCAAGGCTCCGACACCCTGTTTGTTCCCGCCACCCAGCTGGACCTTGTGAGCAAGTACATCGGAGGCGGCGGGGATGACAGTAACGTCCGTCTCAATAAGATCGGCTCCGATGCCTGGCAGAAAACCAAGGCCAAGGCCCGGAAAGCCGCCAAGGACATGGCCGGGGAACTGATCCAGCTCTACGCCGCACGGAAGCGGCAGCCGGGGTATGCCTTTGCGGCGGATGCCCCCTGGCAGAAGGAATTTGAAGACAACTTCCCCTACCCGGAAACCGACGACCAGCTCCGGTGTATCGCGGACATCAAGCATGACATGGAATCACCCACTCCCATGGACCGGCTGCTCTGCGGCGATGTGGGTTTTGGCAAAACCGAGGTAGCCCTCCGGGCGGTGATGAAAGCCGTAATGGATGGCAAGCAGGCCGCTATTCTGGTTCCCACCACGGTGCTTGCCCAGCAGCACTATCAGACCGCCGTGGAGCGCTTCCGGGGCTTCCCGGTGAATATCGATGTGCTCAGCCGATTCCGCACCCCAAAACAGCAGCAGAAGACCCTTTCCGACCTGCGCAGCGGCAATGTGGACCTCATCATCGGAACCCATAAGCTGCTGCAGAAGAATATCGAGTTTAAGGATCTGGGTCTTTTGGTGGTGGACGAAGAGCAGCGCTTCGGTGTCAGCCATAAGGAAAGGCTGAAAGAGATCTCCAAGGGTGTGGACGTGCTGACCCTCTCCGCAACCCCCATCCCCAGGACCCTCAACATGGCCCTGTCCGGGATCCGGGACATGTCCACCATTGAAGAACCCCCCGCGGACCGGTATCCCGTACAGACCTTTGTCATGGAATACAGCGCCCCCATTATCGACGACGCCATCCGCCGGGAGACGGAGCGAGGCGGTCAGGTCTTCTATCTGCACAACCGTACGGAGACAATCGACCAGTGCGCCGGCGCTCTGCGCAGGCGGATCCCAGGCATCACCGTAGGCGTGGCCCACGGGCAGATGACCGAGGATGCCCTGGCAGACGTTATGCATGCCACAGCGGAGGGGGAAATCCAGGTGCTGGTGTGCACCACCATCATCGAAACCGGCCTGGACATTCCCAATGCCAACACCCTGATCATTGAAAACGCGGACCGGTTTGGCCTGAGCCAGCTTCACCAGCTGCGGGGCCGGGTGGGCAGATCCACCCGCCACGCCTACGCCTACTTCACCTACCGGCCGGACAAGAACCTGACGG
>JAEDNR010000004.1 GCA_016302405.1 Oscillospiraceae bacterium
CATCGAATTCCAGGCAGCCCATCGTCATACAGGCGTTCTTACCTGCCATTTCCCGAAATTCATCCATGAGAAATGGTGCTTCTATCCGGGAGATTGCCACACCAGTGACATCGGTCACTGGTTCGCAATGACCGGGAGTTCGATACCGCACCCGTCGGCCCGACAAATGCCAATTTACCTGTCTGCTTTCGTCAGTTCGATATGCATTAAAAGATTTACAGAAAGAGAAACACTATGAAGCTTGGTAATTTATCCATTGACCATCCCCTGTTTCTGGCTCCCATGGCGGGGGTGACGGACTACGCGTTCCGGACAGTCTGCGCAGGTCACGGCGCCAATGTCACCGTGACGGAAATGGTTTCCTCCCGGGCCCTGCAGTACCGGGACAAAAAAAGCGCCGCCCTGCTGCGAAAAAACGGCGGCAGCATCTGCGGTGCCCAGATTTTCGGGAACGATCCGGATGTGATGGCGGAAGCCGCCCAGCTGGCCCTGGAAATCTCCGGCTGCGACTTTCTGGATATTAATATGGGCTGTCCCATGCCCAAGGTAGCAAACAACGGCGACGGCTGCGGCCTGATGCGTACCCCGGAGCTGGCGGGGCAAATTGTCGCCGCCGTCAGCCGGGCAGTGAGCGTACCGGTGACGGTAAAGTGCCGCTTAGGCTGGGATAAGGGCAGCATCAACGCTCCGGAGCTGGCAAAGCGGCTGGAAGATAACGGTGCTGCCATGATTACCGTCCACGGGCGGACCCGGAGCATGCTCTACTCCGGGGTGGCCGACTGGGACGAGATCAGGAAGGTCAAGGAAGCGGTGTCCATTCCCGTCATTGCCAATGGGGACATCACCGGGGCGGAAACCGCCCTGCGGTGCCTGAACCGCACCGGGGCGGACGGGCTGATGGTGGGGCGGTCCAGCTTTGGAGATCCCTGGGTGTTTGGGGAGATCGCCGCGGCCCTCCGGGGGGAGGAAATCCCCAAGCGTCCCGTCCTCAGGGACCGGGTTGCCGTGGCAGTGGAGCAGTTCCGCCTGGCGGAACAGGATCACGGGGAGCACATTGCCTGCCTGGAAGCCAGAAAACACTTTGCCTGGTACTTAAAAGGTGTTCCCCACAGCGGTTTTTTCAAAAATCAGATTTCAAGCCTCTCCACCATGGAAGACATCTACCGAATCGCGGAGGAAATTGTCCGGGATCTGGCTTGAGCCGCTCTGGGCGCATAAAATCCGACCGGTTTCATATCCTAGCAGAAAAGCTCTGAACAAAAGGAGTGAGGATATGAAGCGCGTTTTTACCGGCCTCCTGCTGCTTTCCCTGATGGTGCTGCCCGTCAGCGCGGAGCCCATCAAATGGGTGGATTTTCAGGTATCCAAGGAAGCCATGGAGTACGCTTTAAATCAGGATATTGCCACGCTGGACCAGGAAAAGCATACCGGATGGATTGAGATTCTGGCTCTGGCCGCCTGCCGCACCGGCGGAAGCTGCGGTCTTGCTTCCGTCAAACAGGCAGCCAAGGACCTGCAGCGGGACAAATCGCCGGAAGAACTGCTGGGTTCGCTGTACAAATACTATGCCTATTATTATGAGGCCTATTCCGCCGTGCTGGGCGGACTGGTGGGAAGCTACGCCATCGAAAAAGACGGAGAGCTTGTCCCCTGCTACGGTCTGAAAGCCTTCTCCCCCATCGCCGCCGGGTACGGCTACAGCCACTGCGACGACTTCGGCGTGGGACGCTCCTTCGGGTTCCGCCGGAAGCACCTGGGCAATGACCTCATGGGCTCCCTGGGCACCCCTATTGTGGCGGTGGAGGGCGGCGTAGTGGAGGCCATGGGCTGGAACCGGTACGGCGGCTGGCGGATCGGCATCCGTTCCTTTGACAGCCGCCGGTATTACTATTATGCCCACCTGAAAAAGGATGCGCCCTTTGCCCCGGGTCTTGCGGTAGGCGATACGGTCAGCGCCGGGGATCTCATCGGCTTCATGGGCCGCACCGGCTACTCCGACAAGGAGAACACCAACAATATCGAAACCGTCCACCTCCATTTCGGTATGGAGCTGGTATTCGACGAGAGCCAGAAAGAATGCAACAGTGAGATCTGGGTGGACGTTTACCAGATTGTCCGGCTTCTGGCCTCCCACCGCAGCAGCCTGCAAAAAGGCGAAAACGGCTGGCAGCGGGTCTATCCCTATGTGGACCTGGATCTGGAAGATTTTCCGAAAGGATAATCCCTCCGGAGCCTTGCCCCTCCCCCTCTGCCCGGGTTTTTCCCGGAGCGGAGGAAAAATTTTTCCGTCTTTCCTCTTTACAAATCCGGAAAACCCTGCTATAATACTCAGGCTATCAGAAATGCGCCAGTGGCTCAATGGATAGAGCATCGGATTCCGGTTCCGAGGGTTGGGGGTTCGAGTCCCTTCTGGCGTACCAAACCAAACAAATACGAACACCGCCACGGTGGTCTTTTTCACATCTGGCACGTTCGGGATTTGTGTGCCCAGGCTTTCCCGCTGGTAAGCTATTGCATTTGATTGCAAACAGGGAAAAGAAAATCGCCCCGCAACTGTTTCCTTTATGGAAGCGGTTGCGGGGCGTTTTTATTTATTTCCACTCATGGCGTTGTTGGCTTCATCATCCGTAATAGCGTGATCGCCAGCAGACTCAACAATATTAGCGCTGGCTTTCAGCAATTTTACAAGCCAGGTCGGCACGTTCGCGCCCATTTTCACGGCGTTCTCCAGGATGGAGCCAAGCTCCGTTATAATGTACCACGCCAGAACCAGGGGCAGAATGATTCCGGGCCACTGGATACCAATGGGAATGTAGGCCGCTACAATGACCATGATCCAGTCTGCCAGGGCAGCGACGATCACAACGGCGATCATGCCGCCCTTGTGCCACAGGCCTTCCCGGGCGCTTTCGCTGCTCCAAGCACCTGCCTTGCAGGCGGCGAGGGTCCCGGTGAGATAGTCCAGGGCCATGACCGCCACCCAGGCGATCAGCATGACCCCTTTCCAACCCAGGAACGCCCCCAGGGCAGTACAGCCCGCCACAATGGCGGTTTTGATGGTTACCAGGTTCTCATTCATTTTCTTTTTCCTCCTTTGTTTTCAGGGCGCAGGACCGCCCAGGTTTACGATTTTTGTTTACCTGTCAGCACCACTCCACCCGGTTTGCGCGGATGAAATAATGGGATTTGCAGGGGAATCCTGTGGAAAACACGGACGGAGAAAGTGTCACTTTACCGTCTCGTTCCAGGAATTCCCACCCCTCATAATCTAACTGGTCCTTTTTTGTCGGCAGCATAACGACGCCGCTGCAGCCGCAGGGGCAGTTATACTCCACATACGGAGTACCGTCCACGACATAGATTACGCCGTCCTCCAGGCTCGGCTCGTCCGGGAGCATAGCATAAATCAGATCCGGGATATGCCGAACCTCTCTAAATGCGGTCAATCTGGCCATTGCAGCGCCTCCAATCAATCCACATCCATATGGACGTAGCTGTCATCGATGGCATAGGCGTAATGGACCCCGGGACGGGTCTGAATATAGGCCAGGACCTCACCGGAGGTCTTCCCCTCAATACGGAAGTCCAGAGCCTTGCCGTACAGGTGCCGGCTGTTTACGGCGGAATTCTTCTGGTCAGCGTTGTGCTGCTTGCAGCGGATACCGCTGGAACGGATACCTGGCCGCCCGAAATGTGCCCGCACATCGTCCGCAAGCTCCACAAGGGTTTGGTCCGGCTCCACGGGGAATCCGTTACAGTACGGCGCGTGGTACTCTCCGCAGCGGCACTTGAATTCCTCCCGGCTCCAATACCGGATATGGTCCCAGAATGTGCCTGTGGAACCATCCGGCGTCTGGGCGTCCTCCCCACGGAACCGGCCCGACGCTACCGCGTCCAGCAGGGCCGCCTGGGTAATGGGGCCGGGGCTGCCGTCCTGGTCCAGCCCCTCCGCCGCCTGGAACGATAGTACCGCCTGCCTGGTATTTTTCCCGGGGATCCCGTCCACCTCCCCCGGATCATAGCCCAGGTATGTAAGCAGCGCCTGAATCTGCTTTGTGTCCATGGCTTACTTCTCCAGCATGGCGGTGAGCTCCTGGTATTCCGCCTCGGTCAGCTTGTCCGCGGCGAAGAAAATATCCAGTTTTTCTTCCATGCCGGCGGTGTTGCCTCTTTCGATCATGCGTTTCAGGGTTCTGTACAGCATAATTTTCCTCCTTTTTTAGATTCCCAGCTCCAGCAGAGTAAGCCGGAGCTCGTGGTCAACAAGCATTGCGTCCATATCGTCCTGGGGGCTGGGGGCGTTCATCGCTTCCAGCTCTTCGTCCGTATACGGGATATACCGCTGGACCGTCTCAAACTCGTCCCAGGCTTCCCGGGCTTCTACGCCGGGCACGTCAATGACCTTTTTCACATCCCTGCCACCGTTTTCGTAGACTGCCGTGGTCTCATAATGCCACTGCTCCGGCACCGCCTCCACGGCTTCGTGGTGGGCGATCAGGATTTCTTCCTCCGTCAGATAGCCCAGGGATAAATCGGGAGAATCCAGATCTTCTCCATACATGTCTATGATTCTCATTTATTATCCTCCTTTTCCAATGCAAAGCTATGATACGGAATTTCGTCAACAGTCAAGATGTGTATGACAGAACAAGTTTTATGTTGTTCGTCAAAAAATTTGTTAATAATCTCTTGATCTGTGACAACGTTCAAATTTTCATCAACAAGAGCTAACTGAAATTTTGAAAAATCCATAGTACCCTCCTTACGCCACGCGCTCCCACATGTAAACCGCCAGATACGGCGGCATGTTGTTGTGGGCCTTTCCGCCGCCTGTGGCTTTTGTTACCAGATCGTTTTCTGCGCCGGACGCTTTATCTCCTCCAGACAGAACCGCCCATCCAGAACCGGAAGTAGCAGTGGATTTCCAAAATCCAACACTGCCACCACTATCCTTTTTGGTTCCGTGCATATGACTTGGAATTTCGTCGGTATTCAGGGTATGCTCCGCCTCTCCGCCTGTGGTACCTCCCTCGTATAGGTCGCCGGCAGCCAGCAAAAATCTGTTTGTAATCATTACCCACGTCCCGCCGAAAAGACTGGCTGGGGAAGTGCTGTCGGCAGAGATATAGATGGCACCAACCTTGTAGATTTGAGCCCATACGTTTTTAATGACCCAATCCACACTAGCCGCATCCGTATTTGCTGTAGGCGTCCCCAGATCCGTGATCCGGTTTCCGCCCATGGCAATAGCGCCGGTCATGGGCTTAGACCCGTCCAACGGGAGCATCTTGTCAGCATAGTTTTTTGTTGCTGCATCCGTGGATTCCGTAGGCTCCGCCAGGCTAGTGACCTTGTGCCCGCCCATTTGCAGGTCACCGGTCAGATCGCCGCCGGACCTTGGCAGCTTCTCGTCGATTGCAGCTATCAGCTCTCCGACAGTATCCCCGTCTAACAACTCATTCAGTTGCCGCAGCAGTTCCAGTATTTCGGCCCTGCTATTTTCACTGGTTATGCGCACAAGCTCTACAAGATCGTGCATAGTTGCTATGTGGCTTTCCTCCTGGCCGGTCACCCATGCAGAGAAGTCCGCCTGTTCCCGTGCCCGGAAATTAGCCAGGTCTGCGGCAACCTGCTTGTAGAACGTTGTCATGTCCAAATGATCCACCGGGAAGACAGGTACACCACAGACAGAAGCGTCCATCCGTGTGTCCGTTATAAGGTCCTGCGTGATTTTTGTGCAGCCGGCTGGGACGTAAATATCACAGATTTTCAGATCATGAATTTCCGCGTTCCGCGTGCATGCCGGAGGTGTCGGTGCTGTTGCGTATTCGCCTTGCACAATAATGGCATAGGTTTCATTGGCCGACAGGTCAAGCCGCAACATAAGGCTGTCATAACGGTTTAATGCGCCGTCTGCTGTGGCAATGTCCAGTACAAACGGGGTTGTATTCCGGTAGCATACGCCGTTGATCCAGGCGTGGCCGCTGCCGTGTGTAATGGTCATGTTCTCGTTTGTGGCCGTGGGGGCCAGTTCGCCAGCATACACACCATTACCTACAAGCAAGGCGCAAAACTCATATATGAAGGCCGCGGTATAATCCCGGCCATCCAGGAATCCGCTACTTTCCGTTGCTTTTTCTGTGCTCATGCGATATTATCCTCCAGATTGTAGGTTTCCGGGGCGGGTGTCCCCAGTGTTGGTGTCACACTCATGGTGTCGTTTTCGAAAACTTCTTCCACTTCCGTGATCCGCTGATTCATGGCCACGCCCCATTCCGTTTGTCTGCCGGTTACAATGTCTCCCAGGTTCCAGTCTACTCTATATCGAAACTGGCTGCTTGACTTAATACCGGCTTCAAAACTCTGTATCCGGTTATGTTCATCCAACTTATCATGGCCCCGCTGTGTCAGCGCTGCCTCGTACTGGGCGGCGGTCTGGTCACCCTGGGACAGGTCGCGAGCATCCACAAGCAGCTCCCGGCGGTCTTCTCCGTTGGTCCTGTCCACGTCTACAATCGTGCGGCTCATGCCTTCACCAGCACCACAGACGATAGCGTAGTTTTTATAATTGGCTTCGTTTTCCGTGTAGTGTGGTTTGACTATGTTGAAATAGACATTCGAGAATGTGACGCGTTCGTTTTCGTCCTGGCTCTCCGTTCGGTCTGTCCCCTCGTAAACCTCGAAAAATAGGCACTGTTCCGTCGGATCCGCATAGACACGGAAGCCCAGGCCACCCGCCTTTGCCATGGCTTGCAGCACGGTCAACAGGTTTTTAAGGCTCACTTGGCACTGGATCGTCGCCGGGAATCCTCCGGCGGTGGCAAGTTTCATGGGCAAAGTCCTGGTGACACGGTTATATTGCTCTTCCACCAACTGGCGCATCGCGGCCTCAATGGTGCAATCAAAATTGTACAATGTTCTGATTCCCGCATCTTCCAGGACAGCAGAAAGAAAGCGGCCTGTGATAATCAGGTCGCCATTTTCGATTTCCTTGCCTTCCACCTTAACAGTTTCTTTACGCCGGTCCGGGCGTAGAATCAGCTGCCCAGGTTCCACCATAGTAAATAAACTTGGGCTTGTGTGCAGTTCGAATTCGCCGGGTTTGTCATACATTGGCCGCCACCGGAGGCTCTTGTATTTGCCCAGGTCGAACACAAGCACCAGCTCCGGACTATAAAAAGAAAGAATTGGCTGTTCTGCCATGGTTACGCACCCCCATAGCTTTGCCGGTGCCAGATTTTCACCTGGAGGGACTGTTCACCGGATGATGCACCATAGCGGTACAAGTTTTCACCTGGCTGCAATTTCAACCAGACAACGGGCCAAACAGCTTTATTTGTGATTTCCGTTGTCACTCCACCGCTCGTCAACATGATATGCATATTGGAAAGAGATGTGGTGACTGTAATCACGTCGCCGTTGTGCATAACAAACGGCTTGTTTACCGTACCAATCTGCAACGTTTCCTGCCGCTTTACGTCCGTTAAAAACGGGTTTGTTACCTCTCCGGTGGCGCTGAATACAATACGCAGCGCCTGGGCTGTAGAGCTTGGGTTATTGATCGTCGCCAGCAGGTTGGCAACGTGTTCCGAAATGGCAAATGGGCTATGGAATGTGATTGGAAAGCGCAGAAGGGACCGCCACGCTGCCATAGTGGTGTATTCCTCTTCCGGGTCGTAGAACAATGGATCCGCACAAAGCAGCTTGACTGTCAATTCCCGGATCACGCCGGTAAATGGCAGTTCCCAGCCTTCCGGGCGGTATGTTGCCACTCGGCGGGTTCCGTCTTCCCGGTAGATCTCCAGTACCCCGTCCACGCCTTTCTGGAATACTGCGTCCAGTTGATCCCGGATAGCATCATAATTCGATAACACATATGCCCGGATAACCGGGTGACGGGCATCCTGGCTTCCGCCCTCGAACGTTTCCCCGTCTACTCCGGTGTCCTTGCTGGTTTCTATCGTAAAATTAGCGGCTCCAACATCGTCCACGCCCTGCAGGAATACAACATTCCCATATTCAAAGGCCATTGTCCTGCCCGTTACGCTGTTTTTGCAAATCACCTTTTCCATATGCTTACGTCCTCACCGCTGCCAGTAGCTTGCGGGTTTCGTTTCGGGTCTGTCTGGCACATTCCGCCGGCGACAGATCCCTCGGGCTATTGTAGGTATTGTACTGGGTAAACTGCGGCGCTCCTCCACCCTGCGGCCCCAGACGTTCATCCAGAATCCGCGTAAGTTCGTCGTAAAAACTTCGCAGAGGAAGCACGGCTTCCGGACCGCTTTCACCGCCACCCAGCAGCTTCTTTCCCATGGCACCGAAGATCTGCGCGCCAGAAAGAATGCCGCCTTCTCTGTACCAGGAAACACTTATTTTAGGTAATGATCCCTTTCCGCCGAATCCCCACGGTGCCTCACCACCGCTAACCGAAAAATGCGGAAGTTTGATTTCCGGTAGTTTCCAGGAGAAATTAAAGCTTTTTTTAATATTTTCAATACCCTGCGATACAACCTTGTGTGCGCCCTCTATTTTATCGGAAAATGCGCCTTTTATATTATCCATGATATTGGAAACTGTGGTTCTTGCGCTTCCCAGCTTTGTGCTGAATGCGGACGCAATGCTGGAAAGCTTGCCGCCGGTCAGGTTATCGGCAAAAGAAAGGCCCATAGAGAAATACCCTTTTACGCCCTCCATTGCGGCGGCGGCCGCACCCTTGATTCCACCGCCGTTATTCACGTAGGCAGCGCGGATATTGTCAAGCTTTTGCTGTACTGTGGTCCTGGCCGCCTCCATGCAGGTGTTGGCGGCATTTTTTACCGCTGTCATGCCGTTCGTCCAGGCTGTTTTTACGGCTGTCACAGCACCGTTGACGCCGTCCCTGAACCATTCGCACTTGTTGTATAGCGTGACCAGACCGGCCACAAGGGCCACAATGCCGGCTATAACAAGAACGATAGGATTTGCCGCCAGGAAGGAAAACGCACCCGAAACAAGTTTTATACCGCCGGAAAGAACGGAAGCTGCTGCACCGCCGGCCTTAAAAGCTCCAATCACGTTTGAACACAGCCCCACAGCTTTTCCGCCTATTGTAATGACAGATCCAACCACAGAAATGATTTTTCCGCCGATAACCAGAGCAGGACCAGCGGCCGCCACAATGGCGGCAATTGTGACGATTGCCTTTTTCTGTCCTTCGTCCATGTTGTTCAGCTTGTTGGTGGCATTTTCTATAATACCAGCAAGCTGTTGGAGATATGGGGCCAGCATTCCGCTGGCGGTCTGGCCAAATCCCAGGGCTGCATTTCTTACCTGGTTGACTGCCACTTCTGCTGTGTGGCTGCTTGTGTTCAGCTTTTCCAGTGCAGACGCTGTGCCTCCTGCCCCCGCCTGGATCGTGGAAAGCATTGCATTGAATTTGCCTGTGGACCCGCCAGCTTCAACGAGTCCAGCTTCCACATCGTCCACGCTATTGCCCAGCAGGATCAATCCAGCCTTTGCCGCTTCACTGGATCCGAAAAGATCCGTAAATTTTAGGCCCTGTTCATCTGCTGCGGCAGACAGAATCCCCAGAACATCGCCCAGGCTTGCACCCTCGGCCATAAGCTCCGAAAAGCTCTTTCCGGTCTTTTCCTTCAGCGTATCGGAAACTGTAGTGCCTGACTTGTTCAGCTCATTCAGCATTCCGTTCATGTACGTGGTGCTCTCAGCCGTTGCCACACCGTTGGCCGTCATAAGTGCATAACCAGCAGCCACCTGGTCAAGTTCCACGCCTGCCGCCTTTGCGGTTGGTATGATCTTGCCCATACTGCCGGACAACTCCGCCACCGTCGTTTTGCCGGCGTTCTGCGTGGCTATCAGCGTGTCAGAAACCTTTGTCACCTGGTCAGCTTCCAGACCGTAGGCATTCATGATGGTGGTTAGCAGGTCCAGAGCATTTCCACTGTCCGCGAAACCAGCTCTTGCCAATTCTGTGGACTTCCTGACAAAATTAACGGCGTCACCGGTCTTCTGGCCCGCGCTGATAGCATTATATACGTTTTCCGCAATTTCTCCGGCCGCAATACCTGTTTCATCTGATAAAGCCAGAATCTGCTTTTCCAAATCTGAAATAGGGACCTCGGTAGTGTTGGCAATGGTCGCCACTTTGGCCATACTGTCCTCGAAGTCCCAGGCCATTTTTACGGTTGCTGCTCCTGCTGCTGTAGTAGCCGCCGATAGAGGCATAACGGCCTTTCCCGCATCTTTTACCCTGTCTCCGAAATCGCTTACCTTTTCACCGGCCTGCTGCATGACCTGAGCAGCGACATTTCCGAATTTGCGCTGCTGTTCTTCCAGGCGCTTCAGATTGGCCCGCGCGGCTTCCAGCTTATTCTGAAATTCCAGATATGCGCCCCGATCAATTTCCCCGGTTTCATACTGCCGTGTTACATCTTTCTGGGCATTTTCCAGCGTTTTCAGTTCGTCCTTTGCCGCCTTGACTGCATCCGCAAGCACTTTCTGCTTCTCAGCCAGTAGGGTGGTGCTGGACGGGTTAAACTTCAGGGCTTTGTTTACTTCCTGCAGTTCTTTATTCAACCCCATGCTGTACTTTTCTGCCGCTTGCAGAACTTTTCCCAGGCCTGTGGCGTTCCCGTTGATTACCACGGTAATGCCTTTAATTGTTTTCGCTCCCATGCGCTATACCTCCTTTCAACCGTATTTTTCATGCAGCTTTTGCCTGTCGGGCTCTGTCTGCGTCAGACGCCAGGCATTTTTCAGCCATTTCCTCCCTTCTTCTGTCTGGGCATTGCCATACACAACGGCATCGTGGAGCAATGACCAGTAGCTGAAGACGTCCAGCTCAAAAACATCTAACAGGGAAATTCCCGCATACTCTGCAACAATTTTTTCTTGCTGCGTCGTAATAGAAAAGGGCACCCCCTTGCTATCCTTGTCAGGATAGTAGGGGGTTGTCAGTTTGGGTCTGCGGTTTTTACACCGTTAAGCCAGCCCAGGAAGTCACTAACGAAGGCGGCCAGCTGGTCCGAATCCATCCAGTGCATAACCTGCTTTTTCGTCACCTCTTCTTTTTCCTGATTTCCGGCGAGGATTACGGAAGTAACCCCGGCTAGGCTGTCAGGGGTGGCGTTAGGATCGGAAAAAACTTTATTGAAAATTTCCAGGGTTTCCAGTTTGGGCGGGAGGATGTGCAGCACCGTGCCGGTTTCGGGGTGTTCAAATTCATAGGTTCTTACCGGAAGTTTTGCAATAGAAAACATGGCCGCCCCTCCTTTAGCTTGCCTTTGTCAGTTCATCGTCCAGAATGACCAGGGTGCCGGCTTCGTCCAGGGTGTCGGCGGTGATCTCCGCGTCACAGGTCGTTGGGTTCTCGGGGTCAAAGGCCAGGGAAACGGTGCCGGTGTTCTTGCCGGTAACGGTAACACGCAGCTTGCGGCCATCGTCACGGGTATGGACGAAGCGGAACAGCCAGCGGTCTTTACTCAGGTTGGACAGGCCGCCCAGCTTAATAACGCGGTGTCCCGCCTTTGTGGTTTCGTCGATCTTAGCGGTGGGAACGAGCGCCTGGATATACTGCGTGATCCAGGTAATCAGTCCGGTTTTGAAAACAACCGTTTCCTTTGTGATGATTGTCTTTTTCACACGGCCCTTGTCGTCCTGCACGGTCTGGCTCTCGGTGGAGTATTCCAGTGTGGCGCCGCCCTTAATGTTTCCGGCGCGGTTTGCGTCGTTCTCGATCGTGGCATCATCCGGGATTTCTCCGGTGAACTTCGCGAGGAACAGGTCACCGCTTCCCAGGATGATCTCGTCGCTGTTGTCGATTGCCTTTTTTTCTGTGCTCATGCTGCTACTCCTTTCGTGGTGAACGTAAAATCAACAGAATACGGCTGACCGTCCGGGTACCGCTGTATTTCTACGGTGCCCAGACCGGCAAGCGCTTTTCGGATCTTGCATTCAAGTGCAAAGTCCTTATTTGCGGTAAACAGGGTAATGGTCCATGTGATCGTAACCACACACACGCGGCCCATATCGTCCCATTTATCGTTTTCTTCGGAACGGACTACAAAATAGGGGAGGGAAACGGCTTCGCCATTGATTGGCACCACCGTTTCTTCCTCCCGGCGAATTCCTGTGCTGTCCAGGCGCTCAAAGACTTTTTCACGGGTTATCATTTCGCTTTGCAGGCCTCCTCACACATCTGTTCAAATCTCTGGTTCCATTTTTCGGCCGCTGGGCCGATGTGTGGCTGCGGCTCAACGTAACCTTTCCCGCCGCGCTTTTTATGCGGTTTTTCCAGCAAATGCGTCAACTGGTAATTGGTCTTATTCTTAACGAGGGCGGACTTGTTTCCGCGCCCATTATTCGTTATCTCGCAGCGCCACCCTTTGGAATATTGCTTTGTACGCTTTGGGCTTGTGGCCGCTATCTCTTTTCGCATTCCTTTCCCGCAGGTTTCAACAGCTTCGTCCACATCGTCCATCACGGCGCCCGTGTACTGTTTCAATACCCCGGTAATTTCAGCTGTAAGGTCAAAGTCTGCCACCGGCCCCCGCCTCGCTTTCATCGAACGCCACCAGAATATCGGGATTTTCCAGCGTCAAATCGGTGCAAATAGGGATCGTGTCGAAGATCTTCTGGGCCTGCAAAACCTTATACTGCTGCTTTCCGATGGTCACAAATGTGCCGGTTTTCGCAAATTCAAAGTATGGAATCCGAATCAGTCTTTGAATGGTATGCCCGTTTTGCTCTGCGTCATAATTGCGCCGCTCTCCCACTGTGCGCTCCCGATAGCGTACATTTCCCCGCAATAATACAGGCTTTTTCCGGCTGTCCAGCTGCCACAGATTACACACGCCATGGGGGAAGGTCTCAAACTGCAATTTCTTCTTTTCCACAGCCGAAACCCTCCGCCAGGCGCATATTAACAATTTCATTGCGGTAGTCTTCCTCGAACTCCGCGCGGCGGTGGTTTACCAGATACCACGCGCAATTAATCAGCAGTCCGCGATACTCCGGGACGGTCAGGTCAAGTTCTGCATTGCCAGCCCTGTCCCGGAGAAGGGCTTCCGCTTCCTCTATGGCAGCCTTTACGTTTGCTTCCTGTTTTTCGTCCAGATCCCAGGTATAGCCCATGCGGTTAAGCGCAAGCTTGTATATTTCGTCCTGTGCCATTGCTGCCATAGCTCAGCGCCCCCTTTACGCCTGTTCCTTGGTGGCCACAGTGCCGGAAACCTCGACAATGGTAGAAACCACGCTGTCCAGTTCGGAAACGTCCAGCAGCAGGAAGGCGTACTGGTCCATGGGACGGCCGTTGCCCTGCAACTTCGCCTTATAGGCGCGCTGATCCTCAAGGAATTTCACGGAATCGTCAGGGATGATAGTACCCTGCTTACCGGCAGGGCCAACGCCGATAAAGTAATAGGGTGCAATGCCGATAACGGCTTCACCCTGGGCAAGGGCAGAACTCTGGAAAATTTCGGCAGGAATCGGCAGCACGTTGGTCATGTACTGACCGCCCACCAGCAGGGTGGTAGCCGCGAACACCTTCTCCCAGTAATCAAACGGATTGAACACCAGGATAATGTCGCGGGGGTCAACAGCGCGGGCGCTGTTGCCGGTGCTGTCCACCGGATTTCGGGCCAGCTTTTTCAGCAGGGCGCCCATGGTCTTGGGGTCCAGCTTTTTGATCTTGACGGGGGTCTGCTTGGGGTAAACGCCATCCTGAACGGAAGCGCTGGGGGAAATGTCCCGAATCATGCCGATAGGCTCGTCCTTGCCGGTGCCCGCCACGGCCCCAGCCTCGCAGGCGCAGGCGATAGCCTCCGAAAGGGTTTCACGCGCGTATGTGTCCATCCATTCCGGCCCCAGTTCCACCAGGTCCATGGAAATGCACAGAAACGCAGACAGCTTGCACATGGTCAGGGCGATTTCCTGTACGCCGCCCTCAATTTCTTTCTGCACCGGGCCGGTGATCTTGCCCCAGGCCGCCAGCTGGGCAGGCTTGGCGTTCACCAGAATGCGGGACAGGTATGCAGTGCTCATAAAGTTCAGCTTGTCAAGCAGCGGGTGGGTCTTCTTGATGGTGCGGATAATGCGTTCGACAACAGTCTGAGGCATGGCCACTTCGTAGTTCGCCACAGCTGCGCGGGGGTCGCTGGATTTCAGCGCCTTGGCCAGACCGTCGTAATAGTCACGCTCGGCAGCGGTCAGCACATTGGCGCCCCTGGCGGTCAGGATCGTGGCGTCCTGGTTTCTCGCGTCGATCTCTTCCGCAGCTCTCTGCAATACTGCTTCATTCATGCCGTCAAAAAAAGCGGTCATTGCGGTGGCCATCTGCTCAGGATCGCCGGACTTAAAAGCAGCGGCCAAAGCGGTTTCGTGCTGCTTCTTTACCTGTGCAAACAGGTCTTTGCTGGTAATTTTCATTTTTTACAGCTCCTTTACTTAATCATTGCTGCAAGAATATTATTCAGGCAGCTGGTTTCTTTGGGTTTCTGCTCTGCCTTTGGGGCAGGGGTCGCAGGGGTAGGGACTGGCGGTTCCTGGCCACCCATAACGGCAGAAATGGCCGCAGCCATGGCAGCGGGAAGGCCCGCAGGTTCCCGGCACCTGACTGCAGCGTGGGCCTGCTGGTACAGCTTGGCAGCCGGTTCCAGATCGGCGTCCTGTTCCGCGTATTCATCGGCAAGGCCGTACAGAATGCACTCTTCCGCGCTCAGCCATGTCTCGCCGTCTGCCAGCTCCGCCAGCTTTTCCATTGTCAGCTTGTCCCCGGCCTTGACGATGTAGCTTTGCAGCATTGCGCCGTTGATAATGTCCAAATCATCCGCGCTTTTCCGCAGTTCCTCGGCATTGCCGTAGATGCACCACGCTGCATTGTGCACCATCATTGTGGTATTCCGGGGCATGATTACCCTGTCCGCAGCCATGGCAATGATGGACGCCGCAGACGCCGCGAACCCGTCAATGTAGGCAACCACGGACGCAGGACACCGGCGCAGTGCGCTGTAAATTCCCAGCGCTTCCTTGACGCTGCCCCCCATGCTGTTGATATACAGGTTCACGGTATCGCCCGCCTTAACATCGGCCAGGTTCTCCACGAAATATCGCTGACTTGTGGTGCTCTCCACACGTTCCCACGAATACGTTTCATAGCTCCAACGTTCACCGTCCGGCTGGATCTCATCGGTAACATAGAAATCCAGCACCCGTCCGGCTGCCAGGGCTTTGACCGTATGACTTACTTTCATGCGAATCACACTCATACGTTTTCACCTCCTTTCAGTTGCTCGGTTACCGCTGCCATGTTCTTGGTACGGTTGTACTGGTTTGCCCAAACTGCCAGGATCGGATCAAGGCCTACCAGGTCGCGGCCCTCGTTTGTATTGACCATGGCGTCCTGAATCAGCTTATCAAGTTTCACCGCCACGTCGAAAATATCCACGACACGGATGTGGGTCATGTCAATTTTCATGTGCCATCCATCCATGATGTGACGTCCGTACATTTTGCGGTTTGTCTCTGTCTGCACGGTCAAAACCGGGGGCTTTACCGCAAAGGTCAGCAGGGTTTTGACGGCCTCGTCCTGGTTGGTAACATCACCGCGCAGGAGCGACGGGGGTACATGGTATACATTGCACGCCCGGTCCTGGGCCTGGCGCATAATACTTTCCATGTCGCTGACTTCCCCGTTGATCTTCTGGGAGGCTGGGCCGTCGTTCGGTGTGAAATCGTAGCCATCAAACAAGGGGATCACGGCATTTTTGTTTTCAAAGAAGGCTTTGAAACGGGTCTGCATGATCCTGGCCACATCTTCTTCGTAATTCTTTCCCTTGGTGGCATTGCCCGAAATTTTAAGCACGCCGCTGCGGCCGCCGCTGTGCTTATACTTGTCCATTGCCTCCGCCATGGCATCGGCGTACAGGTTATTTAATCTTCGCAGCAGCCCGGCGGCGTTTTGATTGGATAAACGGAAGTAAAATACTTCGTCTTCCAATTTTTGCGCGTTCAGGGTCAGGCCATTGCAGGAAATGCCGCTGTATACGTTCGGCTTGAAAGCAAATACTTCCCGGCCGAAGCTGTCCGCAAGATACAGGCTGTGGTCAGCTCTCTGGAACACCAGCGCTTCCCCGAATCGCAAGAGCCGGGCAAAAAGCAGCCGCTTGAAATAAAACGCGTTTTCGTTTTGGTTCGGCTCTACATTCCAGCGGTACCAGTCTTCACCCCTCGCTGCTACATTGTTCTGGTAGGTTTTCCATTCACACATAGCGGCCGTAGACGCCACAAGATCAATGACGGAGAAAAGGGCGATTTCCTCAATGTTCAGACGTGCTGCAGCGGAACCGTTCATCCCACTTTTCACCACAATATTCCCGTTTTCATCTCTGGCACCAAAGTCCACCAGGTCGGCCAGAAAGTCCGAAAGTCTCATATTGCACTCACCTCCTTTCCGGGCAATAAAAAAGCGGCTGCGCCGCTTAGAAAACATACACGTCCGGCAGCTCCGTCAAATCCGGCAGCACCTCAAAAATATCTTCGTGTTTATTTGCTACAATGAATGCCGCCACAAAAGCCATGAATCCGTCGGTTTTCCGTGTCTTCGGTTCGATTTTCTCAAAGGTAATGTTTCCGTTGCTGTCGATCTTGCGGCATGTGTTGTTTGTGTACCAGCGCATGGTCATGGAATCGCCCCAGCGGATTTTATGGGATATAAAGGCACTCGTAATGATGGGGGCAACCTCCGAAACTTCCGGGCGGTATGTCAATTTGATATTTCCGCGTTTTGGATCCGGGTCCCATCCCTTTTCCCGCAGGGCCTTGCGCATCAGGGCTATACGGTAATGGTCTATCGCACCGAAGCGGAGATTATAATGCTCTGCCTGTTCTTCGATCCAGTTCACCGGGTCGTCGTCCGGTATTTGCGGGGCATCCACTAAGGTTGCCTCTTTGCGGGCCACCGCTTCCATATATGGGAACTGAATCCGGGGCAGGGCAGGACTTTGGGTGCAGATCCAGCTATGCACTTTCCAGCACCAAATATCTCCGATTTTCCACAAAATACCTGCCGCCACAAAGTCCCGGGTATCCGCGTAGTCAATGCCAAATACCGCCGTGTGTACCGCATCCGGCGGCGCATCAGGGTACGGGGCATTGGCCGCCAGGATATTTTCCCAGGACGTGACTTCTGTTTCCGTGTTGCCCTGGGGCCTGTTCATTCTCTTTGTTGCGAACGCGGAATGGCTGGCAGGATCCTGCTTGTACTCTTCGTACTCCAGCAGGATTTCTTCCCGCAATTCCTGACGGGTTGGATCATTCAATGACGGGTTCGCTTTCGCCCATGTTTCCGGTTTGTGGATCTCTTCGTCGCTGTCCAGCCGGCAGAAGAAATACAACCACCCGTTGTCCGGCTCCGTGCCTTCCAGGACTTTTAATCCTTTTGTCATATAGCGGTCAAGTGGGCCGTCCCGTACATTGCCCTGGGTGGAAATGTAGGTTCGACGTGGCATTGGACGCTTACCTAATCCGGTAACTGCCACGTCCAGCAGGGCGCTGTTCAAATATGCGTGTAATTCGTCAAAATCGACTTTTCCCGGGCGTCCGCCGTCTTTGGAATTTGGCGCGCGGGTGTAGTATTTTATCCGGCTTTTTGTCTTTTTGTTAACAATTTGTTCTTTGTTCCATGTAAAATACTTCTCAAAGTAGCGTTTATCGCTTTCCAGTATGTCGTAAATATCGTCGAATGTTGCCCGGGCCTGATCTTCGGAATTCGCAAACATGTCAATGTTGTACTTTTCAATTCCATTGATCGGTGTAATCAGGCAAAAATCCTCAAAGGCCAGATAGCCGTTTTTTCCGGCGCCACGGCCAACAACGATCATCAGAATTGGCCAACGCAGACGCCCAGGTGCTTTATACACGCAGTTATGGAGGGCAAAACAGAAGGTTTCCCACTCCAAAAGTCTATATGGGAAATACTTCTGCTGGTCCATGTACCGTTCCAGCTGGTTTTCATCCACGTAAATGCTTTCTGTCCGAAAGCATTTTTCTACGTAATAGACAAGGAGCAGCTGATCCCTGCACACCTGCACCGTGCCGGACCTAACCAGGTCTATATAGTCCTGGATGTAGTGTGTCACAGGTCGCCCCCGCTATCGTCCGGGGGCGGAACGGTGTCCGTTGTCAGGTCCAGCTCCCGAAGAATCGCAAGTTTCTGTTTATTGCAAAGGGCTGCAGCTTTAATCGCCGGGTTCTCCTTGTCATACGCATGCCCGGCCGCGCTCATGGCCGTTATGGTCATCCCGTTCTTTCTTACATCGGACTGAAATCTCTTTTCCTGCTTGTAGTAAAAAATATAATCTTCAATTAGGCCGACAAAGTGGTCGACATTCGCACCCCGGTCTTCCAGCTGCTTTATCAGGCTCTTTTTGACCTGCTCAGCTGTCATTTTCCGCGCCCCCTTTCTTTCGGATTTTGCGGTTTCTATTACGTGCGTGCACGTGCGCGCGAACATATAATGGGCAGCCAATTTTTTGCCTATTTTTTCCTCACGCGCGCGACAGCCCGGTTTTGTCCTGGGTTGGCCTCGGTTTCTAAATTGCAGGGGATTTCGGTTTCAATGGGTGGGGGGTGTCCTGCTACCACCTTTCTTTCGTCACTGGCACAAAGCGCTTGTGGTGTTCGTCCCAGTGGCATGACGGGCAGACAATGGCAACATTCAAGTTCCCGTCTTCGTCATACTCTGACAGCGCCAGGTCCGGCCGCTTCCTTATCTCGTTAATGTGGTGGACGATTGCCACCGGCCTGCGGTCATTGCTGCCGCTTTTCTTTTCCCACGGCTTGCGTAACGGTGTCAGCACTGCCGGCGTTTTCCGTTCGCACAGCTGGCACCGGCACGGCCTGGACTTCAAGATCCCCAGGCGGAAAATCTTCCAAACCTTCGAATTATAAAACTCTTTCAGCCTCCCGCTTGCAATCAACTGCAAAATCCAATTTGCGGGCCAGCTGTCCGGGTCATACGGTAAGGCCATAGTCTTGCCTCCGGCAATGAAAAAAGAAAGCCCAGGTTTCCCCGTGGCTTTCTTTTCTACAGAATATCAGATCCACCGCGTACACTTCAAGTAAGTAAAATACAATTTACAACTTTTTACACCCGAAGTTCCGGTACCGTTATCAGCTTCACGGCGGTTCCGTGCGTGTTTGTTGCCCATGTACGGGACTTACCTTCTGCCTCTGCAATGTCGTCCCAGCTCATGCCGTCGATATATCGGCGCATCAGCAGCACCCGCTGGTCGGCAGCAGGTGCCGTCTGAATGATTGCCATGACCCGTTCCCTGGCTGCTCTTGTGTATTCCTCTGCCCTGGATTTGTTTTCCCTGGCGGCTTCCAGTTCTACCACAGCGGCTTCAATCGGGTTCCCAGGTCCTCCGCCGGACGGCATCCCGGAAGCGGTAGGACTGCGGTACATGTCCAGCGGTTCCAACTCCGCCACCTTTTTTGCCCAGTAGTTCAGTTCCTTTTTCGCTTCCAGGTATTCATTCAGCGCTTTCTTTTTGTCCTCATTCTTCATGATGTTGTTCCTCCGCTAAGATCCTCGCCCACCTGTACGCCGGACGCTTCCCGGTTTTATTCCAGTGTTTTACCATGGCTCCGGTGATCCGGTCGAACAGAACGTCCAGGACCGCCACCAGGATAAGCAGCACCACGGCCAGTGTCAGCAATGCCAGAAGGACAGCTGCAGCACCCCCAAAGAAAGCGGCCAGAACGGCCCCGGTGCGTTCCCAGCCCATAATGAAATAAGACTGCCACATTATGCCACGCCCCCTTCCAGGTTGTCCAGGGTGGCAGCCAGCGCCCCGCGTAACGCCGTCATGAACTTGTCGGCCTGTTCTGCCTTGCCCTTATCCCGCATTGTGCCCGCAAGCTCCTGCATGGCCTCCACCTTGTCCTGCATCTGTTCAAACAGCAGGATGAAACGGACGCCGTCTTCATCGGTATTTACCTCCATCTGTTTAGCCATGGCTTCGGCCCGCTCCCTGGCGTCTGCTTCGGCCTGCTTTGCCTGTTCCAGTGCCGCCCTGTCTTTGGCTTCCTGTCTGGCGGCGGCTTCCTTGGCCGCTTCCTCCCGGGCCTTGGCCACCTGCTTTTCGGTTTCTTCCTTTGCCCTGGCTTCTGCGTCCTTCTTTGCTTTCCGGACTTCGGAAGCGGCCGCTTTCTCAGCTTTCAAAGTGGCAGCGTTGACGGCTTCGGCTTTCTCTGCTTCCATCTTTTCCCGCTCATTCTGGAACTGCATCTCCAGCTGGCGCCTTGTTTCTTCCGCTGCCTGGCGCCGGATCTCCTCCACGTCCACCGGCTCAGCCGGCACGGCTTCCGTTTCTGCCACCGTTTCCACCTTTTCTTCCTGCTGGAATATGGAAAGCTGCTGGGCCATGGCGTCCCGCTCTTCAACCAGTTTTTTCAGTTCCTGGACTGTGATATTTGCCAGAGCGTCCCCAGTCAGATCCTCCCGGTCTTCCGGGTTCAGCTTGGCAAGCAAGGCCAGCTTTGTGACGCCTGCGGCGGCGTTCTCTTCAATCAGCCGTGCGGGCAGGGTTTCCACCACGGATATGTAATTATAAGCCTGCCGCTGCTTGATCCCCACCGCCGCCTCGGTGTACTCGCCGAAAGTGGCGAAGCCCAGATCCTTATAGCGCCCGCTGTCACGCATCCGCTTCAGCTTCCTGGCCAGGTCCAGAAGGCTGTCCACGGCGTGCTTCGCCGCCTGGACAATCTCAAAGTGCATTGCAGCGGCTTCCTGCTGTTCAGGTGTTGCATTTGGTAAAATTGTCAGTTGATTCATGTTTTATTCCTCCTGTTATTGTTCTGCGACTGCGCTGCTCTTCTGGCGGCGGGTTGTTTTTTTAGTCTTTTTGTTGGTTTGTTCTACTATCTTAGCCGGCGGCAGCTGGAAAGGTTGCAGCTTTTCCCGTTCCCATGCCGCCACAAACTCCACTACCTCCGGTCTTATTCGCAGTGTCTTCCCGGAAGGTGATCTCTCATTTCCATAACCATGGTTTTGTATGATCCGTTTTTTTATAACGTCCACGTTTAGCGTATACCAGCTTCTTTCTGGTCTCCTTGTGTGACGGATGAATAAAATAATCTTGCCATTTACGTGGGAATCTGAATAGCCCCCGACACAGTGGTGCAGTGTTTTCCCTTCCGCCACCAGTTCTTCCGGAGTCGCCGCCGGGCGTATGCATATTCCGTCGCGCTCCCATGTCAGAGCCGCGCAGCGTTCCGACATTTCGGCAAATCTGCGGCGCTTGTCTTCGCTGGTTTTATATTTGGCAGCAGCTGCAAGCCGGTCATGGGCAGCCCGCAGATGGGGCGGCCATCTGATTTCCTGGTCTTCAAGGTTCAGCCCTGCCACGACTGCCATGCGTAAATAGTCGGTATATTCCCGGTAAGACGTTCTTTGCTTCTTTACGTATCGGATAACGCGCATTACTTGACCGTTATTAATCGGATGTGAAAGAATTTCTTTCAGCTCCCAAATATCCACGGCCTTCATGGCTTCCACTGCGTCGTCCAGGGTTATGGCGCTCCTGTGTTCGTCGTAGCATTTCCATTGCTTTACGCCCCAGCCTTCTTTCTTCACCGTCCGCAGCTCCGCCTTTGTTAACCCCAACATTTCGTTTGGCTTCTTTTTCTTCCAACGGATCCCTGAAAGCGCCGGGGTCTTGTATTCATACCGGCCATAATATCCGGTTACAGCTGCAGATTCATCTTTCAGCATTTCGCCAAACAAAACGCCCAGCCCTGACGTTATTAGGTTTTCGGCGTTGTTGTGCTTCAGGTATACCCGCGAATAAACAATTGGCATAAACACCCCGGCTTCGTATGCCTGGGCTTTGTATTCCCATAGCTTTGCATTTTCCAGGGAAGTGCCCTCCAGGTCCGGGCAATCCGGGTACATATAGGGCAATCCCATGGTATCAATAGCCCGTGAAAGCTGTTCCCATTTTCCCAGGTTGTAATATCCGCCACCTATGCCGCGCCGGTAATGCACCAGCTTCACAACCTTTTTCCCGTCCACAATGTACGCCTGCCACGGTGAAGCTGTGAAGCTGGCGCGGTTCTTGTAAATAAATCTTTCAAGGCACCATTCTGTAAAAACCACCCGGCCTTCCGCTACGGTTGGCACCACAATGAAGCCCTGGTCAGTCCAGCCGTGGTTCATTGCCGTGGCGCTGTGTATCTTTCCTTCGGCTCCGCAGCGCGGGCAGCACATTCTACTGCCGTCCGTGAATCTCCCGGACGTTTGCTGGTAGTCGTCTTGTATGTAGATCCCGGATGGGTTGCCGTACCCGTGGCAGGCTGTGGCCGGAATCCATTCTGCTATGCTCTCCTGTTCGCACTCTGAGCACCATAAAAGCGCGGGCCTGGCTTTCGTGTCCCGCCTATAATCACCGCCGAAATTCTCGCAGTGTGTCAAGGCTTCCGCGTATGCTCTGTCTGTTGCTTTGTAGGTCAAAACCGCCATTCTGAAGCGTTCGTCCTCTTTTGCAAGGCAGTCGTACAAATCCGCCGGGGCTTTGTCAGGTATCAGTCTGCTGTAATCCATCCTCATTCCCCCTTACATGAAGCTGCGCAAATCGACTTTTCTATGCTTCTGGGGTTTGATTTCCGCCGTGAAATCCGGACCTGCAGCGAGATCCACACCCACGATCACGGTAGGTGCAGGAATCCCGTAGAACTCCCGGATAATGCGGTCCGCCTCTTTGGGCGGGCAGCACCCAGCAATTCCGCGCTTATGCTTCTGGGCAAAGTCAGCAATTTTCTTTTCACAGTCGGTCAGCTTCATGCCCTGCTGCTTCAGATCTTGCAGGACGATGGGCGCTGCATCCTGCATGCCGGAAAGAATATCTTTCAGCTGATCGCCCAGCTGGAAAGCCGGGTCCCATTGGTCCAGCTTCTGCTGCTGGGCGGTGATTTCCTGGATTGCTTCTTCGTATGCTGTCATGGTTTTTTATCCTCCTGTTTTATGTATTCGGTGAACCGCCACCCCCTCGGGCGGGCGATTATGTCAATAAACAGACGGCGCCTGTAGATATAATCCCGCTGATTCTTGCGGATTGCCTCGTGCTTTACCTCTACGGCCTCCACGGTGCCGTCTTTGTAGTAAATCAAAAAATCCGGTGTGTAGTGGGCAGCCGGCAGGGGAATACCGCAGTATTCGCTTTTGGGTAGCAGCTCAAATTTTGTGTGGCGCTCCACCCGGTTAACCTCTCCGGCCAATTCCCTGGGCCAGATGTTGGCCATGTAATATTCCTGTTCCAGCTTGCTGCCTTCGTCCGGTGTTCTGATCTTCGGACCGGCCCTGGCTTTCTTTTCCTGTTCCAGCTGCTTCAGCTTTTCCAGTGCTTGCCGCTGGGCAGCCGGTCCCAGATCCTGCAATCTAACCGGCACGGGGCAGCCTCCCTTTTTGCTCTGGCTCTTTGTACATCTTCAGCATGATGGACCAGCCCCAGTATTCGTTATATTCGGCCTCTGCCTCTGTCACCGTCCAGCCCGGGTATTTTTTGGCCCAGAACTCCCGGTTATGCAATTTCGTGGGATCCTTCGCTATACGCTCGATCCCACGGCGGGTGTATTTGCTGTCATTGGGCCGTGGCAGGATAGGATCCCGTATACCCCTTGTCCGTTTCCACCGGTGGCGCCGGTTACAGTATTTCAGCAGATAACCGGCCAGGGCTTCCAGGTTGCCCTTGTCCATTCGCAGGCGGTCAGCGTTTGCAAATCCCAGGCGGACGCCCTTTCTATGCCAGCAGGCTTCTATTTCGTCCCGTGTCAGCTGACATCGTAGGACAACATGGTGGTGGTATCTCACTGCCCGCTGTCCTGTTTCCGGGTTGGCTTCCTGGTTTTCTGTTACTATGATTGCTTCCGGTGGCGGCAATCCCTGCTTTTTGCATTCTATCCGCAGGTGGCGCAGGAAATTGCTTATGTCCCGGTCTGCCTGCTGATCGGTGTCCGGCAGAAACTCCGGTGCATAGGTCAATGTGGTATGTGTGTCTTTCTCCGTGAAGTTGGTAGCCAGCAGTCTGGAGAACCACTTCCGGGATCTTACAGCATTATGGGCATCCCACTTTTCCGGTTGCTTTCCCCGGAATGTTGGTGGTGTCCTTTTCTCTTTGTCCCTCTCTCTGCTGGCTTTATCCGTGCCTACGGTGTATATCTCGACTTCCTGGTACTGTGCATCCTGCTTTGTCTTACCGCAGACATAGCGGCGCTCCCTCTGTACGGTTCTCATGTGTGGCAGCCTCCTATAATAGGACCGTTCTGTTTTTATCACCCTATACAAGCCCTTCACGCTGCCCTCTGGCAGCGCATTGACAAAGTGCCACGGTTGCGGTATAATTGGCGTAGTTGATCCCCTGGCACTTTCGGAAGTACGGCCATTCCCGTGGCCGTGCTTCTTTTTTGCCCTTTGCACTCAAATGCAAAGGGCTTTTTGTCGTTCTTTTTCGATCCAGGCAGCCCCGGCGGCCTGGATCCTTTCGTCCTGGTCTATCAGCAGATACCGGCGGCCGGTTCTGATTGCCGCCACACCGGTGCTTCCGCTCCCTGCGAAAAAGTCCACCACAAGCCCGCCGGGGTTCGTGTGCGTGGTAAGAATTCTTTCGACTATATCCACCGGCTTATAACATGGGTGGCGCTTCGTCCCGCTCTGGGACTCCTGGCTCAGCCAGATATTGCAGTGGTTATTGTCAAGATTATGGACAAACCTGGCGGCGTTGGCGTCTCTTATCTGATCGGCGTACCCCGCCACGGTTTTGTCATGTTCTTCTTTGAGACTGTCGAAGCTGCGGTACCCCTCCCATCTGTCGCAGTGGAATGCAGCCGCTATCTTCAGATAGGTTTCGCGTGTTGGCATCATCCATTGTGTGCTATCGCAGCGGAAGCAATGGTCTGCCGATTGGCCGACGGCTTCTATAATCTGCCGTTTTGTGGCGCCGGTGTATTCCAGCAGGCGGCGGAAATAGCCCCGCAGGCTGCCGAAGTTTCCCGTATCCAGGCGGGCCAGTTCCAGGCCGGTTTTATTCCAGTCCGTTCCCGGCTCTCCCTTGACAAAGAAAATACAAAACTCGCCGATGTTGAACCAGCTTCGCAGGGTGTTGCCCGGGCCAGGGTTCGCCCATACCTTTTTCCTGTGGTTCGGCTTGACCCAGATCCCCCAGTTTGCGAACCGCATATCTGTGTTGTTTTCCAGCCAGTCGCACAGCCACGTTATTTTGTGGAGGTCATTGTGCCAAAAGCCCAGGGTACCGTTTTTCTTGAGGATACGCTGGGACTGGATGAACGCCCGGCCCATAAATTCCAGATAAGCGGCTTTACCGCCGAATCTGTCCCATGATGCGTCCTTTCCCATGTAGTACGGCGGGTCAATCAGCACCATGTCTGCGCTCCCACTCTCCACCGCTGGGAGCATGGCGAAGCTGTCCCCGCAGTAGTAGCGGCCCGGTTGCAGCGGCCCGAAGTCGTAGTAGTACCAGAACGGCAGCAGCTTACTTTGCAGGGGATCCACGTGCCGCCACCTCCTGCAAAATGGAACGGGCGGCGGCGTTCAGGTACCGCCAGCTCTGAGGGGCGCGGGTAATGCCCAGGGCGGACAGTGGCACCGGCGCCGGCAGGCGGGTGGGCTGTCTGACTTCCCAGCCGTAGAGCCAGCCGCCACCACCATAGTTCTCTACATATTCCCGGGTAACTTGTGCTCGCTGTGCAAAGTATTCCGGGTACTTTTCTTCCGGCGTGTCTTTGCAGGCTCCCACATAGCCGGTACAGGTGAAAAAGCCTGTAATCGCTCCGGCCCCGCCGTCTGCCTTGCTTTCGTACATATAGACCCGGAAAAGATTTTTTTCTTGGTTGAAGTCTATACCATCAAATAGCGGCACCGTTTTCCGCAGTTCCACCGTTTTTGTCCCGGCGTATATGTTTGCGGCATGCTGCTTTCTGATCGGAAGCAGCACCGCCCGTCTGGCCGCTTTCTTGCTCATAGTTACCACCAGCGCTTCCCGTTTAAGTAGTTGATAGCGTCCTGCTGTTGGTCTGTGTCCTTATAGTGGCAATGCCGGACGTGGATCCGGGCCGCCTTGCCTTCCAGGTAAAGGCCACCATCCACACATTTGACAATTCGGCCATGGTCCAGCAGCATGCCCGCCGTTTCAACCGGCACGAACATGCACCCGTTGTTTCCGTCCTTCTGCCATACTTCCAGGCTGTCGTACATCAGCCGGGTGCGGTGGGCAAAAACAGGCTGGCATTTCGGGTCAATCACCGGCATACGGTCCACCATATTGAAAATGGTGGTGTTGGTTTCTTTTTTCTGGACTGTGAAGGCTTCGCCCACAGACGGCAAGCCTTTCAGGTGCTGCGCAACCAGACCAAAAACTTTCGGCGGCACGTTGTCCCAGTTGATTTCCACCATCCAGTCGGTGGATTGGAGGACCAGGACGGTTTCGCAGTCTTCATTCGGATCTTCCACTTCCAGCCTGACCGCCACGGTGTAGCCCTGACCTTTGTAATCCTCTTTCATTGCCCGCAGCAGGGCGCTTTCATTTATGACCATGCCCGGTCCCCCTTTCTTATAATTACCTGGTCCCTTGTCTTGTAGCACAGCAGGTGCAGACAATCATTTTCCGCGCTGATAACAGCATATTCCTTTGGATCCATCCCATTTTCGATGATGATCTTTGTCTGACGATCATCCGGAACATGATATTTAGACATGTTGCAACCTCCGCAGTTTCTTTTCGGCATCGGCTTTCCGGAAAAATACAGTCTTGCCAATTTTCTCAGCATCCCCGGCGTGGAATCGTCCCGTATTGATCCGGTATTCCTCCCGGCCGTGCTTCCACCTGTGAATAACAATGTAAACCGTGATTTTCCTGCCCTGCATAATCGACGCGAGCTGGGACAAGTTACCCTTGTAATCATCGTTTACCTTAATAAGATCTTCGATGACTGCGTATGCAGCATCCAGCAGCGCGTCATTGTCCCCGGGCGCGCAATCGGTTATAAACGGACATTCCTTGCAGGCGCCGGCATGGTAGTCCTTACCGCAAAGCCGGAGGGCTTGCAGAACCTTTTCCAACTCTTTTCCCATGGCTCAGCCCCACACCGTCGCAATCGCCCAGGTGACGCAGCCCACCACAAGGACGCGGAAAAAGCCGGGCGCGATCCAGCCGAAAGAGACGCCGCAGAAAAGCATCGCCAGGGCGCAGGCCGGGCCAATCAGCGCCCGCAGGTTCAGCTTTGCCTTTCTGTTGTAAATGTCCATGGCTTCCTCACGGCGGATTTCATCGGGACCCACAACCACGGCCCGGCCGGTGTCGAAGGTCAGACCACGGGCGGCAAAAATGGCGGCGATTTCCCGGTCACCATCATCCAGGGAAGCAGGCCCCCGCGAAACGCAGGCCAGCGCCTTCTCTGTGGCACGGTTGGCGGCTCTGAATACAATAGCGTTGTTATCTTCCATTTTTATCTATCCTTTCTGATTCCTGCCAGTTCTGCCAGCATGTTAGCGGCGGAATTCATAAGTGCGTCCATGCAGTCAGAATCTAAAGCCTCATACTGGCATCTTCTGCAATCGATGGTCAAAGGGTCATTTGCGCAGACCCGAAGCTGTTTTATAATCTGCTCTGCTTTGCGGCTCTGCTCTTGTGTTACCGGCACAAGGACGCTTGACGTGTGTTCCATGGCAGCGGCCCCCTAATCTTCAAGGCCGTGCTTCGTCAGCACGCCGCCCGCTTCCATATCCGCCCCCATCTGCTGAATTGCCATATACAGAATGGCAGAAATAGCATCCTGGGCGCCCTCGGCATCCTTTTGGGTATTGCAGTTGAATATTGCGGCTGTGCCTGCCTTGCCCTCGGTGTTCTCCACCTTCAACGAAATTTTAAGCATTGTTGAACCCCTTTCTATTTATTGAAATATGTAGTAATAAAACCAGTTTGAGCCGGGAGGTCTGTTTTCCGTCCCAGTCCAGGAAGCGGGGCCGTCTGTATCAGCCTGTTCCAGTAAGACTTCGGCCAGATCGGCGGCGTTTGCTACGGCTTCCGCCACAGGATCGGCCACCGGCTCCGGGGCGGATTCCGCGACGGCGGGCCAGATCGGCGCGAAGTATGGATCCAGCACCGGTATACTGTCGAAAAGCTGTTGCTGCGGGCCATCTGCTGTTTGCACGAACATGCGGTAAACCGGGCGGCCCATGTGAATCTCTACGCAGTAAAGCTTCACCTTTTGCCGGGTTCCGTTGCGCTTCGGTTTCAAATCCAGTCCGAACATGGTATCGTCCTGCATATCCCAGCACCAGACCGGCGGGGTGATCTTTATTTTTGCTTCGTATGTCCAGCAGTTCGCCCATGGCCTGGGTCCAGCTCCCACCCGAAGCCCATATTGGTGCAGCTTCAGAAGATCCCCCGGAAAAGCTGTACAGCTTGCATCCCCGTGTTGGCCCATCCAGTCCGCCTTGATGCTATGGAAATACATTGTCCTTTCGTGGCCCAGATCCCACAGTGTAAAAGCTTCACCCAGGCGGCACGGTGCCCAAATTTCGGCGTCCCAGTTCATGGCGCTATTTCTTTACCGCCTTATACCGGACAACCGTATAGGATTCTGCCACGCGGTAGCAGCTGGGCGCGGGCATTTTGAGCCGGTCGGCTTCCGCTTCTGCAAAGGTGTTGTACTTCCGCGGCATATTCTCCCACTTTGTGTATTTGTCATCGTGGTAACGGTTGTACTGCAAAATGTAATGTTTGCTGCTCATTTCTGCTTCCTCCGTTCTTTCTCAATAAGGGCAGCAATGCGCTGACCGGTTTCAGTCTTTAACCATTCCGACGTTTCCTCCGGGGTGGCCCAGAGCTTTCCCCGGCAGATCGACGCCACAAGCATGCTGGCGGCATCCTTGTTTATCCTGCCAACGGTTCCGTTTTGCTGCATACATTCCACCACCTTACGCCTGAGCCTGTGCGAACAAATCCGCCACACTGCAGCCCAGCACTTCGGCCAGCTTCGGCAACTTCGCAGTTTCAGGGCATACACGTCCGCTCTCCCACTGGGAAATAGTGCTCTGTGTAACTCCCATAGCTTCCGCAAATGTTACCTGGGTAAGCCCCGCCTTTTTTCGTAACTCCTTAATTTCATTCATGGCTTTCGCCCCTTTCTGACGAATTAGCTTTGCTAATATTAGTATACTTGATATTATACGCAGAATATTAGTTTTGTCAATATGGAATATCAGTAAAACTAATAAAAATTGTATTGCACCTTTGGCTCATAGGCGTTATACTAGAAAATATAAGTGTAGCTTATATGAAAGGCGGGTTCTTTATGAACAGAATACGTGAAGCACGAAGACAAGCAGGTATTAAGCAAATTGATTTGTGCGCCCGTCTTGGCATTTCACAAGGCGCGCTTTCCGGCTGGGAGAATGGCAAGTATGAACCCGGTTCCGCTGGCTGGCTCAGTCTGTCAGAAGCATTAGGCGTTTCCGTTGACTATCTGATGGGCGTAACGGAAGAACAAAAAGAAACGCCCACCCCCAATTCAGAGGATGAGCGTAATGTGGTTCGTATGGCCGGACGTGATGGCAGCTATGTCGTTCGGCGTTTATCGGATGAACAGTATGCAGCCTTCAAGGCACTTCTTGAACAGCTTCCCGATGCTGATTTTTGATTTCTGAAATGTACGGAGTAAAGCGGCTATAAACCTCTCGTTCAAGCGGTGAAGTCAAAAACTTTCCCCGGCGGTTTAGTTCCTGCATCCGTTTTGCCCTGAAACCGGCGGCTTGGCGGCTGATATTGCAAAGCCTGCTGATTTCTTCCTCTTCAAAGGCTCCACAGCCCCATAATACGCAGGCCGGTGCCAGAATCCTGGATGCGAACACATTGGCCGCCTGTTCTATGGGGTTATCGGTTTCAGCCGGTTCCCGGTTGCGCAGTTGGTAAACGCCAACATGGCCCAAAATTATGTGGCCTAATTCATGGGCGCATGTAAACCGTTGCCGTGCCTGTGGCACATTGGCACTTACCAAAATAAGCGGCTCGCCGTCATGTATCAGACTGATACCGTCATTCCCATCTGTCGGCACATAAAGCCGCACAGATACCCCCAGTTTCCTGCATATTTGTGTAATCTCCACTGGCAGGCGATTCACGCCGCAGTCCATCAGGATTTTCCACGCCGCGTCTCTGGCGTCTTGATAATCTTTGTAGTTCATTGTAACACCTCCGGGAAGTAGTTTAGAGGTGTTACAATACATTGTCAGCAAGTAAATAATGGAAAAAAAGGTATATTTTGTAATATACATATTCCAGACTGTAAATAAAAATCCCGCCACAATGGACGGGTAGAATAACGGAGGAATATAAAATGGCTTTATTTGGCGAAAAGATGACAAAAGAAGAAAAGCAGGCGCAGGAAATTGAAAAGATGGTAAAAAAGTACCACCTGGACGATTTGGCCCCCGAAGATTTGGATACGGTCAAGCAGATCGCGGCAGACCTTGCCGGTAATGGTCTGATTTCCTTTGGCGTTACGCTCTCCGGCAAGGCTGAAGACGTGGCAAAGCTGTCCTACCTGTCCGCACTTGTCCGTCAGAACTGGCTGATTATCAATCAGCTTTCCCGGATTTCTAAGCAGTTAGAAAAATAACCTACCGCAATGGCTGGGTATAAGAAAGCATTCTCACATTGCGCATATGTTATGAAAAGAAAAGAGGAATAAAAATGAAATGTAATAAATGCGGTCAGGAAATCGACATTGACGCTAAGTTCTGCACCAACTGCGGCGCGCCCATCGAAGAACCCTATCAATCTCGGAAGAAGAAAGCAAAAAAGCCGTTCTATAAGCGCTGGTGGTTCTGGGTCATTGTTGTTATTCTTCTTTTTGCTGGTTGCAGCGGCATGTTCAATTCATCCTCTGAACCAGCAGCTTCCCCCGAAACTGTAACAACTGCACCGCAAACCGAAGCAACTACATCAACGGTATCCGAAGCAACTGTGGCAGATACGCAAGCGCCGGAAACCACCACCGCCATGGATACCGCCACCGTTGGTGAAAAGAACGCCTTAAAACAGGCCAAAAGCTATCTTTCATTCAGCGCTTTCTCTTATCAGGGCTTGATTGACCAACTTGAATTTGAAGGCTACACTACGGAAGAAGCCACATATGGGGTAGATAACTGCGGCGCTGATTGGTTTGACCAGGCCGGACAGAAAGCAAAAAGCTATCTTGAGATCTCCGCATTTTCCTATAAAGGATTGGTTGAACAGCTTGAATTTGATGGCTTTACTACGGAAGAAGCCACACATGGGGTAGATAACTGCGGTGCGGATTGGTTTGAGCAAGCCGTTAAGAAGGGAAAAAGTTATCTTGAACTTTCTTCCTTCTCGCGTTCCGGCCTGATCGATCAGCTTGTTTTTGATGGCTTTACCAAAGAACAAGCTGAATATGGTGCAGCTGAAAACGGCCTTTAATATATTCATCACAACAGCTTTTTAGGATGTGAATTGCAATGCGCGCTTTTATCTATTGCCGCTTTTCCAGTCACAAACAGCAGGAACTATCCATAGAGGGCCAGCGTGATATATGTCTGGAATATGCCACAAATCACAATATAACTGTGGTAGGTGAATACATTGACCGGGCACGCAGCGCACGGACGGAGAACCGGAACGACTTCCGCCGGTTGATCCGTGACGCCGCCACCGGTGTTGTAGACTGCGTGCTGGTCTGGCGGTATGACCGGTTCTTCCGGAACCGAGCCGAAAGCGCCCTGTACCGGAAGCAGCTTGAAGCTGCCGGGGTCCATCTTATCAGTGTGACCGAATTTATACCGGACGGCAGCGCTGGCGTCATTACCCAGGGCATGATTGAAACGGTTGCGGAATATTTCAGCGCGAAGCTTGCCGAAGATGTCAGCCGGGGAATGAGCAAAGCCGCCCAGCATTGCCAGGTCACCGGCAGCGCTCCGCTTGGCTACCGTCCCGGACCGGATAAACGGTGGCAGATTGATCCTGTCGGCGCGGAACTGGTACGCCGGATCTATGAATGGTACGACGGCGGGCAGCCCATGGGGCAGCTTGCGGACCAGCTGAATAAAGAGGGCCATAAAACCGCCTATGGTAAATCTTTTACAAAATCCAGCTTTACCACGATCCTGCGCAACAAGAAATATATAGGGATATATGAATATGACGGCACTGTCAGCATTGCGGGCGGGTGCCCCCGGATCATCGAAGACGACTTATTCTTCCGGGTGCAGCGCCGGCTTGAAGCGAACCGCCACCGGCCCGGCGCCTATAAGGCAGAAACGGAATATATGCTCAGCGGGAAGCTGTTCTGCGGTCTGTGCGGATCTCCCATGACCGGCACCGCCGGGACCAGCAAGTCCGGCGTCCGTCATTACTATTATACCTGCAACAATCGCCGTGTGAAGAAATGCCAAAAGGGAAATGTCCGTCTGGATCTTATCGAAGCGGCGGTACTTCAATCCGCCCTGGACATTCTCACGGACGATAATATAGCCTATATATCCCGGGAGGTAGAGCACCGGTGCTCTGAAAGCAGCGACAGCAAGGCCCTGCTTGCCAGCCTGGGCGCCCAGCTGGCAGAGGTTGAAAAGCGCCTGAAGAATATAGGCAACGCCATTTCCCAGGGTATTATAACCGAAACCACAAAGCAGCTGCTTATGGACGCCGAAGCGGACCGGGCCGGACTGCGCCAGCAGATCGAAAAAGCCACTGTGCAAGCCGCCCTTGAAGTGAAAGCGTCCGCTGTTGCCTGCTGGCTCGACGGCTTCCGCCGCGGCAACAGGAATGACCCGGACTTCCGGCGTCAGGTCTTCGGCGCCCTGGTCCATTCTGTCTTTGTCTATGAAGATCATCTGAAAATCATCTTCAACGTGGACAAGGACGGGACGGCTATTGTGTCGTTCTCAGCTGTGCAAAACATCTGTGTATCTGATGTTTCCGGCGCCCTGTCGTGTTCGTATTTGGAAGGGACAGGGGTACCAAAAATGGGAAACACCATGTGGTGTTTCCCATTTTTGATACGCCAGAAGGGACTCGAAAGAGCGGCCCGGCCGCAGGCCGGGTAAAGAAGTGTCCGGTGGACACTTCTTTAGCTCGTGGGAGAGTCCCTTTTGATTTCAGACGCATCCGGTACGGATGTGGATGAAATCAAAATCAATACCACCCCGGAAATGATTCGTACCGCATACTTCTTAAAGAATCCCGCAAGTACATACAAAACGGGTTATCCCACACGGGATAACCCGCTTTTTGGTACGCCAGAAGGGTCTCGAAAGGCCGGCCTGAGCGAAGCGAAGGTACAAAACAGTCCGGTGGTCTGTTTTGTAGGCCGTGGGAGAGTTCCTTTGCTTTGAAGAGGAATCATTCCTGTTAAGGTTATCAGTTTAAAACAGCAGATAGAAAAATTGGAATTTGACAGCAAATCGAAAAATGTGTCATTCCGAGCCAGTGCTCACTACTGACCTGGGAATCTCCATCGAATTTGAGGCTGTATTCTCCTAAAGATGGAGATTGCCACACCAGTGACGTCGGTCACTGGTTCGCAATGACCGGGAATTCGATAACTCGTCAAATCCCAATTTATCTGTTTGCTGCGGAAAGCCGATAATCTGAACGCAGCTTGAATGGGGCTCTGGAAAAGTCATCCAGAAAAGTTGTATTTCGCCTATTGACAGAGTAGGTCTAATGTGTTAGAATGCTATTGCACTAATTCATTAGACCAAGGAGGTAACCCCATGCCCACACCGAAAATATTTGAAAGCGAGTACCGCTTCTGCCTGATCCTCTGGGAGAACGAGCCCATCAAAAGCACGGAGCTTGCCAGGCTGTGCAAGCAGAAGCTGGACTGGTCCAAGACCACTACCTACACGGTCATCAAGCGGCTGTCGGACCGGGGTGTGGTCAAAAACGAAAACACCGTAGTAACCTCTCTGGTCTCCAAGGAGGAAGCCCAGCTCAGCGAATTGGACGAGCTGGTGGATAAAAAATTTGAGGGCTCCCTTCCTGCCTTTCTCGCCGCCTTCGGCCGCCGGCAGGAACTGAGCGACGCCGAGATCGCGGAAATCCGCCGGATCATCGAGCGGTAAGGGAGGTTCCCTGTGGAAGCAGTATTTTTGAAGCTGGTCAATATGAGCATCACCGCTTCCTATCTGGTTCTTGCGGTGATTGCCCTGCGGCTGGTGTTCCGGAAGGCTCCCAAATGGATTTTCTGTGTCCTCTGGGGACTGGTTGCCCTCCGGCTCATTTGCCCGTTTTCCCTGGAAAGCGTTCTGAGTCTGATCCCTGCCGCCGAACCGCTGCCCAGCAATATCATCTACACAGCACACCCGGAAATCCAAAGCGGTGTCGCTGTAATCGATAAAGCGGTCAATCCGCTGCTGGGATCCTCTTTGACCCCTGTAAGCCCCGCTGTCAGCGCCAACCCCACGCAAATCCTGTCCTTCCTCCTTTCCCGTATCTGGGCAGTCGGTGCGGCAGGGATGCTTCTGTACGCACTGGTCAGCTTCCTGCTAATCTACCGCAGGGTAGCGACCGCCATTCCTGTTGAAAAGAATATCAAGCGCAGTGAATTCATCGATACGCCCTTTGTTCTGGGGCTGGTCCGCCCTGTGATCTACCTGCCCGCCTGCATGGCATCGGAGGATACACCCTATGTCATTGCTCATGAGCAGGCCCACATTCGCAGACGCGACCACTGGTGGAAGCCTCTGGGCTTTGCCCTGCTCAGCGTATACTGGTTCAACCCGGCGATGTGGGTGGCCTATATCCTTTTGTGCCGGGATATTGAGGCGGCCTGCGACGAAAAGGTCATCCAGGAAATGGCGCAGGAGGGCCGCCGCGCCTATTCCACGGCGCTCCTGAATTGCAGCATTTCCCGCCGCCGGATCGCCGCCTGTCCCCTGGCCTTTGGGGAGGTGGGGGTGAAAGACCGGGTAAAAAGGGTGATGAACTACAAAAAGCCCGCTTTCTGGGTGGTTCTCGCGGCGGTTGTGCTGGGAATCGTAATGGCTGTATGCTTTCTGACTAACCCAAAGGAAGACTTGTGTTTTTCCGCGGGGAATGTGACCCCAAGGGGTCTGACTCTGGAATGCAAACCCAAAAGCGCTCTGGAAAATCTGGTATTTGACGGGGACTTCCGGCTGGAAGTCAAAGGTGAAGACGGCACCTGGGAGCAGGTGGAGCCCATCGGCGCGCTGGTGCCGGTAGCCCAGGGAGATGACCGCATGATCTACGGCGAAGCCCGCCCGGATGGGAGCGGCTGGGAGCTGGACTGGTCTGCCAATTACGGCATCCTCCCGCCGGGAGACTACCGCATCGGCATCACCGCACACTTCCAGGAAACCGGGAAAGAAACACTGGATGGGTCTTCCGCGGATTCCCTCACCGTATACACCATACTGTCCACCCCGGGCGAAACACATTACGTGACCTTTTCTGTTGGCGTCAGCAGCGCCCCCTATGTGTGGTTTGACCTGTATGGCACATCCGGGGAAACGCCCCGGGAGCTTCATCGTTCCATCCGTGTTCCCGGCGTTGACGGCGTGACGCTGACGTACACAACGGACAGCAACGGAAAGGACATTCTTCTTGACAGTAGGGTTCCTACGCCGCTGATGTCCGGGGACGTTTTCCGGAGCATCTGTTTTGCTGACCTCTCCGGGGACGGCGTCTGTGAGCTGTATGCCACCGTACAGAACGGTGACAGATATTCTATCCAAAGCTACGATTGGCGTACGGGTCGGCTGAGCCGGCTGCAAGCCGAGAATACCGTAGATTCTTTCCTGGCCGTTCAGGATAATTGCCTGTTCCTTTTGAAAAAAGACCGCAGGGAATATGGGGCAACCGCCTGCTTCCAGCTTCGGCGCACAGCAGACGGCGAGCTGGAATCCGCACCCCTGGATGCGCGGGGCCAGAATCTAACCCGGCAGGTAACCGGAATCAGCATCCGGGGTGCCGGATGGACCTCTCTTTATGACCCGGCCCAGTTGGAAACCATGCTGACCCTGCTGCGGAATCTGGAAGGCGGGGTAACCGCCGCGCCGGAGGAAGCGCTGGAAGAAGCAAAGCATTCTCTCAACAGTCTTGCCATCCAAGTGGAGTACGCCCTGGGGAAAACGGTGCTTCATTTCACACCGGATTTTTCTTTGGCCTGGCGCAATGGGGACGATTGCGGATACCTGCTTTCCAACCCGGAACCGCTGCACAGCTATGTAACAGAGCTGACTGACATGGTCATGGACCGGGAAACCAGCGGTACTCCTTTCGCGTCCGCCGATGAGCCCTGGAACTGGACTGCCAATATCACCGCCAGTGCCGTAGCCACCGCACGGGGCAATGTCTGTCAGAGTATTTCCCAGGGCAGCAACACCACATATATGGACACTGTCAGCGGCTATGTGACCGCGGACACCCTGAACACCCTGCTGACTCTGCTGAACGCGGTTCCCCAGGCGGCTTTCGTACCGGGTGAAACTGTGGTTCAGAAAAACTTCGAGGATGTGTTCAGAGGCTTTTGCCAGCTTGGCAGCGCCTTTGCCATTCTGGATAATGTGAATGATCTTGCCGGTGTCCTGCGCTGGTATGACGGGAAACTGGAACTGCTTCTGACCGATCAGTCAGAGCAATTTGGCGATACATCCGCGCCCTATCTGACGGATGCCCGCCTCTGGAGCATCCGGAACGAACCTTTACAGGCCTTTATGCAGCAATTCTACGAATATCCCTCCGTTGTCTATGATACCACCGGCGGGGAATAAACACGGTACATTTGCGTGAGCCCCCTCTGTTCCGAAGAGCAGAGGGGGCGATTCTATTTATAGATGCATTGCCAGCAGAATCGTAACGATTCAACCGCGGCGAGGAAAAGTCAGTGAAATGATCGTTTATCTTTAAATGCATAATGCTAAATGCAGAATGCAAAATAAAGGTATCCCCTCCGGGGATAAAATAAAAAAGCAGCAATAATGGAACGTTTCTCCTGGATAATCAAGAAATTCTTTCACGCTTGACTGCTTTTTTAAATCATCCCGAAGGGATACCACCATTTTGCATTCTGCATTCCGCTTTTGCTCTGCGCTAAACAATCTTTTTTCTGGCGTTTCTTAACACGGGCCCGGCTTCTCAGGCATAGCTGTGCAGGCCGGGAAGCAGCGTATTCACGCCCACATAGGTAAACAGTACGCAGACAAAGCCTACAACGGCAAAAACAGCTGCCCGTTTTCCCCGCCAGCCCCGGTTCATCCGCAGATGCAGATAGGCCGCGTAGATGATCCAAGTGATTAGTGACCAGGTCTCCTTGGGGTCCCAGGACCAATAGCTGCCCCAGGCCCGCTCCGCCCAGATGGCCCCCGTGATCATCACAAAGGTGAGGAACAGGAAGCCCAGGGACACCGCCCGGTAGCTGATCCGGTCCAGGGTCTCTTCCTCCGGAATATAGCTTTCCCAGGCCTTATTTTTCAGCAGCCGAGTCCTGCAGAGAAATACCAGGGACACCGCGCAGGAGACGCCGAAAGCACCGTAGGCAATGATGGCGGCGGAGACATGGATCCCCAGCCAGCTGCTGCGCAGGGCGGGCATCAGCTCCCGAACCTCCCGGCTCTGCATGGCGGCGTAGCCGATGACCAAAAACAGGATCGGCGCCGCGAATACCCCCAGGGCATAGAACCGGTACCGGTAGTAGAACACCAGGAAGCACAGGCAGATCCCCCAGGCAAAGCTGGTGGCAAATTCATACTGGTTTGCCATAGGGAGCCTCCCTGCTCCGATGCCCCGGACAACCAGGGCTAGGGTATGGAAGACGAAGCCAACGGTTATCAGCAGCCCGGCGATGCGGGCATGGCGCTCTTTTTTTGTGCCGGCAAACAGAAAAAACAGCGCCGTTCCTCCCAGATACACCGCCATTGCCGCTGTAAAGAGATAATTTTCAATGGTCAGAAACATTGTATTCGCTCCTTTCCGCTGCCCGGAGCAAATCCCGGCGCAGCCGGTCCTCCGCTTTCCGGCTCCTGATGAAAACCTGCCATGCGCCCCTGTCCGGGTCCCGAACCGCCCAAACTTCCATGGGCGGACAGTAGAAGGCCAGCAAAAGCGCCGCCAGAATGATCCCGCCGCCCAGAGCCGCCGTCCCCTCAAAGGGGTCCCGCTTGACCTGGATCAGGGTATAGGGCTGGGGATCATGGAAAGAAATGGTATAATCATCCACCGTAATGACCTGCCCGGCAGTCAGCACATTCATCCCCAGCAGCTCTTCACCATAATAGAGCATATACAGATAGGCAGGATTGGAAAGCACGGAGGATTTTGTCATGGGCATACCGGAATCATCCTCGGCATAGTCCGGATAGAACGCCCGCAGGAAAACGGTGAGTCCCTCCACAGGCTTCACATGGGCCAGTTCTCCGGCGCAGAGGAATTCCTGCTGCAAAACCGAACCATCCTTCTCCACGGTAAAATCGGCCCCCCAGCCGGTGGAATTCTGATAGAATTTCATTCCGAAGAGCTTACAGGGATGGTTCACCTGGGTAACCCCCCCTGCCGTTCGGACCCCGCCGTCGGAAACCGTCAGGGTGGTGGTATACTGGTCCACCGTTTCATCAGGCCGCAGCAGAATCTCAAAGTCATCAATCGTAACGGCGTAATCCGTGCCGGGAATGGGCTTCGTCTGTCCCGGAATCCCGTATACCGAAGCGTCAAACTGGGTAAGCTGGCCCAGGCCAAAGCCCAGAATCAGCACCAGCATTCCCAAATGGCACAGCCAGGCGCCGAAGATCCCAAGCCGGTTCCTGGCGGCGTACACCACATTTTCCTCCGGCGCTTCCACCCGGAAAAAGCCCAGGCTTCGAAAGAGGGCACTCGGCTTTTCTCCGAGCTCCAGAATCGGCTCGGCTGCGGAAGATGCACAGCCCCGGTAGGAAAAGCCGTCTTTCGCTCGGCGGATCAGAGCGGGCAGCCGGATGAGATTGCACAGAATCAGGCTCAGGCAAAGCAGAATCGCCAGAACGGCAAACCACCAGGCGTGGAACACATCGTCTAGCCCCAGCGCCAGGATCAGCCCCGCCGCCGGCTTCGGGTAGCTGCCGGTATAGACAGCCGCCGTTTCTCCCTGGGGGATCAGGCTCCCGGCAAGGCAGGCGGATGCCAGGAACACCAGCAGCACCATAGCAAAGCGCATGGAGCACAGAAACTTCCCGATTTTTTTCAGCGTAGTCGCCACTCCCTTTCCCGTTGTGGAAAAGGCTGCCGCAAATGAATCGCGGCAGCCTATTTTCGTTTGTTCTCTTTACTTCAGCAGCGCCATGCCCTGCTCTATCAGGGCTGCAGCCTTGTCCAGGCAGTCGTAGGCCAGCTTGGAATTGTGGGCGCCCTCGGCATTTTCCACATAGCAGAAGTCCCAGTACCACTGGGCGCTGCGGTAGATCCCACGAACCTCTGCAAGATCTTCATTGGAGACACCGGCTGAGGTCTTCGCGGCAAGGGCATCGTTGAATTCCTTCAGCGCCTGGCCCACTTCCTTCTCCCGGGCTGTCACACCGGCCTGAATGCCGCGAACCACCGCCGTCATATCCGCGGAACCGTGGCACTTGGCGCAGGTGTCCAGAAGCGCCGGATTTTCCAGGGGGCTTTCCAGCTTGTGGCTGGTATAGTACACCTTGCCCTCCACCGTGTCCGCCATGTGGCAGTCAGCGCAGGTAAGCAATCCTTTGTGGGCGCTGCCTTCGCCCAGGAAGGTTTCCATCTCAGGATGCTGGGCTTTCAGCAGTCTGGTGCCGGTGGCTTCCTGGGTCCAATCCGCGAAATCCATTGCATCATAGTAAGCAAGGATTGCCTCGGGGCTCATTGCCGCCACACTGTCATAGGGCATAGCGGTGGCCTTGTTCTCCGGCTTAAAATAGTACTCAATATGGCACTGACCGCAGCTGAGCACCGCGGGAGCAATTTTATCCATTTCCGACCCCAGAGCCTCCGTCACATAGGAATGGGTAACCACCAGCTCACCCTTATTCCCGGCATCATTGCCGTGGCAGTTGTAGCAGCTCACATTCTCGTGCATCTGACCCAGAACCTCGTTAAAGTCCAGAGAATAGGCGTCGTCCCCCAGATCGTTGACCAGCTTGGTATAGTCCGGGGTCTTGCAGGTCAGGCAGTTGGCAAGGGGATGGGGCCGCTTGGTCTCTGCCACATCCGCCAGGGTATAGCTGTGGCCAATGGCACTGCCGTAGTCCTTGGCAAAGCCAAAGCCGGCATACACTGTGGTCAGATAGGGATCCTCCTCCAGATAGCTGATCCGGTAGGTGTTGTCCGCGTTGGCCTGCAGGGATGCCGTAATTTCCGGATACACGGCGGCCCACTCCTGAGCGGTGATCACGCCGTTATCGTTTGCCGGGGCAGGCGCCTCCCGGACGGTAAGGGTCCCGGTCTTCCCGGCTGCCAGAAGCGCCTTCCGGGCTTCCCCGCTTCCGTAATAATCCACCGCGCACAGTCCGACGTAAACAAGGATTAAGGCAAGTACCGCGCAAATGGCCCTTTTCATACCGCTCTCCTCCAAACTGAATTATATTCTCTGGTTTGCATATTTTCTATATTTTACCAAACCAGGCCCAAAAAGGCAACAGAAATTTCTGGTCCCCGCCCACTTTTTTCGGCATTTTTCCATAGGGCCCCAGAGCGGCAAAAACGGACCGCCGTCCTTTGGACAGCGGCCCATAATCTGTATGGAATTAACCGTTCAGCATCTCCAGGGTGCAGGTCTGGGCAATGGACTTGCGGATCTCCGCCCGGAGGGGCAGAACCGCGGAGGGCGTCACGCTGAGTTCGTCCACGCCGATGGCGAGGAAGGTGGGCAGCAGGCTGATGTCCGCGCCCAGCTCGCCGCAGATTCCGATCCAGATGCCCGCCTTGTGGGCAGCATCGGTAGCCATCTTCAGCGCCCGGAGAACAGCGGGATGGTGGGGATCAAAGAACTTGCCCAGGTCGTTGCACTGGCGGTCACAGGCCAGGGTGTACTGGGTCAGGTCGTTGGTGCCCACGGAGAAGAAGTCCACCAGTTGAGCCAGCTCTTCCGCCATGAACACGGAAGCGGGGGTCTCGATCATAATGCCAATCTCGGTATCCGGATTGTAAGGAATTCCCTCTTCCTTCAGCTCCTTCATCACGCTCTGGCAGGCCCGGCGGCACTCCTTGACCTCCCAGACGGAGGCGATCATGGGGAACATGATGGCGACCTTACCGTAGGCAGAGGCCCGGTACAGGGCACGAAGCTGGGTGCGGAAGACTTCCGGACGGTTCAGGCAGATCCGGACAGCCCGCAGGCCCATGGCGGGGTTCTCTTCCTTGTTCAGGTTAAAGTAGCCCACCTGCTTGTCCGCGCCGATGTCCAGGGTACGGATGATGACCCGCTTGCCGTTCATGGCCAGGGCCACGGACTTGTAGGCCTCAAACTGAGCTTCCTCAGTGGGATAATCCTCGGAAGCCAGGTACAAAAACTCGGAGCGGAACAGGCCGATGCCCTGGCCGTCGTTGGCAATGACGGAGGAAACATCCTCGGGAGATCCGATATTGCAGTAAAGCTTGATTTTCCTGCCGTCCAGGGTCACATCCTCCTGGCCCTTCAGCTGCTGGTACAGCTCCTTCATCTTCTGCTGCTTCTCGTATTTCTCCCGCATAGCCGCCAGGGTCATGGCATCGGGGTCCAGCACCAGCTTGCCCGTCTCGCCGTCAATATAGGCAAGGCGGCCATGGTACTCCGGCTTCAGGGCGTCCCCCAGGCCGCAGATGGCGGGGATGCCCATGGTTCTGGCGAGAATGGCGGTATGGCTGTTGCCGGAGCCGCCCTGGGTCACGAAGCCCAGAATCTTGGACTTGTCCAGCTGCAGCGTCTCGGAGGGGGCCAGATCGTCCGCCGCCAGGATCACCGGCTCCTCGGAATCGATACCTCCCTCCACAATGCCCATGAGGTTATTGAGAAGCCGCTGGGTCACATCCTTAATGTCGGCGGCTCTTGCCTGCATGTAGGTGTCGTCCATGGCGGCAAACATGGCTGCAAACTGCTCGCCTGCCATCATGACGGCGTACTCCGCGTTGCACTGCTCTTCCTCCATGGTGCTCAAAATGGCATCCACATAATCCTCGTCCTCGACGAACATGGCGTGGGTCTCAAACAGGATTGCGGTTTCATCGCCGGCTTCCTCCCGGCAGTTCTCCGCCAGAACCTCCAGCTGGGCGATGGCTTTCTGCTGCGCCTCAGCCAGCCGGGCCTTCTCCGCTTCCACATCCGCGGAAACCTTCTCGATCTTCTTCTCGGTACGCTGGTAGAAATAAATGTTTCCCTTGAGGACGCCCTTGGAAACACCCTTGCCCTGAATTACAATCATAGTGATCCTCCTGTCAGAAGTTGACATCCGGAATAGTCCGGACACCCGGCAGCATTGCACATATCCCGGCCCCAAAGCCGGAAACCCCGTCAGGGTGCGGCCCCGACGGGGAATTCATTATCTTACAGGTTCTCCTGGAAGAACTTCTCCAGAGCCGCAATGGCGGCGTCCTCGGAAGCGCCGTTGGCGCTCACGGTGACCTCATCGCCGGTCTTGACACCCAGGCCCATCAGCATCATGAGCTGGGTCATCTTCACCGTCTTCTCCCCCTTGGTCAGGGTGATGGCGGTATCGGGGTAGGTCTTAGCCATCTTTGCCAGCAGGCCGGCGGGACGGGCATGGATGCCCATGGGGTCTTTCACGGTAAAGTTAAAGCTTTTCATAATGGTTCCTCCATAAAAGTGAATGTATTTTGATTAACGGTTTTAATAACCTTTATCAACTACTTTTTTGCCTGCCCGTAATATGCGTTGGGCCCATGTTTCCGCAGGAAATGCTTGTTGCGGATACAGTCCGGCGCGGGGCTGGCCTGAGGATTTATGAGCTCGGTGAACATGCTCATTTTCGCCACTTCTTCCAAAACAACGGAGTGGTAAACCGCCTGGGCAGGGTCACACCCCCAGGTGAAGGGGCCGTGATTGCGGCAGACGACCGCGGGAACATAGCGGGGGTCAATGCCCCGACTGCGGAAGGTCTCCACAATGATCCTGCCGGTATTCGTCTCGTAATCCGCCTCAATTTCCTCGGGGGTCAGGTTCCGGGCGCAGGGAACGCTGCCGTAGAAATAGTCGGCATGGGTGGTGCCGTAGCAGGGAATATCCCGCCCCGCCTGGGCCCAGGCCACCGCGTAGGGGCTGTGGGTATGTACGATGCCACCGATCTGCGGAAATTCCCGGTACAGCACCAGGTGGGTCCTGGTGTCGGAGGAAGGGTTCATATCCCCCTCCACCTTATTCCCGTCCAGATCCATGACCACCAGGTCCTCCGGCCGCAATTCGTCATACTCGACGCCGGAGGGCTTAATGACGAAGAGGCCCCGCTCCCTGTCAATGCCGCTGACATTGCCCCAGGTGTAGGTCACCAGATTTCGCCGGGGTAGCTCCATATTGGCTTCATATACCTTGCGTTTCAGTGCTTCCAGCATGGCTTCTTCCCTCCTCAGCTGCCGGTAATGTCCAATGCTTCCGGAATAAAAGCGGAGACCGAAAGCTGTCTGATTGCGAATTTATAGCCTATATTATAGCGGATAAGCACATAAAGTGCAATAGGAAAAGACTGAAAAATCCCTCTTTTTTTCCGCCCGATTCCCTGAAAAAAGTTCGGTATTGCGGTGAAAACGCAACATAGACCATATATTTTTGTTTATTTTGCAATCATGATTTCAGCAAAAATGAGTGGAATTCCCCGCTGTTTTACGAAGTAAAAGTATTAATTCTCCGGTTTTTAAAAAGCGCTTTCATGAAGAACGAACAATGCCCGTTGTCCGAAAGGCAGACAGGCCTCAGCTGCGGGAAGACTTGCTTTTCCTGTCATTCGGGGGTATAATTTTCTTATATGCTTTCGGCTGTCAGCCAAACGACAAAGTGGGATTTAATGGACAATTCGGCGTAGCCGAAAAATTCCAATTTGTATACTTGCTGCGTAAACCGATATGCACATTTTCTTAAAACGGTCCGGGGAGGAAAGCCCATGATAAAAGCTGTCTTTTTTGATATTGATGACACCCTGTTCACCTTTGAAAAGGCCCACGCGGCTGCTATGCCTTCCCTCTGCCGTTACGCCTGGGAGCAGCTTGGGATCGACCCGGAAGCCTTTGCCTTTGCCTACAATGACCAGTACCGGCGGATGGCGGAAGAAATCGGCCCCCAGGCCGCCATCCACAACCGGATGATCCGGTTCCTGCGGATCTTGAAGGAAAACGGGAAGCCCCTCTCCTTTGCCCCGGTGCTCAATGACCTGTACTGGAACGCCGTTCTGGCTGCCGGAGGCCCGGAGCCGGGGGCGCCGGAATGCATCCGTTCTCTGCGTCAAAAGGGCTATATTCTGGGCGTTGCCAGCAACATGACCCTGGACTGGCAGATGCGGAAGCTGGAAACCATCGGCGTTCTCCCCTATTTTCACTGTATCGTCACCAGTGAGGAAGCGGGAACCGAAAAGCCGGACAAGCGTTTTTTTGACCTATGTATCCGATATGCCGGATGCCGCCCGGAAGAATGTCTCATGGTGGGGGACAGTCTGGAACTGGACATTCTGGGCGCCGAGAACGCGGGTATGCACGCGCTGTGGTACGCGGAGCCGGATAAGCTCACGGCCCACACGGGCTTTTCCCACTATTCCCAGTTAGAAGACAGGATCGCCGCCCTTGACTACTGACCGCTTTTCTCATAGAAAAAGTGCCCTGGGCCGAAAAAGGCCAGGGCACATTTTTATTCCTCCGCGCTGAGACAGGCGACAAACGCCGCCTTGTCCGCCGCCTTAAAAAAGGCCGACCCGGATACCAGAACATTCGCGCCTGCCGCCTTGCAGATGGGCGCGGTGCGCGCATCCACGCCTCCGTCCACCTCCAAAAGGCAGCCCGGATTGCACGCATCCAGACGACTGCGCAGATAACGGAGCTTATCCATCATGTCCTCCATGAACTTCTGCCCGCCGAAGCCGGGCTCCACCGTCATGATAAGGATCATATCGCAAAAAGTGAGGTAGGGCTCCAGAGCTTCCGCCGGAGTCCCCGGCTTGACGGAGATGCCCGCTTTCGCGCCCATGGCCCGGATGGAAAGCAGTGTCTGCATAATCCGCTCCGGCGTATCCGCTTCCAGGTGGACCGTCAGGAAGTCCGCGCCGGCCTTACAAAAGGCTTCCGCATACCGCCCGGGCTCCGTGATCATCAAATGCACATCCAGGGTCAGGTCCGACACCCGCCGCAGGGCTTTCACCACGGGAATGCCGATGGTAATGTTCGGGACAAAATGCCCATCCATAATATCCACATGGGCCCAGGGCGCTCCGGCATCCCGGATGACATGCATATCCCGTTCCAGATTGGCAAAATCCGCGGACAGGATGGAAGGCGCGACAATCGCCATGGCTTTTTCCTCCTTAGTCTCTGTTCTCCGGAAATTATACAGTATTTCCTCCGATTTTACAAGGACAATTTATTCCGCCCCGGTGGCCGTACCACCGCAGCCTGCCTCTTTTTTATTTCCGGTTGACCACATAGACACCCGCCGCCGTCAGGCCGGCAGCAAGGATATACTGCCAGGAAAACGGCTCCCTGAGCAGAAGGGAGGAAAACATAACCCCAAACACCGGAATGAGAGAATTGTAGATCGCCACCTTGCTGATAGGGTGATTGGCCAGCAGCATATTGTAGATTCCAAAGCACACCGCGGAAATCAGGACCAGGACAAAGAGAATGGTCACGCCCCAGAGGCTCAGGTTCCAGGGCTGCCGGACGCCCACCATAAGCCCAACCAGCAGAAGCATCAACCCTCCTGCCGACATACCGTAGCCCGTTGCCGTCATCATATCCATCTTTTTGGAAATAAACCGGGTCAGGATGCCGCCGCCCGCCGCGCAGCAGGCATTGAGCAGGATCATCCCGTCGCCAAGAAAGGAAATGCCCGAAAACAGACCGCCCCCGGGGGTGATGCTGATGGTCAGAATCCCGCAGAAGCCCAAAAGGCAGCCGGCAATCTTTTTCACGCTGAAGGTATCGTCCTCCAGAAACAGTCCCGACAGAATAATCAGGAAAAATGAGCCCATGGAATCCAGAATCGTGGAACGGGCGCTGGGGATATAGGAAAGGCCGATATAGGAAAACAGGTAATGCAGGGCGGTGTTTACCAGGGCAAACAGGGTAAGCCAAGGAACTTCTTTCCGGGTGACGGCCAGTTTTCTTTTCTGCACGGCGCTGAAAGCCAGCACCAGAAGTCCCGCCGCGAAAAAGCGGATCCCGGCGAACAGAATTTTACTTCCCAGATCCGCAGAATCGATTTGCAGTTCCCCATACCCCAGCTTAATAAAGGGATAGGCCAATGACCAGCCCAGGGCGCAGAGAATCGCCAGCAGCGGCCGCAATTTTTCGTTCCTGAAAAGCATTTTTTCTTCCTCTCTTTTTCTTCATCTTTATTCCGGACCTTTCATCAGCTCCGACACTGCCCGGTTTATCTGCTCCTTATGGCCCGCAGGGTCAGAATCCTTATCCGGAATCTCCCGAAACACAGACCCGGGAATATACCGGCTGAGGATTTCCCCGTAGGCAAAAGGATGGCAGAAATCATTCCGGTTCGTCAGAATCAGAGTGGGAACGGATATTTCCCTCAGCCCTTCCAGAGAGGCAACCGGTGCCTGACCGGGAAGAATGCAGTACTTCTGCCAGTTTTCCCGGTTGAAGTCCTCCTGAAAAGGAATCGTAAAGGCATTGCGCGTATAAGGAGATGTGCCAGAGATAATCCTCCACCCCTCGGTTTGCAGGAAGGCTTCGTAGCCGCCCCGGTGCAGCGCCTGTCCCAGGTCATAGTAGGCATTTTGCACCGGTTCCGCCATGGGCTGATCCGTCCAGGCGTTTCGGATCAGCAGCAGCTTTTCCACCCGCTCAGGGAACCGGAGGGCAATATTCAGGCAGACGGCAGCCCCCATGGAAATGCCCGCAAAGGCGGCTTTATTGAGATGCAGATGGTCCAGCAGTGCAATGACATCCTCCCCCAGGCGGTCAAAACCGAAGCTTTCCCAGTCCGCGCCGCTGTTTCCGTGGCCCTGCTGGTTCAGGCAGATCAGTTTCACGCCGGGAACCAACGTATACACCCCATGAATCTGCTGGATGCTGCCCCCCAAGCCGTGAAGAAACACCAGGGGGGAACCCTGCCCGGTCACTTCATATTCCAGATGAATGCCGCGGTGGGTAAAAGAATCCATCATGCCATTGCCCTCTTTAAAAACGCCGCACTCTTTTCAATCTGGGACTGGGCAAGCCCGTGGAGCACCAGGGGGCCATCATAGCCGCACTGCTTCAGCAGCCGGATATAGAGGGGGAAGTCCAGTTCCCCTTCCCCGGCGGCAACAAAGGCAATGTCCCGGCCCAGGGAAAAATCCTTGGCATGGGCCAGAACGATGTCCTTTCCCAGGGCGTCAAAGGCTTCCCCCAGGATTTCTGCCATCTTCGGAACCTGCTCCGGGCGGAACAGATTTGCCCCATCCATGATGATTTTCAGGTTGGGGCTGCCCACATTGTCTAAGTACCGGCGGGCCTTTTCCGGGGTGCAGATAATATTGCTGGCTTCCGTCTCCACGGCCAGGATGATGTGGTTATCCTCAGCATACCGGAGGATTTCCTCCGTTGAGCGCATCAGATCCGACCAGGCAGCCTCCGTCAGATTGTCCTCGTGCCAGGCCCATTTATTGGTGGGATGCCTGGACCCGGTGCAGAGCGTGACAATGGGGATTTCCAAAAGGCGCGCAATGCGGCACTGGGTTGCAAACTGCCGGCAGCCCCGCGTCCTTGCGTCCACATCCGGGTCAATCATGTTAAAGGTCCCGGAAAGGGCATCCAGGGTGATCCCGTATTCCCTGGCAAGTTCCCGAACCGTAAGGAGCTTTTCTTCGTCAATGCTTTCTGGCAGGGTAGCCATCCCGGCGGAAGAAAGATTAAACTGGGTATGATGGATCCCCTGGCGGTCCATTTCCCGGAAAACCGCTTCCAGGGGCATGTTCTCGTAGGTTCTGGAAAAAATGCCGATCTCCATATTAAAGCGCTCCTTTCACATCTTCCAGGCGAACCCAGGCTCCGCCCTCCTGCACCGACTGGTAGGTGGCAATCAGCGCCCGCATGACCATGATCCCATCCTCGGAGGAGGCCCCGGCCAGAGGGAGCCCTTGCAGCACGCTGTCGGCAAAGCCCTCCAGCTCCCGGCGGTAGAACTGGCCGTCAAAAGCCGCCGGAGAAACGGAGGTACAGGTCCGGGCGTCAAAGCACTCCACCTCGGAGGACCGGAATTCCCAGGGGTTGTAGGTTTTGGCGTAAACCGTTCCGCCGGTGCCGTAGATTTCACAGCCCTCGTGCCACTTCTGGGCAATGGCAATGGTGAGGTCCAGGGTTCCGATGGCTCCACTGGCAAAGTCGCAGTCAATAAGCCAGGAGTGAAGCTTTGCCGTGTGGACATACCGGGCCGCCACCCGGGTGATGGGCCCCATAAAATACAGCGCCGTATCAAAAAGGTGGCTGCCATGGCCCAGGAGGTAATAGTGATCCAGAATTGCCTTGGGATTTCCCGCGGGCTTTTTCATTTTATCGCTGGAATACAGCACCGGCATCACATTGTCCGTCAGGGTATAGCGGCCGATGCTGTCGCAGTACCAGCCCTTGTAGGTGGTGACCTGCCCCATTTTTTCTTCCTTGAAGTTTTTGGCAAATTGCAGCCCTTCGTCAAAGCGCTTCATGTGCCCGATCTGCAGAACCAGTCCCTTTTCCTCCGCCAATAATTTCAGCTCCTGGCATTCTTCCAGGGAAACGCCCATGGGCTTTTCCAGCAGCACATGCTTGCCCGCAAGGATCGCCTGCTTCGCGCAGGGCACATGGAACTGGTCGCCGATGCCGATGATAACCGCCTGCACATTGGGGTCGGCCAGCATCCGGGAATAATCGTTGTAAACCACGTCCGGATCATAAATGGCCGCCATTTTGTTAAGCAGGTCCTCGGCAACATCGCAGATGGCGTACAGATGGACATTTCTTGCCTTTGTGCTGCCGATTAAATGGGCCGCCTGACAGATGATGCCGCAGCCCAGCACGCCCACATTCAGACAGCGTTCTTCTTTTTTTACATTGGTTTTCATGGAACCCCTCCTGCAAAGTCATTCTTTATTCTGCTCCATTTGGGCGCGGTACTTTTTCCCGACCTCCAGGTGGGACTGGATGCTGGAGCCCCGCATGATGGCCGAGGCGCCGAATTTGCTGTTAATGGCGTCATAGGCCCTGTCCAGCCGCCGGGCTTTCTCCCGTTCCTCGTCGGAAAACAGGGAAAGCTGGGACTCGGTTTCGTGGGTAAGGTCGGTAAGAGACAGTCCCAGAAGCCGCAGGGGCGTGTGGCCGTCCCACAGCTCCCTGAAAAGCTGCTTACCGGTCTCATAGACTTCCCGGGAAATATCCGTAGGCTCCGGAAGCTTCCTCTGGTGGGAACGGGTCCGGAAGTCATTGGAGCGGATGGACACTGCGATGCAGCCGGCTTTCACACCATCCGCCCGCATCCGGGCAGTGACGCTGTCCGTCAGCGCCAACAGCACGCCATGGGCCTGCTGCCCCGTTACCACATCCTCTTCCAGGGTCGTGGAAACACTGTACCCCTTTGCTTCCTCCGGCGCTGCCAGAACCGGGGATGGGTCCACGCCGTTGGCATAGTTATAAATCTGCTGGCCCATTTTCACGCCTACGATCCGCTGGACGTGTGCCGGGTCGCTGTTTGCCAGCTCCCCAATGGTGCGTACGCCTGCCTTTTCCAGCTTTTCCGCCGTGGAGGCACCCACCGTGAACAGGTCCCGTACCGGGAGCGGCCACATTTTCCCAGGAATATCTCCGGAAAACAGGGTGTGCACCTTATCCGGCTTTTCAAAATCACTGGCCATCTTGGCAAGGAGCTTATTGTCCCCGATGCCCACATTCACGGTAAACCCCAGTTCGGTGCGGATCTTATCCTTAATCGTGTACGCAGTGGCGACGGGGTCCGGATAGAGCCGGTAGGTCCCGCTCATATCCAGAAAGCACTCGTCAATGGAATACTTCTCCACCACCGGCGCGTATTCCCGGCATATGTCCATAAAGGCTTTGGAGCACTGTTCATAAAGCCGGAAGTCCGGTCTCGCCAGAAATAGTTCCGGACATTTGCGCAGCGCCATGGCGATAGGCTCTCCCGTTTTGATCCCGTATTTTTTTGCCGGGATGGATTTGGCAAGAACCACTCCGGTGCGCTTTTCCGGATCGCCGCCGATGGCTGCGGGGATGAGGCGGATGTCTTCTTCCCCCTTTGCCACCCGCCGGGCCGCCTCCCAGGACAGAAAGGCGCTGTTCACATCCACATGGAATATCAGCCGTGCCATAGAAGGCTCCTTTCCTGTTTCATTTTTGCAGCAATTTATTTGTTCTTAATTGTCTGTGCTAAATGATCGTTTAGCGCATTAACACAGTTCGACAGTTGCAGTGGCGCGGGAGCGCCCTCGCCCCCCGCATTTATGAGGGGGGTGGTACCAGTGCGCACACTGGTACCGGGGGGAGCTCGTATAAGCGGCTGTGTTCCAATTTATGTGTCATTCCGAACCAGTCCGAAGACTGGTGTGGGAATCCCCCTCGTCATTGAGACCACTTTCTTCTAAAGATGGGGATTGCCACGCCAGTGTGCGCACTGGCTCGCAATGACCGGGAATTCGGGCTCGCAATGACCGGGAATTCGTACTCCCCCCGT
>JAEDNR010000129.1 GCA_016302405.1 Oscillospiraceae bacterium
TGGGCAAGCGGGGAAAGCACATCATCACCACCGCCATGGAGCACCACGCCATTCTGAATTGTACCAAGGAGCTGGAAAGCCAAGGTTACCGGGTGACCTATCTGAAACCTGACAGTCAAGGCAGAATCACTGCCGACCAGCTAAAAGCAGCCCTGACACCGGACACCATTCTGGTGTCCATTATGATGGTGAACAACGAGGTTGGCTCTGTAAGCCCCATCCGGGAGTTGGCCCGGCTGACCCACCGGATCTGCCCTGATGCCGTCTTCCACACCGACGCGGTTCAAGGCTTCCTGAAGATTCCGTTCCAGGCAAAGACCCTGGGTGCGGATCTTATCAGCGTTTCCTCCCATAAGATCCACGGCCCCAAGGGGGCGGGCGCCCTTTATATCAATCCCCGGCTCAAATCCTTCCCAGCCCTCCTTCTGGGCGGCGGGCAGGAGGGCGGCTACCGCAGCGGCACCGAAGCCACTCCCGCTATTTTCGGCTTTGCCGCCGCCTGCCGGGCAGTCGCCGCCACCTTCCGGGAAGATACCGCCCGGGAGCGGGCACTGCTGGAAGCTCTTGTGCAGAAGCTTTCCGGGCTTCCAGGTGTGAGAATCAACGGCTGCCACGAAGCGCCCCATATCCTCTCCCTTTCCGTTCCAGGCGTACCCGTTCAGAATACCATCAATCTGCTTCAGGATGCGCATATTTGCGTTTCCGCCGGAAGCGCCTGCGCCAAGGGTCACCGCAGCCATGTGCTCACCGCCATGAACGCCGACCCGGAGGTGATTGACGGCGCGTTCCGGATCTCCCTCTGCCGGGACACCACGCCTCAGGAGCTGGATATTTTCCTGGAAGTTCTGCAAAGGGATATCCTCCCCAGGGCAAGGCGGTAAGGAACAAATTCGCCCTATCCCAGCAATTCCGTCGGAACACATTTCCTGAAAAAATGATCGTTTAGCGCATTAACGCAGTTCGATGGTTGCACTGGCGCGGGAATCTCCGACGTACAGCAGGGCACGAATCAATTAAGGTGTCATTCCGAACCAGTCCTCAGACTGGTGTGGGAATCCCCCTCGTCATTGTGACCGCTTTCTTCTAAAGATGGAGATTGCCACACCAGCGTGCGCGCTGGTTCGCAATGACCGGGAATTCGATTGTTCGCTGTTAGTTCGCTAAACGATCATTTATCCGATGCTGCTGACCGCAGTCGGGAGCGCCCAAAACGGCCAATTCTGCTTATTTTTCTTTCCAGGCTGCAAAAGGGGATTGCATTTTCTCTTTTCTTCTGGTACAATAGGCCAGAAAAACGCGACAGGAGGACATTTGTCTATGAGTTATGGCAGTGAGGTGCTGGAACGGGTCAAGCGTCAGAATCCCGACCAGCCGGAATTTATTCAGGCCGTTACCGAGGTGCTGGAAACCCTCGCCCCCGTCATTGACCGGAACGAGGCCCGCTACCGCCGGGAAGCGCTGCTGGAGCGGCTGACCACCCCGGAGCGGGCGATTCTTTTCCGGGTGCCCTGGGTGGATGACAACGGCCAGGTCCAGGTCAATAACGGCTACCGCATTCAGTTCAACAGCGCCATCGGCCCCTACAAGGGTGGTCTTCGGCTGCACCCCAGCGTTAACCTGAGCATTATGAAATTCCTGGGCTTCGAGCAGGTGTTCAAAAACAGCCTGACCGGGCTTCCCATCGGTGGCGGCAAGGGCGGCTCCGATTTTGACCCCAAGGGCAAGTCCGACCGGGAAATCATGGCTTTCTGCCAGAGCTTCATGACGGAGCTGTATAAGTACATCGGCCCGGATACCGACGTGCCCGCCGGTGACATCGGCGTGGGCGGCCGGGAGATCGGGTATCTCTTCGGCCAGTACAAGCGCATTCAGGACCAGTATTCCGGCGTGCTCACCGGCAAGGGCCTGAGCTTCGGCGGTTCCCTCGCCCGCACCCAGGCTACCGGCTACGGCCTGCTGTACCTGACGGAGGAGATGCTCCGCTGCAACGGCAAGTCCCTTGCCGGCGCGACCGTTGTGGTCTCCGGTGCCGGCAACGTGGCTACCTACGCCATTGAAAAGGCCTGGCAGCTGGGGGCAAAGCCCGTCACCTGCTCCGACTCCACCGGCTGGATCTATGATCCCGACGGCATTGACGTTGCCACTCTCATTGATGTAAAGCAGGTCCGCCGGGCCCGGCTCACCGAGTATGCCAAGGCACGGCCGAACAGCCAGTACCACGCCGGCAAGGGCGTCTGGACCGTGAAATGTGATGTCGCTCTCCCCTGCGCTACCCAGAACGAGCTGAATCTGGATGATGCCAAGACTCTGGTAGCAAACGGCTGCTATGCCGTTGCGGAGGGCGCCAACATGCCCACCACCCTGGACGCTACCAAGTACTTCCAGGACAGCGGCGTTCTGTTCTGCCCCGGCAAGGCTTCCAACGCCGGCGGCGTAGCCACCTCCGCGCTGGAAATGAGCCAGAACTCC
>JAEDNR010000046.1 GCA_016302405.1 Oscillospiraceae bacterium
AGATACTCCCGGACCAGCACCTGCATCAGCTCGTCCCGGTCGATCTTGCAGATCAGGCTGCGGGCATTGCCGTAGTTTGTAATGTAGGTGGGATCCTCCGTCAGCAGGTAGCCAACGATCTGATTAATGGGGTTGTAACCTTTCTCAGACAGGGCATCGAACACACTTCGGAGAATGCGGCGCATGCTCTCTTTGTCATCGCTGGGGACTGTAAAGGTCAGGGTATCGGAATCCGTCATGGTCTCAGCCTCCTTATCAGGAAAATAATACAGTTATTATACGCCAGAAAGGGGAGGGTGTAAAGCCCTAAACGGAAATTTTTTGTGAACTTTTGTTTTCTTAACGCAGAACTGCGTTCAGTTTTTCCTTCAGGGAAGCAAGGACTTTGCTCATGACACCCTCGGAGTCCGCGTCGGTAAGCGTCCGCTCATCGGAGCGCAGCTCAAGAGAGAAGGCCATGCTCTTCTTGCCCTCCGGCACGCCGGTGCCCCGGTAGATGTCGAACAGCTTGACGCTGCGCAGGAGCTTCCCAGCGGCGCCCGTAATCACGTCCTCGGCCTGGGCAACGGTGACTTCTTCGTCGCAAACCAGCGCCAGGTCACGCATTACCGCGGGGTACTTGGGCAGGGGCGTGTAGGTGGGCTCAGGCAGGCGCAGCTCCATGAGGGCGCTGAGGTTGAGCTCGGCGCAGTAGACCTCGCAATCCATGCCGTAGTTTTTTACCACCAGAGGATGCACCTGACCCATAACGCCAACACAGACACCATCCACGGTAATGGAGGCACAGCGCCCAGGATGATAGCTGGGATTCTGCTTTTCGGCAGCGTATTCCGCTTTTCGGATCCGCAGTCCGGCAAAGATCGCTTCGAGCTCTCCTTTCAGTGTGAAGAAGGTCTCGCCGGAACCATAGGTGCCCAGAACCAGTTTTTTGGGCTCCTGAGGAAGTATCTGACCCTCGGTAGGAAGATACACCTTAGCAATCTCATAAAGCTTGACAGCCTTGTTGTGGTATGCATTGTTCCGGGCAAGGATCTCCAGCATGGAGGGCAGGGCAATGGTACGCATCACAGAGGTATCCTCGCCCAGAGGATTCTGGATCCGCATGCACCGGCGCAGAGGGGAGTCGGCAGGAAGCCGGATCTGGTCAAAAACAGCCGGGGAGACGAAGGAATAGGTGATAATCTCGTTGTAACCCAGTCCGCGGCAGAAGGTTCCCGCCTGGGCTTCCAGCTTCATTTCAGCGGAATAGCCGCCTTGCGTGGAGTTCTTGAACTCCGTGATGGGAATGGCGTTGTAGCCATAGGAACGGCCGATCTCCTCGGCAATATCCGCCGTCAGGATAAGGTCAGGACGGAAAGAGGGGACAAGGATCTCGTCGCCTTCCACGGGGATCTCCAGATTGGCAAGATACTTTACCATATCCTCCCGGGAAATCTCCGTACCCAGCAGGTCATTGATCCGGTCAGGCTCCAGACGGACGCGGCGGGATTCAGGAACGTAATGGATCACATCGATGGTTCCGTCCAGCACATCGCCGCAGCCCAGCAGCTCAACCAGCTCGCAGGCTCGCTGCACCGCCGGAACGGTCAACATGGGGTCCAGGTTTTTCTCAAATTTTCCGGAGGCCTCGGTACGCATGCCCAGAGCCAAAGCGGTCTGACGGATGGAGGTACCGTTAAAGTTAGCGGACTCGAAGACTACCATGGAGGTGTCGTCTACGATCTCGGAGTTCTCGCCGCCCATGATGCCGGCAAGGCCGATGGGCTTGGTGTCGTCAGCAATGACAAGCATTCCCGGCTTCAGGGGACGGACAGTGCCGTCCAGGGTGGTAAGGGTCTCTCCGGCCTCGGCCTCCCGAACCACGATTTTCCCGGAGGAAACGTATCGGTAGTCAAAGGCGTGCATGGGCTGGCCGTATTCCAGCATTACATAGTTGGTGATGTCAACGATATTGTTAATAGGACGGACGCCGTTGGCGCGCAGACGCTGCCGCAGCCACTTGGGGGAGGGGCCGATTTTTACATTGGCCACCATCCGGGAGGAGTAGCGGCTGCATTTATCCGCAGCGGGAACCTCCACATCCAGATGCTCGAAGATGCTGCCGGCGCAGCTCCCGTGAACCACGGGCTCGTGGTGACGCATGGGCTTTCCAAAGGCCGCCGCCGCTTCCCGAGCAAGACCGATAATGGAGTAGCAGTCGGGACGGTTATTGGTGATCTCGAATTCCACCACGGTGTCGTCGTTTCCGATGACCTGGTTGATGTCCTGCCCGATGCTGCATTCCTCGTCGTTCAGGATCCAGATGCCGTCGGCAAATACGCCGGGCAGGTCATTCTGGGTCAGACCCAGCTCCGCGAAGGAGCAGAGCATGCCGTTGGACAGTTCTCCCCGGAGCTTGCCTTTGGTGATGTGCACGCCGCCGGGGAGCCAGGAGTTGTGCAGAGCCACGGGGACCAGATCCCCCTCATGGACATTCTGGGCACCGGTGACGATCTGTATGGGCTCCTCGCCGCCGACATTCACCTGACAGATCCACATGTGGTCGGAGTTGGGATGGCGGACCATGGAGAGGACCTTGCCGACGACCACGTTTTTGATCTCAGCATCCATCCGCTCCCAGGTTTCCACCTTCTGACCGAAGACGGTCATGGTTTCAACAAATTCTTTATCGCTTACTTCGCGCAGATCCACGAAGTCTTCATTCAGCCATTTTCTGTTCAGTCTCATTATTGACGCACCTCCTTTAGAACTGGTTCAGAAACCGAATATCGTTATCGAAGATCAGACGCAGATCGTTGATCTTCAGACGGCCCATGGCCATCCGTTCCAGGCCCATGCCAAAGGCAAAGCCGGTATACTTGTTTGGATCAATGCCGCAGCATTCCAGTACCTTGGGATGGACCATTCCGGCGCCCAGCAGCTCGATCCAGCCCTCACCGTGGCAGGTGGAGCATACCTGACCGTTCACTTCGCCGGTGCCGTGGCACTTGTGGCACTGCATGTCCATTTCGCAGCTGGGCTCCGTGAAGGGGAAGTGATGGGGACGGAACCGCATCTGGGCATCTTCGCCGTAGAGTTTGCGCATCATGGTAATAAGCGCACCCTTGAGGTCGCCCATGGTGATGTGCTCATCCACAACCAGGCCTTCGATCTGGTGGAACATGGGGGAGTGGGTGGCATCGGCCTCATCCTTCCGGAAAACACGGCCGGGAGCCAGCATGCACAGCGGCGGCTTGTGGGTTTCCATATAGCGGATCTGCATGGGGCTGGTCTGGGTCCGCAGGAGCACGGAGTCGTCGTCCGTGAAATAGAAGGTATCGGAACGATCCCGGGAGGGATGTCCTTCCTCGATGTTCAGCCGGGTGAAGTTGTAGTCCGCCAGCTCAACCTCAGGTCCTTCCACCACCTGATAGCCAAGGCCAACGAATACGTCCTTGATCTGCTGCAGGACCTGATTCATGGGATGCTGATGGCCAACCGCCACTGCCGTCCCGGGAATGGTCACATCCACTGCTTCGGAAGCTAATTTTGCTTCCAGGACGGAGGCGTGGATCTCAGCTTTCCGCTCCTCCAGCTTTTCCTCAATAGCGGCGCGGACGGAGTTGGCAAGCTGTCCCATGACAGGCCGCTCCTCAGCCGTGAGCTTACCCATCTGCTTGAGGACAGCGGTGAGCTCACCTTTCTTGCCCAGCAGCTTAACCCGCAGCTCTTCCAGAGCGGCAGGTGTGGATGCTTCCTCCAGGGCGGCCATTGCCTGGGAGCGAATGCTTTCCAGTTGTTGTTTCATGTTCTTTCCTCCTAAAAATGAAAAAACCCTTCGATCCCGAACCGGGACGAAAGGCAATGCTTCCGCGGTACCACCCGCATTTTCGCCGCTGAAGACGGCGCGCTTTCGGACACAATCATGTCCAAGATGGATAACGGCATCACCCGTCCGGCCCTACTCGCGCGTGCATTCAGGCGGCGGCTCCCGGGAGAAAGCCCAACGCTGCACGCAAGCGGCTTCCACCATCCCGCTCTCGCTGTGTGCGCAAAACCAACGCAAGGCAGCCCGATCACTGCTTTTTCATATCTTCCCAATAGTAACACAATCATCTGTAATTTGCAAGCACTTTTTCTCTTTTTCTTGACGAACCGGATAGAACGTGGTATGTTGTTTTTATATAAAAAGGAGTGAGCACTATGCAGTATGAATCCGTCGCCCAGGCCCTGGAGGCTCTTGACCGCACCCAGAAAACGGAAGCCGCTTATAACCATGCCATGGGTGTTTTATATCTGGACGCCGCCACCGCCGCGCCGAAGGGAAGCTATGTTGGCCGGGGAAATACCATGGAGGTCCTGTCAAGACTCATCTATGACCTTTCCACCAGTCCGGAAAGAGGGGAGCTTCTTTCCTACCTGGAATCCCACGCTCTGGAGCTGGATCCCGTCCGGCAGCGGCAGGTGGAAGTGATCCGGAAGGACTATGACCGTTCCCATAAGATCCCCGCAGAAGAATTCGTTGCCTATCAGGTGTTGCTGAACGATGCGGGTGCCGTGTGGGAAAAGGCGAAAAATGAAAACGATTTTCCTTCCTTTGCGCCGTATCTGGAAAAGATCGTAGATTATAACCGGAAGTTTGCAGGGTACTTCAATCCTGAGATGGCCCCTTATGACGCGCTGCTTAACGAGTATGAGGAAGGCATGAATATGGTTACGCTGGACGCTTTTTTTGCCCAGCTGCGCAGTACCATCGTACCACTTATCGGGAAGATTTCCGAGAAGCCGCCCATTGATGACAGCTTCCTGGCAAGAACCTATCCTGTGGAGCAGCAACGCAGGCTTTCTGACTATCTGATGGAAACCCTGGGCTTGGACCGTAACTACTGCGGAATCGCGGAAACGGAGCATCCCTTTACCACAAACTTTAACAATAAGGATGTGCGCATTACCACCCATTATTACGAGAACAGCCTGGCGTCCAGCATGTATTCCGTAATCCACGAGGGCGGTCACGCCCTCTATGAGCTGAACGCGGATGATCAGTATAACGCTACCGTTCTCAGCGGCGGTGTGTCCATGGGTATTCACGAAAGCCAGAGCCGGTTCTACGAAAATCTCATTGGCAGGAGCCGTCCCTTTATCCATGCCGTTTTCCCGAAAATCAAAGCTTTCTTCCCGGAGCAGCTTCAGGATGTGGACGAAGAAATGTTCTACCAGGCTGTCAACAAAGCCCAGCCCAGTCTTATCCGCACGGAGTCCGACGAGCTTACCTACTCCCTTCACATTATGGTCCGCTATGAGATCGAAAAGCAGCTCATTTCCGGAGCGCTTACCGTGGCGGATGTACCTGTCCGGTGGAACGAGTTGTACCGGGAATACCTGGGGGTGGAGGTCCCCAATGACCGGCAAGGCTGTCTTCAGGATTCCCACTGGTCCGGCGGAAGTATTGGATATTTCCCCTCTTACGCGCTGGGCAGTGCCTACGGCGCTCAGATGCTCTGCAGCATGCAGCAGGAGCTGGGCGATATTTTTGCCGATGTGGCAAAGGGTGATCTGTCCCGGATCACCGGCTGGCTGAAAGAGCATATTCACAAATATGCCAGCTTCAAAAAGCCTGGGGTACTGTTTTCGGATGCCTGCGGCAAATTTGACCCGAAGTATTATACTGATTATCTGACAACAAAGTTTACCGAACTGTATCATCTGGACTGATGGGAGGAAAGCCTATGGTGGAACTGACCGGGGACCAGGCTCTGGCATTGCTGCCGGACCGCAGTCCCGATGCCCATAAAGGGGATTTTGGACGGATCCTTCTTCTGTGCGGCAGCCGGGCCTATACCGGAAGCGCATATCTGGCCGCAATGGGCGCGCTTCGCGCCGGGGCGGGTCTGGTATTTCTGGGGGTGCCGGAGAGCATTTATGCCATTGAGGCAGTGAAGCTGAATGAGGCAATTGTTTTTCCCCTTCCGGATGCGGATGGTGCCCTCAGCCCGGACGCGGCGGCACAGATTGAAGAAAAGCTTTCCCGCATGGACGCGGTGCTCATAGGTCCCGGACTGGGACAGTCCTCCGGTGCCCTTGCGGCCCTGGAAACAGTCCTCCGGGAGGCGAAATGTCCGGTAGTTGTGGATGCCGATGGCATAAATCTTCTGGGAAAGCATAAAGCTTTACTGCGCGGAAGACAGTATCCTACGATCCTGACTCCTCATGAAATGGAATTTGCCCGGCTTGGCGGCGACACATCGTCAGACCGTGCCGAAGCGGCGATAAACCTTGCCCGGACGCTTGGGTGTGTTCTGGTGCGCAAGGGTAGGGGAACGCTGATCACCGACGGCACTGTAAGCTACCGCAATCTGACCGGAAATCCCGGCATGGCTGTTGGCGGAAGCGGCGATGTACTGGCGGGGATCATTACGGCGTTTCTGGGTCAGGGTCTTGGGCCCATGGAGGCGGCAGCCTGCGGCTGCTGGTTCCATGGAGCCGCGGGAGACCTGTGTGCCAGGGAACTGGGGCAGTATGGCATGCTGCCTACGGACATGCTGGCAGTTTTACCGCGACTTCTGAAATAAGGCGGGCTTTCCATGAAACGGTTCGGTGCGGTCATACTGCTTGTGCTTTTCCTGTCCGGCTGCGGCGGAGCTTCCGGAGAAATGAACCGGAGTCTTATGCTGCGGGAAAAACTGCAAAAAGGGTCATGCGCTTTTACGGCAAAGGTAACGGCGGACTACGGGGACAAGCTGTATACCTTCACACTGAACTGTGCGGGAGATACGCAGGGAGACCTTTCCTTTACCGTGGAGGAACCGGAGAGCATTTCCGGGATAACCGGCCGGATCACCGGGGCAGGGGGGGAATTGACCTTTGAAGATACCGCGCTTTCCTTTCCATTAATGGCGGACGGTCAGGTGACACCGGTGAGCGGCCCCTGGCTTTTGCTTAAGACCCTGCGCTCCGGCTATCTGTCCTCCGCGGGTATGGACGGAGAATACCTCCGCCTGTGCATGGACGACAGCTACCGGGACGATGCACTCCATCTGGATATTTGGGTAAACGGGGAGAATATGCCGGTCAAAGCGGAGATTCTCTACAGCGGGCGGAAGATCCTGTCGCTGGAAGTCGCTTCTTTTGCTATTTCGTAGCTTTTTGCCGTGAAAGATCATAGGATGATAAGGAGGCGGTACCGGGCCGGAAAACTGCGGAGATTTCCCGTAGAACCGTATAAAAATCCTCTGTGCGTGGGACAATAGATACAGCCGCGTTACATAGGGATTCCGTCCGGTAGCGCGCCAAAGATATGCACGGAGAGTGAAGCCTATGGATAGCACAGTTAAGCGGGGCGACATCTTTTACGCCGACCTTTCCCCGGTGGTAGGCAGCGAACAGGGGGGAACCCGGCCTGTTCTCATTGTACAGAACGATACCGGAAACCGGCATTCCCCCACGGTGATCGCCGCCGCCATTACCAGCCAGACGGGCAAGGCCCGGCTTCCAACACATATAAATATTCCCGGAGGAAGCGTTGGTCTGACAAAGGATTCCGTGATTCTTCTCGAGCAGATCCGTACCATTGACAAGCGGCGTCTGCGGGAGCATATGGGACGCCTGGACGAAAAGCAGATGGCTCAGGTGGACGATGCCATCGCTGTCAGTTTTGGCCTGCATTCATGAAGCCCCAAAAGCGAATAATTCCCCCCCTGCCGCATAGGATACGGCAGGGGGGGATTTCTTTGCAAACATGCTGTGAAGTGTTTTTTGGGCAGGTACCTGCTGGGAAAGTTCAGGTACTCCGTCAGGGCCTCTATTATCTGTTTCACTGCCGCTGCCGGCTGTCAGGAGACGTTATGTGCAGGCTCTTTGTCCGCTGCGGCTCCCGGGAGGAAAACCTGGGCATCGTTGTACCCATGGACGGCGGTTTCGGGCTGGATACCCGGGTTCCGGTGAAGCGGCTGGGCGAGGGAGAAATGGAATTCAGGCTGGTCCCGAAGCACGGGGATCATACCGGAGAAAGGTTTGTCCCGATCTATCCTGAGGAACCCTTTTCCTACATCTCCAGACTGAAGGATGCCTATCTGGCCCGTCAGGGAGAACAGCTTGGCGCGGTGATCCGGACTGAAACAAAAATATGAATTAGAAATCCAGTTCCAAACCAACGGGGCAGTGATCAGACCCGAGAATTTGGCTGTAAATCGGAGCTTCCCGAATCCTGTCCCGCAGCCGGTCAGACACCAGGAAATAGTCGATCCGCCACCCGGCGTTTTTCTCCCGGGCATGGAACATATAGCTCCACCAGGAATAGGCACCCGTCTGATCGGGATAAAGATACCGGAACGAATCGGTAAAGCCGTTATCCAGAAGCCGCTGAAAACAGCCACGCTCCTGATCGGAAAATCCGGCGTTTCCACGGTTTGCGCCCGGGTTTTTCAAATCGATTTCCCGGTGGGCAACATTCAGATCACCGCAGACAATAACTGGCTTTTCCTGATCCAAAGTCCGCAGATACTGAAGAAAGGCATCCTCCCAGCGCATCCTGTGGTCGATGCGTACAAGTTCCCGCTGGGCGTTGGGTGTATAGCAGGTCAGGAAAAAGAACTCCGGGTATTCCAGAGTGATCAATCTTCCCTCCGTATCCAAGTCCTCAATTCCCATTCCCATCCGGACGGAAAGAGGCGGTTTTTTCGCAAAAATCGCCGTACCGGAGTATCCCTTTTTCATAGCGTAGTTCCAAAAGGATTCATAACCGGGCGGTGTAAAGGATATCTGCCCGGCCTGGAGCTTTGTCTCCTGCAGGCAGAAAAAGTCAGCGTCCGCCGCATTGAAAAAATCTGAAAAGCCCTTGCCCATACAGGCACGCAGACCATTGACATTCCAGGAAATACACTTCATTTGGTTTCCTCCGTTTCTGCCGCAGTGGGGAATGGTTCTTCATAGAAAAGAAGCATATCTTCCCGAATTGCAAGGGTGCGGCTGCCGCTGGTAATGACGATTTCTTCCGCGCCGGATGCTTTGATGCAGGTCAGTGCCAGGCAGGCACAGCCCAGGGAAAATTCGGCATCCGTAAGGCTTTCGGAAGTGTCTGACAGTTCAATAAGCATCCGGCTGTCGTTTATGGAACCGGAGAGCAGCCGGGTACTTTTTGGAAAAGCGGAGACAAGCTCCTGTTTCAGGGGGCCCATCAGGTACAGCGAAAGCAGGTACTGCATATCAGCGGTATGGCCTGCTGCATCCCGTTCCTCTGACGCAATGACACCGTCCGGTTCGTCATAAACAAAGTCCGCCCTGGGATAATAAAAAGAGACCGTGTCAGCCTGAGAAAAAGTGCAGGCGCAAAAAGATGCCATTAATGAAAGAAGTGTTAAGGCTACACCGCATAATTCGGCAAGGAATCTCAGCGAGAGATTATGTGCCAGTTCAAAGTTCCGAAAATGTGGGAATACTGTATGTATTTTCCGCTTTTGGAACTGCAGAACTGGTGCAAAAGATCCGCTGAGATCCACAGACGTAATTGTGCGGTGTTGCCTTAATACGCACAGGATTTTTTTCATTCCTTGTCCACCTCCGTATCAAAGACAGGGAATGTCACGGTAAAGCAGGAGCCTTTCCCCACGGTACTGTCCACCCGGATCTGACCTTTGTTTCGCTGGACAATGGCCCGAACGATGGCAAGACCGAGACCGCTGCCGCCGGACGCTCTGGAACGGGCCTTATCCACCCGGTAAAACCGCTCAAAAATATGGGGGAGAGATTCCGGAGGGATACCCATACCAGTATCGCGTATCGTCAGTTCGGCATTGTCCTCCGTTCTGTGCAGAGAAACCGTGAGCTTGCCTCCCGGTTGGTTATACTTGATTCCGTTTTCCATCAGATTAAAAACGATTTGATATAGGTCGTCTTCCAGGATAAGTACAGGAGCGTCTCCGTCCAGATCCATTTCCAGTTGGATACCCGCCTTTGATGCCATGGGTGAAAGCATTTTGGACACCCGGCGGACGGTAGGAGCCAGATAGATGATTTCGCTCTCTGAGACCCGTTCTCCGTCTACCCGGGTCAGGGATAGAAGCTTCGCGGTCATCCGGTTCAGCCGCTCCGCTTCGTTTCCAATATCCTCAACAAATTCCCGCACCGTATTGGAATCCATATCGTTCTGCAATATGGAATCGGACAGCAGCTTTATGGTTGCGAGGGGCGTCTTCAGCTCATGGGACGCATCGGAAACAAACCGGCTGCGTTTTTCCTCCGAGGTTTGGAGCCGTTCTGTCAGGTAGTTAAACTCGTTTCCCAGAATAGTCAGCTCGTCGTTTCCGCCCACCGTTACCTTGTGGGTGTAGTCACCTTTCTGGATGATCCGCATGGAGTTCATAATCTTCTGGATCCGCAGAGAGAAGCTGGTGGCATAGATAACAGAGAAAACGATCAATACCAGTTCAAGCATGACGGTAATCCACAGTAGGCTGCGCTGCAAAAGCTGGATCAGAGCGCCCTGGGAAGTATCGAACTCCGTCATGTACACACAGCCGACGATGCTGCCATAGCAGAAAATCGGGGTGGCGGCCCTGGAATTCATGGCACCGGCGTGATACTGCCAGGAGAAAACGTTATTTCCGGCTATGGCGCTGACGACCTCCGGAAGCAGAACCAACTGCCCAATGCAGAGGTTGTCACTGTCATAAAGGGCGGTTCCAGCCTGATCCGTTACGATCAGCCTTGTCACCGTTAAGCTGTCAAGCTGACTGACGATTCCGGAGACCGTGTTGTTATTTAGTACCTCCAACCCGGAGATCTCATCCGATGCCAGCAGGCATTTTTCGATCATGGAAGACTCTTTGCTCTGATAGAAAAGCTGCTGACTCATCCGGGAACAGTAAAGGTTCAGAAATATGAGAACCACCAGGGTGATCACCACATAAGTGGATGCATACCGGAACTGCGCGTTCCGATACCCGCGGGAAGCGGGCTTTTTATTTGCGGAAATAGTAACCAACTCCCCATTTTGTCAGGATATACTTTGGTTCGGCAGGGTTTTCCTCCAGCTTTTCCCGAAGCCGGCGGATATGGACATCCACTGTACGAATATCACTGCGGTACTCGTAGGCCCAGATCGTATCCAGGAGGGCTTCTCGGGAATAGACCCGGTTGGGGTTGCGCATGAGAAATTCGATCACATCAAATTCTTTGGCGGTCAGGTCCGCCAGTTCATCGCCCTTATAGGCATTCCGGGCATTCAAGTCCAGAGTAATGGAACCATTTGTGAGCTTATTGCCGGTTTTTTCCTGCTCCCCGGCACTGGACCGGCGAAGCAGCGCGCGGATCCGTGCTTTCAGTTCCAGAATGTTAAAGGGTTTTGTCAGATAGTCGTCGGTACCGTGGTCAAAGCCGATGAGCTTGTCCATATCATCGGATTTCGCGGTGAGGAAGATAATGGGAATATTGGAAAACTCCCGGATTCGGCTGCACGCAGTCAGTCCGTCCATCTCCGGCATCATAATATCCAGTACAATCAGATCCGGTTTTTCTTCCTGCGCCAGCCGGACGGCATCCAGACCGTTGCTGCCGGTAATGACCTCGTACCCGTCATTTCGCAGATTGAATTTGATCCCTTTTACCAGCAGATCTTCATCGTCCACAACCAGAATTTTCATAAAATGCCTCCTGCCTTTGTTTTGCCGGGAGGCAACGCTGGGTATCTCCCGGTCTTCTTGCCCCCGGTTTTGCAACTGCGCATTGACGGGAGCGGGAAAAGCTGATATAATACAAGATATTATACACGATTTTTTCCTGCCGGACAAGTCCGGCAGCAGGATATTGAGGGGGAAATATGAAAAAAAAGTGGATCCTTTGTGCACTGCTGGCCCTTTCCATCCTCATGGGCATTCTTCCAATCCCTGTTCCCGCAGCGGAAACCACTTCCGCTCCGACGGAAGATTATGTCGCGCCGACGGAGACCGTTCCGGACCCGGATGCAACCGTTCCTGTGTCTGACGCGCCTTTCGGCAGTGTGAGCCAGCTTTATGGATGCCGGACAATTGACGGCGAAAAGCCCCTGGGCGGTTCTGACCGGAGGCTGGAGGGCGCACAGGCGGCCTTTGTCTATGAGGTGAACACCCAAACGGTGGTGTATTCCTACAATCCCGATCTGGAGCTTCGCCCCGGCGCTTTGTCCAAGATCGTTACGGCGCTGATTGCCATTGAGCGGTGCAATATGGATGATGTGGTTGTGGTCAGCAGTCGGAATATTTCCCGTCTTCCTGCCGGTTCCATCAACAAGAATCTGAAAGAAGCCGAGGAATTGACGGTGGGCGATCTGGTATACTGCCTCATTCTGGAGCAGGCAAATGATGCCGCCATCGCCATTGCGGAGCACATTGCCGGAAATATGACCGCGTTTGTGGAGCTTATGAATCAGCGTGTCAGGGAAATGGGATGCTCTCATACGGAGTTTGCCAATGTCCATGGCCTTGACAACACGGATCAGCACACCACTGCCCGGGATATGGCGAAAATTGTGACGGAAGCCATACAGAATGAGACATTCCGTGAGGTCTTCGGAACTGTAAGCTATACGGTTCCGGCTACAAACCGCTCTGAAGAACGAAATCTTCTGACTACCAACTACCTGATCGATAACCACATCCTGCAGGTGTACATGGATGACCGGGTCACTGGCGGTATGCAGACCTATGTGTCTGCCGCTTCCGGAGCGGGCCTTGTCTGTACGGCAAAGAGCAGGGACGAAAAAATGAATTATGTCATGGTTGTTCTGGGCTGTCCCCGTACCTATACGGAGCGGGGCACCGTGGAAAAGTACGGTAACTATGACGATATGCAGGATCTAATTCAGTATATTTTCAACAACTTCAAAATCAACCGCGTGCTTTACGAAGGACAGGCCTTTGAACAGTTTCCGGTAATCGGCGGAGAAAGCGACGTTGTTGCTGAGGTTCAGGTGAATATTGACTCGATTCTCCCGGTGAATGCCCATATGGAGAATCTGATCCGGGAGTTCAATATTATTGGAGGTCCCACTGCTCCCCTTGAAAAGGGACAGAAGATCGGTACCATGCAGCTGTGGTACCGGGAATCCTGCCTGATGGAAGCAGAGCTGTTTGCCATGGAAGCAGTGAAAAGCTCGGATAATTCCGGTCTTTCCATCCGGGGCCTGACAACAGGCAGCAATGACGGTTCCGGATGGGGCAAAACCGTATGGATTGTTTGCCTTGTGATTATCGTTCCGGTTGCCGGATACCTTGTTATCAATTCCTATCTGCGGCAGCGCCGCAGAGCCCAGCGCCGCCGCCGCAGAGCCGGACGCAGAAGGAGCCAGTGAGATAATGGATTGGCAGACTCTGGAAAAAAAGTGCATGGCATGTACCGGCTGCGGCCTGTGCAGAACCCGTGCCAATGTGGTCTTTGGCGTCGGTAACCGGGAGGCAGACATCATGTTTGTCGGAGAGGGGCCGGGAGAGCAGGAGGATCTGCAGGGTGTTCCTTTTGTAGGCCCTGCCGGAAAGCTCCTTGATGATATGCTGTCCATTATCGATCTGGACCGGACCTGCTGCTATATTGCCAACATTGTAAAATGCCGGCCTCCCAGAAACCGGGATCCCCAGGAGGACGAGCAGGATGCCTGCTTCGGTTACCTGAAAGAGCAGATTGAACTGGTTCGGCCAAAGATTATTGTTTGCCTCGGCAGGATCGCTGCCCAGCGGCTTATTCGCCCGGATTTCCGCATTACCCGTGAACACGGCACCTGGTTTCAGGGCGGGCAGGTCTGGCTCACTGCCATCTACCATCCGTCCGCCCTGCTGCGAGACCTTTCCAAGCGTCCCGAGACCTTTGATGACCTTTTGCAGATCCGTGACCGGCTGGCCGTACTGCGGGAAATGGAAGAAAAGGAACAATCATAAAGCAGGTTCTCTTTTCTCGAAAAAAGGATTGACATTTTGCCCGATTCCCATTATAATGATTGGGCATATGATGCTAGTGTAGCACAGTCGGTAGTGCATCTCACTCGTAATGAGAAGGTCGCCTGT
>JAEDNR010000047.1 GCA_016302405.1 Oscillospiraceae bacterium
CTCCGGGCCAGCTCCCTTTACACAAGGGAGCCTTTGCCGTGCCCCATTTTCCACCTGCTCACCATTCATCAAACAGCCCGCCAAATTCCAATTTATCGCACTGCTGAATGAGCCGGATACGGAAGGAACCCAATTACCCGCTGCCGAATGTCAATATCTCCCATTTTTTCGCAAACAGCGGTGTTTCGTAGCGCAAACGTTGTCGATAATTAATTCCGGGGAAAAACCGGAAGAAATCCGGGAAAAATACCGAGAAAAATTGTTGTGCAATCTGCCCTAATCAACCTGGTGAAAACAGGTGAATTTGTTGAATTTCCATGCTTCCACCACAAAAAGGATTGACAAAAAACGGTTTCCCTACTAAAATAACATTAAAGGTTTTCAAAGTACGGAAACGTATGCGTAAACCGTGTGCAGAAACACTGCTTTTCCTGCCGGCATTTTCCTGGCGGCGGGCGAAGCGGGCGAAGAAGCAGGAAGGAGAAAGAAAGTGAAAAAGCGAAACGTTCAACATCCGCTCACCCGGACACGACTGAAAAATGAGTTTCTTAACGTCGTCAAAAACCCGTTTAATATGATCGTGGCGGTGACACTCGTTATTCTGTTCTGCCTGATTGCGATTCCTCTGCTGCAGATGGTGGCTACCACCTTTACCGCGGCAAAGGCTGAGCTGAGCCGTATCCGCAGAACGGACCCCAATGCCCAGATAGGCAGCTTTACCCTCTACTACTGGAAGTATCTTATGGTAGGTAAGCTCTCCGGGGCAACGCTGTGGGGCCCGCTGAAGAACTCCCTGGTCTGCGGTTTCTTTACGGTTATCATTTCTGTGCCTCTGGGCGCGATCCTGGCCTGGCTGATCGTCCGGTCGGATCTTCCCGGCAAGAAGCTCATCGGCATGCTGGTGGTCATTCCCTACATGATCCCCTCCTGGTGCAAATCCATGTGCTGGCTGGCGATTTTCCGGAACAAGACCTCCGGCTCCCTGGGATTCCTGGAGGGCCTGGGTATTCCGATCCCCGACTGGCTGGCCTACGGCCCCATCGCCATCGTCCTCTGTATGTCCCTGCACTACTACGCCTTCTCTTATATCCAGGTTTCCTCGGCCCTGCGCTCCATCAACTCTGAGCTGGAGGAAATGGGTGAGATCTGCGGCGCTAACAAGGTCCAGATTCTCAAATCCATCACCCTGCCCCTGGTGCTTCCCAGCATTCTGTCCGCCGTGGTCATGACGCTGAGTAAGTCCATCGGTACCTACGGCGTGGCCGCGAACCTTGGCTCCCGGATCGGCTACTTCACTCTGGCGACCAAGATGAAGCAGTTCATCAACGGCGGCCCCCAGAGCGTGGGCTTCGCCATGAGTATCGTGCTGATCTGCCTGGCGGCCTTCATCATCTTTGCCAACCAGCGCCTGGTGGGCGTGCGCAAGAGCTACGCCACCATCGGCGGCAAGGGCGGCCGCTCCACCGAGATGCAGCTGGGTAAGGCGAAGATCCCCCTCATGGGCTTCATCGTGCTGTTCCTGTTCTTTGCCATGGTCGCACCCATGTTCGTCCTGGTCATGGAAACCTTCCAGGTCACCACCGGAGGCGGCTACGGTCTCAGCAACCTCACCACCTACTACTGGGTTGGCACCACGGAAAATGCCCCTGTGTACATCAACTACAATGGCATTCTGCGCAACCCCGAATTCGGCCGGGCTTTCTACAACACCATCCGCCTGACCGCCATCGGTTCCACCCTCACCGCCCTGTGTGGCCAGTTCCTTGGCTATGTGATTACCCGTGGCCGGGGCAAGTGGTACGGCAATCTCACCGACCAGCTGGTGTTTATTCCCTACCTGATGAGCGGCGTGGCGTTCTCCTCCATGTATATCGCTATGTTCAGCCAGCCGAGACTGGGCGGCATCATCCCAACCCTGTACGGCACCTTTACCCTGATCGTTCTGACCAGTGTTGTCAAGCACTTCCCCTTTGCCAGCAAGTCCGGAACTGCCAACATGATGCAGATCTCCACCGAGCTGGAGGAAGCCGCCGATATTAACGGCGCCAACTTCTGGCAGCGGATGGGCAAGATCGTTCTGCCTCTGGCGAAGAACGGCTTTATTTCCGGCTTCATGCTGACCTTCATCAGCATCGCCAAGGAGCTGGACCTCATCATTATGATGATGGATAAGCGGACGACCACGCTGTCCTACCTGGCATTTACCTATTCCCAGGACGGCTACGCCCAGATGTCCGATGCTATTTCCGTGTGCGTGCTGCTGTTCATCCTGGTGTGCTATGTGATCGCCAACCGGTTCGGCGCCGACATCGGCAAGGCCTGGTAAGTTAGAAAGGAAGGGAGATATAAAATGAGCCGCATTGAACTGAAGCATATTGATAAATACTACGGTGACAACCACGTCCTGCGGGACATTAACCTGACCATTGAGGACGGCGACTTTATGACATTGCTGGGCCCCTCCGGCTGCGGCAAGACCACCACCCTGCGTGTGGTCTCCGGTCTGGAGCGCCCCCAGAACGGCACCATGACCATCGACGGCGTGGAAATGATCAACGCTGCCAATGCCTACTACGCGGAGCCCAGCAAGCGGGGCCTGAACCTGGTGTTCCAGTCCTATGCTCTGTGGCCCCACATGACCGTCCGGGAGAATATTTCTTTCGGCCTGAAGATTCAGAAGCTTCCCAAGGCCGAGATCGAAAAGCGCCTGCATGAAGCCCTGCGGATGATGCGGATCGAGGAATACATCGACCGCTATCCCAACGAGCTGTCCGGCGGCCAGCAGCAGCGTGTGGCCATCGCCCGTGCCGTGGCCTCCAACCCCAAGCTGCTGCTCCTGGACGAGCCCCTTTCCAACCTGGACGCGCGGCTGCGTATCGACATGCGTTCCGAGCTGCAGCGCATCCACAAGGAGCTGGGCACCACCGTCATCTACGTTACCCACGACCAGGTGGAGGCGCTGACTATGTCCACCAAGATCGCCCTGTTCAAAGCCGGCGAGCTGAGCCAGGTGGCCACCCCCATGGAGCTGTACATGAACCCCATCGACCTGCAGGCCGCCGATTTCATCGGCAACCCCCGGATCAACTTCCTGGAGGGCACTGCGGAAATGAAGGGCGGCGCCCTCCATGTGACCAGCGAGCTGGGTGAGCATGTCTTTGACAAGGCGGACATGACCGATGAGCTGATCCCCGACGGCGCGTTCCCCTGCGTGGTGGCAATCCGTCCGGAGCAGGTACACATCTCCCGGCAGAACGGCCCCGGCCGGATCGCGGTTCAGGTCTATGCCAACCAGCCCGCCGGTTCCGAAACCCTGGTCTCCCTCCGGGCAGGCAAGAGTGACTTCCTGGCAAAGCAGATCGGCTTGAGCGAATATGCCATTGACGAGGATGTGTTCGTGGAAATCCCGCCGGAAAAGATCAATATTTACGACGCCAAGAGCACCCGCCTCATTAAGCGCGCCCGCTGATAGATTTGTTGTTTCTTTCGCCACCAGCGGCGATGGAGATAAACGCTTCCCCGCAAGAATAGCTGCCCATATTTGAAAGGAGAATTTGAAATGAAAAAACGGATCCTGTCCCTGCTTCTGGCGTTGGTTATGGTGCTGAGCCTTGCGGCCTGTGCATCTTCCGAAGCCCCCAAGACGACTGAGGCACCCAAGACGGATGCGCCCAAGGACGACGCTCCCCAGGAGGACGCTCCCCAGGAGACTTTGGAGGACGTAACCGAGTCCGACTTCTACGGCCCCATTTATGACGAGTGGAGCGAGATGACCGACGAAGAGCTCTATGCCCTTGCCAAGGATGAGGTTGCCAAGAACGGCCCCATCAATATCTATGCCACCTCCTCCAAGATGATGAAGGCGGAAGAGCCTTGGCTGGAGGCCTATCCCGAGCTGACACTTGCCATCATGGACCTGGACACCGACGAGGTTGTGGAAAAGTGCGTGCTGGAAGCCAATGCCCAGAATGTCCAGGGCGACGTGCTGCAGGTTAAGGACGTGAACGGCGACGTGTTCTTCAACTACTACGAAGAAGGCTACATGTCCGCTTTCTATCCCAAGGACATCTGCGAAAAGATTGATGAGTCCCTGCTGCGTTACGGCTATCCTCTGTACGCCTCCCAGTCCTTCTGGTACTACAACACCGAAGCCTTCCCCGACGGTCAGCCTGTGACCAACTGGTGGCAGATCATTGAGAAGAACGAGGACGGCTCTCAGAAGTACCGCCTGTTCACCAAGGAAATCGGCACCGAGACTGCTTACCTGTCCCTGTTCGCCAGCTTTATCGTCAATTCCGACCAGATGGAGCAGGCTTATAAGGACCTGTACGGCACCGATCTGGAGTACACCTATGATGGCAGCGGCTTTGAGTTTGACGTTCCCGAGAACAACGCTGGTATCGAGTATATGTGGCGCTTCAGCCAGATGCAGATGACCTTCATCAGCGACGGTGACGAGCTGGTGCAGGCTGTCCATAACTCCACCGCTGACGATCCCGCTCTGGCTCTGGCATCTGCCGGTAAGATCGAGAACCGGGAGGAGTCCGGCTACAATATCGGCTGGCTCACCGGTATCGCTCCCTACGCGGGCCTGCTGAACCAGGAGAACCTGTACGTTGTCACCAACTGCAAGCACCCCGCGGGCGCCCGTCTCTTCATCCGCTGGATCACCGGTGGTGTTGACGGCAAGAGCGGCGGCCTGAAGCCCTTCACCAAGCAAGGCAACTGGCCTGTGCGCAGTGATGTGGAAGACAAGAAGAATCCCGCGACCCTGGAAGAGTGCGGCGCTGTGGCTTCCGACCTGGCTGCCATCAACGGCGTGTACATGGATACCCAGGACCTGTGGATCTACTGGCTGAGCATCAGCCCCTACACCAAGTAAGTTAACCCGCAATAGTCTAACCCCTGCGGGGCAATTCCCGCCCCGCAGGGCCTTTTTATGACCGAAGAGGTCCGATTGGCCGATAATACCTATCGGGTCAAAGCGGCAAATTGGAATTTGTCGGGCTTCGCCGAATTGACAATTGACAATTGACAGTTGACAATTATTGTGTCCCTACGGGACGATTTTGAAATCATTTCTATCGTTCTCGTCCAAATTTTTTATTTTAAATCATCCCGGAGGGATTCCTTAATTGTCAATTGTTCATTGTCAATTGTCAATTAAATTCCAATTTGTCTGTTTGCTGTGTCAGCCCGATATACCAGATTGTTGATTATATCAGATCTTTCCCAAAAGCAGGAGGTACCCTATGCAGCCCCAGGACGCGATTTTTCATCATGCCGAGGACGCGAAGCGTTCGGAAAAGAGAAAGGCCAGAAGACAGAAACTGGAGAAGATGGAGAAGGGCTTCTGGCGCAGCTTCCTGCTGACGGAAGACGGAAAGCCCAAGAGCGGACTGCTGATTTATACCTTCTGCCTGAGCTTTGTGTTTTTAGGCATCTATATCGCCGCGTTCTGGCTGGTCATTGAGGAACTGACCCAGCCCCTTTCCGCCCTGCCCCCGGTTCTGGGGAACCTCATTCAGTCCATTCTGGTGGGTATCGCGGCGTCGGCCCTTAGCACCGTGATGCATATGCTTCTGCCGGATAAGCGTCTGGCCTTCGGAACCCACCTGTGGCTTGCCGTCTATGTGGTTGCCTGCGTGATTACCCTGGCAATCATGCTGGGAGAGTGGAGCCTTATCGGCACCATGCTTGTGTTTGCGCTCTGGTTTGCCGTCATTCCTGTGGCCATGGGACTTGTGGTGACGTATCTTCTGCTGCGCAGGGACTACGTGCCGCCCCGGCAGGCGGAGCAAAAGCCGGAGTGGACCAAGTATACCCAGCGGTGGTAGAACCATGCTGAAGCTGAGCTTTCTGAATGTGGGCGACGGTGACGCCATCTTCGTGGAGGAGATGGTGGGCCCCCGGCGCTTCCGGATGCTGGTGGATACCGGCTCCCGGGATGTGTCTGCGGCTCCCGGCTCCTGCCGCGTCACCGCGGCGGAATATTTGCAGTCCCGGGGCGTGACCTGGCTGGATGCCCTGGTCATCACCCATCTGCACACCGACCATTTCGGCGGCCTTGGGGCGGTCATGAATACGGTGGGCATTGGAAAAGTGTATTCCGGCTTTTTCCCGGAGGGAATGGGCAGGGTCCTGGCAAAGCCCCGGGATTCCAAGTCCATCCGGGGACTGACGGAATGCCTGAATCTTTGGAGCGGATATACCGCCGCTCTGGAAAGAAAAGGAACCTGCCTTTGCCCGATCACCCGGCAGCGGGAGGAAATTGCCCTGACGGAGGGGCTTCGGGCTGTGTTTTACGGCCCCCCGGCTGCTCCCTGGAGGATGCAGAACCGGGTATGGCAGGCTATGCTTCGGGGGGAGGAACCCTCCGACGAACTGAAATACTGCACCGCGAAGCTGCGCAACCCCTGCTCCCTGCGCCTGTCGCTCCTGTATGCCGGGCGGCGGGTTGAGCTGGCGGGTGACTGCTACGGCGCGGTGTGGGAGGACCAGGCCCAGAAAAGCGATTTCATAAAGGTCCCCCATCACGGCGATCCTAAGGCGCTGACAAAGACACTTTTGTCCCGGATGGACCCCCAATGGGCGGTTGTTTCCTGCGGGGAGGACTATATCCCCCGGAAGGACCGCCCGTCCCGGCGGACATTGGAACTTCTTAAGGATCAGGGGACCCGGGTCTGGTTTACCGACGCCTATGCCCCTGCCGGCACGGTGCCGGCGCGGCACAGAAGCGTGGATTTTTTCATTTATGAGGACGGCAGTGTCCTTACTCCGGCATAAATGAGGAGGTAATGCGGATGATCACAACCGTAATGTTTGATATGGGCGGTACCCTGGAAGATATTTTTGTGGATGACCGGTCAGAACGGGAAGCAATCGAAAAGCTTCGGGAAATGCTGGTCAGCTACGGCCTGGATCCCGGGGTTCCCTATGAGGAACTGAAAGAACGGGTGGATGCCGGATGGAAGCGCTACGGCGCTTTCCGGGACAGTGTGAATATTGAGCGGAAGCCCGTCACCATCTGGTGCGACTATGTGCTGGCAGACTTCTCTTTCCCCCGGGAAAAGCTTGCTCCCCACTGCGAGGAGATCGCCCACATGTGGGAGGTCACCCACTTCCACCGCTGTCTCCGGCCCCGGGTGGGAGAGATGCTCCAGGGCCTGCAGGATCTGGGTCTCAAGCTGGGTGTCGTCAGCAATACGGCGGCGCTGTTTCAGGTATTTGACTCCCTGGAGGAATACGGCATCCGGGATTTCTTCCAGGATGTGACCCTGTCTTCCGTCACGGAGCTGCGCAAGCCCGACCCTACCATATTCTATGTGGCGCTGCGTCAGCTGAAATCCGCCCCGGAGGAATGCGTCTACGTAGGCGATACCGTTTCCCGGGACATTATCGGCTCCAAGCGGGCCGGCTTTGCCAAGGCCATCCAGATCGGTTCCCAGCTCACCCGGGAAAAGGACTGCGGGGTCAGGCGGGAGTATGAGCCTGACTATGTGGTAACGGACATTTACGAGGTCCTGCCCATTGTAAAAGAACTGGTAGCTTCCGGTAAATAAAGCAAAAAGCCTCCCGGTCAACGTTTCGTTGGCCGGGAGGCTTTTTAAGTTGACAATTGACAGTGGACAGTTATGGAACCGCTTCGCGGAGATTAAAATAAAGGGAAAATCAGGTTATCGGTTTTAATAAGCTGATCGTGAAATTGGAATTTGGCGAATTCCCGGTCATTGCGATAAAGTAGCGCACACTGGCGTGGCAATCCCCCGGTTAGACGTACCACTTCTCGTGGATAAATTCCGAGAAACGGCCCAAAAAGGACAATCTGTATGACGATAGGCCGCACGGAATTCGATGGAGATTCCCACACCAGCGTGCGCGCTGGTTCGGAATGACAACGTTGTTCGGGGTGCGCTCCCCTCTGCAAATTCCAATTTATCGGGCTGCCTTATTCCGCCTTGCCGGTTTTCATAAGCCTGCGGAAGAACAGGAAGAACGCGGTGGTGGCAGCCGCGGCGGCGAGGATGTCGCTGACGGGCTCGGCAAGAAACACCGCCATGGCCTTGTTCTGGAAGAAGTTCGGCAGAATGAAGATCAGGGGGATCAGCAGGATGAGCTTTCGCAGGCAGGCCATGAACAGGCTGATCTTTGCCTGACCCAGGGCAACAAAGGCCTGCTGGCAGCTGTTCTGGAAGCCCACGGAGAAGCACCCCGCCAGGAAAATCCGCATGGCCCATGCGGTGTAATCCACCAGCGCCTGCTCATTGGTAAAGATCCCGGCAAAAAAGGAAGGAAACAGCTGGACCAGCACCCAGAAAACAGTGGCATAGCTGACGCACACGGTAAACTGGCATAAAAATGCTTCCTTTACACGGTCCAGCTTCCCCGCGCCGTAGTTATAGCTCATGAGGGGCTGTCCCCCCTGGCAGATGCCGACGAGGGGCATGGAGATGACCTGATTGACGGAGGTCAGCACCGTCATGGCTCCCACAGCCACATCGCCGCCGTAACGGAACAGGGAGGAAGTGAAGCTGACGGAGAGGATACTTTCTGTGGAGACCATCACGAAGCTGGAAACGCCCAGGCCCAGGCAGGGAAGAATCACCCCCGGCTCCAGGATCATGTTGCCGAACCGGAGCTTCAACATGGTTTTTTTGCCGGTGAGAAACCGCAGAATCCACACCGCGCTGACCGCCTGGCTCAGTACCGTGGCAATGGCGGCGCCCGCCACCCCCAGATCCAGCGCGAAAATCAGAATGGGATCCAGGATGATATTGATGACCGCGCCGATGACCGTGGTGAGCATACTGATTTTGGCAAAGCCCTGGGTGGTGATAAAGGGGTTCATGCCCATGACCACCAGCACAAAGACGCTGCCCAGAGAATAGATCCGCCCGTAGCTTACGCCGTAGGGGATGGTGTTCCCGCTGCCGCCGAAAAGCCGGATCAGCTCCGGTATAAATGCGCAGAACACGCCGGTGAGCACCACCGCCATCAGCAGAAGCACGGTAAAGCAGTTGCCCATGATCTTTTCCGCCCGGTCTTGTTCCCCCCGGCCCATGGCAATGGCAGCCAGGGGCGCACCGCCGGAGCCTGCCAGCATGGCAAAGGCGGTGATAAGCATGAGAATGGGGGTAAACAGACCCACGCCGGTGAGGGCGTGGGCGCCGATTTCCGGAATGTGGCCGATATAGATCCGGTCCACGATGTTGTACAGCAGGTTAATGACCTGGGCCACCACCGCGGGAACCGCAAGCTGGACCATCTTGCGTTTGACGCTTCCGGTGCCCATATCCTGTTTCTTTGTTTCTGCCATGAAAGGTCCCTCCCAGGGAAATGAAAAATGTAGAGTGCGAAATGCGGAATGGAAAATGATCGTATACGCGCCGCAGCAACGTACTGGCGCGGCAAATTGGTATTTGTCGGGCCAACCGTAAAAGCATCGTAGGGGACGGGTTTCCCGTCCCGCCCCATACAAGTCTCTGAATTCCGGGGGACGGGAAACCCGTCCCCTACGAATGGATGACGATAAATAGTCCGAAATTTCGATGGAGATTCCCACTGAAGCCGGCGCGCTGGTTCTTAAATGACAACGTTGTTCGGGGTGCGCTCCCCTCTGCAAATTCCAATTTATCAGTCTGCTTACTAAAGCCGATAACCTTAATTCCAATTTATCAGTCTGCTGCGTAAAGCCGATAACCGAAAGGTTGCTTTGGTTATACAACAGAAAAACGGAATGTGAAGTGAAATATCCTCCGGATGTGAAATAATGATCTGCGATCATTGTGAAATTTTCCGCTTGCGCGGAAAGTGAAATGAAATAAATCCCTCACGCCCGTGGGCATTTCACATGGTGTCAGCCATATTTCACTTGCAAAGCAGATTTCACAAATCCCGTTAGGGATTTATTTCGTTGAAAAAAGCACCGCAAAGCGGTGCTTTTTTCTGGAGCAGGGTACGGGAATCGAACCCGCCTTCACGGCTTGGGAAGCCGTTGTATTACCGATATACGAACCCTGCAAGCCTTTGTATTATAGCAGACCAGGAAGAAAAAAGCAACCCCTTTTTCTCCCGGGTTTCCGCCAAATTCCGCCTCCCTCCGTTTTGGAGGGAGGCGGTGTAGGTTATCAGGCGAAAATGGGTTTGAGGGCCAGAGCAAGCTGGTCTTTCTGGGCCTGGGCCTCGGCAAGGTCCTTACCCAGGGTGGTAAAGTAGGCCTTGATCTTCGGCTCCGTGCCGGAGGGACGAACAACTACCGTGGCGCCGCCCTCCAGGGCGTAGATCAGCACATTGGCCTTGGGCAGGCCGGTGGCGGCGCTGTCCTCATAGTCGGTGACGGAGACCACCTTGTAGCCGCCGATTTCGGCGGGCGGGTTTTTCCGCAGGGACTCCATAATGCCCGCCATCTTGTCCATGCCGGTGAGGCCCGGGAACTCAAAGGAGTCCACCTTGTTGAGGTACCGGCCGTACTGGGCATAGATTTCTTCCAGCCGCTCCTTGATGGAGGAGCCGATGGAGCGGTAGTAGGCAGCCATTTCGCAGATCAGCATGGAGGCGACAATGGCGTCCTTGTCCCGGACATAGGGACCGGCAAGGTAGCCGTAGCTTTCCTCGAAGCCAAAGAGGAACCGCTCCACTTCCCCGTCAGCTTCCAGCCGGGCGATCTGGTCGCCGATCCACTTAAAGCCGGTAAGTACGCTGCGCATTTCCACGCCGTAGTGCTTTGCCACCGCGTCGGCCAGGGGGGTGGAGACAATGGACTTCACGGCAACGCCCCGCTCGGGCATGGTGCCCTGCTCGATGCGGCCCTGGCAGATGTAGTCCAGCAGCAGCACGCCCACCTCGTTGCCGGAGACCAGCTCATAGGAGCCGTCGGGGCAGCGGATGGCGATGCCCACCCGGTCCGCGTCGGGGTCCGTAGCCAGCATCAGGTCGGCGCCGTTTTTGGTAGCCAGCTCCAGGCCCAGCCGCAGCGCCTCAAAGATCTCCGGATTGGGATAGGGGCAGGTAGGGAAGTTGCCGTCGGGCTTTTCCTGCTCGGGGACGATGGTGATGTCAGTAATGCCGATGTCCCGCAGCACCCGGGTCACGGGCACCAGGCCGGAGCCGTTCAGGGGGGAGTACACCAGCTTGAGACCTGCGGTTTTGCACAGGCCGGGACGGACGGCACGGGCCTTGATGGCGTCGTACAGGGCTTCCTTGCAGTCATCCTCCACCCAGGCAATCATGCCGGAGGCAAGGCCTTCCTCAAAGGAAATGAGCTTGGCGCCTTCCAGAATGTCGGTGTTCTGGATCTCGGCATAGACCACCGCCGCTGCGTCATCGGTCATCTGGCAGCCGTCGGGGCCGTAGGCCTTGTAGCCGTTGTACTTGGCGGGGTTGTGGGAGGCGGTGACCATGATGCCGGCGTTGGCATGGTAGTACCGGGTGGCAAAGCTCAGGGCGGGGACGGGCATAAGGGCATCATAGATCCGCACCTTGATGCCGTTGGCTGCCAGAACCCGGGCAGCCTCTTTGGCGAAGACATCGGAGTTAATCCGGCTGTCGTAGGAAACGGCCACAAGCTGGCTGCCGCCCTGGGTCTTTACCCAGTTGGCAAGGCCCTGGGTAGCCTGCCGCACCACGTAGATGTTCATCCGGTTGGAGCCGGCGCCCAGAACACCCCGCAGGCCGGCGGTGCCGAACTTCAGGGCTACGGCAAACCGGTCCTTGATTTCCTCATCCTGTCCGGCGATGGCCTCCAGCTCCGCTTTGAGAGCCGGGTCCTCCAGGGGATAGGAAAGCCAGCGTTTATAATCGTCCATGTACATGTTGATCACCAGTCCTTTTATCATTGTGTATAAATATCCGGGGAATTGATTTCGCAAAATGGGTATTATCTACACATACTATAAAACATTTCCAGCCGGTTGTCAATTCCGGAAAAAAAGCCGCTCCCAAATTGGGAGCGGCAAAAAGGGTAATTTTACTCGACCTTGAAGGTGTAGTTGGAGCCGGCGGTCACAGGGGTGGAATCCACACCGGTATTGGCGTACTCGCCGTCAATGTAGAGGGCCCAGTACTTGCCGGATTCGGCGTAGTTCCAGGTCTCGCCGTTTACGGTGTCCACCATGAGGCCGTACTCGGAATCCTCGCCGGAGATAAGGCCCAGATCGGTGAGCGCCTCGCCAACCGTCTCTTTATCGGTGTTGATGGTGACGGTGATCTCCTTACCCTCGCCATTTACCACGGTGAAGGTAAAGCTGACAGCGCCCTGACCCAGGGTCGCGCCGTCCTCCATGGTGACCACGCCGGAGTCGGTGGCCTCCGGTGCTTTGCTGCAGCCCAGAGTACCCATAGCCAGCGCCGCAGCCAGCAGGACACACAGAAGGGAAGTCAGCAGTTTTCTTGCAATGCTATGCTTCATTCTTGCATCTCTCCTTGTTTAATTTTCTCCCGCGGCCGGCTTCGCGGCCTGTAATAGGGAGGGTGCTGCCGGATATTTCGACTCGGCTCAAGTTTGCCGTCCGCCTTCTCAGCGGAAAGCCAATGGCCTGTCCCCGGTATGCGGCTACCGGGCAGGACGGCAAAGAAAAGCGCCACACGGCGACGGGCTCGTACAGGATTCGCACCTGTTTCCCCGAACAGCGGCCCAATTATATCACAGAGGAAAGAAAAAGACAACCGCAAAAAGCAGTTTTTAGGTGGGAAAGAAAGGAATCATTTCGCTATTGCCTTCACGCGGTAAACAGACAAATTGGTATTTGTCGGGCAGTTAAGGCACAGGGGTGGTTAGACGCCTTGCCCCCCGCGTTTACGAGGGGGGTGGTACCAGTGCGCACACTGGTACCGGGGGGAGTGCGTCACCCGCATCCCTTTCACAAAAAGTGTGAAGAATGGAACTGTAAACACAGAAAGATCAATTATTTGACGCTTTCGGAAATTCGTACTCCCCCCGTCCCTGCGCTAGCGCAGGGACACCCCCCTCACAAGTGCGGGGGGCAAGGCCGCGTACCGCATCCACCTGCACACCATTCAACAAACAGCTCTACAAATTCCCAATTTATCGCACTGTGGTTTTAAACGGACAATCGGAATTAATCATAAACATACATGCCGAAGAAGGCAATCAGGCCGTCCCCGGGATTATATTCCATGCCGCAGGAATCCGCCAGTTTCTTGACAAAGACGCAATAGGCGGACATGCAGGAGTACTGCAGGTCCGGAAATACACAGGGTTCCCCCCGGACCAGGGCGCACTCAGTGCACAGGGAGCAGCCGCCGGAGCCTGCGAAGAAGCCGGGGACACCGTTTTCCCGGAGCTGCTTCATGAGCTGAATGGAGATTTTGTTGTGATGGCCCTTGGCCTGCTTAATGGCGGCGTTGTCCGAGAAGTCCGCAATGTCCCAGATGGTTTGCAGCACCAGAGCCTTTTTGTGGGCCAGGACCCGCTGCTTCATTTCCTCAGGGGTACCGCAGGCCGGGGGACAGGCGTAGTTTACCCCGTATTTTCCGCATAGGTTTTCCTCACAGTAGGGACGAAAGGAGGGGTCAAAAACAATTTCCTCCGTACCTACCACCCCGGCGGCGGCAAAGCCAAGGGATTCTGCCAGGGCAATCATTTCCTGATCCGTCATTTTCTGTACCTCCAAGCGTGTTTTCTCCTATTCTACTCCCACCTGGGCCGTTCGTCAAGGGAAGATGCGATCAGGCGCATGATGAAACCGGGGATAATCATTGTCAATTGTGGTTTAGGCGCAGATCGAAAAATGGGAATTTGTCGGGCAGTTAAGGTGCGCGGGCGGTTAGACGCCTTGCCCCCCGC
>JAEDNR010000048.1 GCA_016302405.1 Oscillospiraceae bacterium
TGGTGCAAAAGATCCGCTGAGATCCGCTGACGCAATTGTGCGGTGTTGCCTTAGGCTTCTACCGGAATACCGGCTTTCCGGAGCTCCCGGCGCAGCCTGGGCACATCGCCGTAGAAAACCGTGCCGGAAAGACCCGCTTCCGCGGCCCCCTCCACATTGGCGGGAGCGTCGTCCACAAAGAAGCACTCCTCCGCTTTCAGGCCGAACCGGGAAAGCAGCGCTTCAAAAATCTCGTGCTGGGGCTTCAGGAGCCGTTCCTCCGCCGAGACCATCAGGCCGTCAAAGCACTCCGACCCCGGGATCCGGGGGAAATACTCCCGCAGCTTTCGATTGGCGTTGGACAGCAGATAGATCTGCATTCCCAGCCCTTTCAGCTCGACCAGCAGCGCCGCCATGCCCTCCATGGGCACCAGGGTCCATTCATCCCAGCGGGTGACGATCTCCCGTACGCAGGGATGCAGGCGCTCCGGCAGTCTGGAGCAGACGGCTTCGATGACCTCCCCGTGGGTCATGCTGCCTCGGTCCAGCCTGACCCATTCCACGCTCTGAAACAGCTCCCGCAGGACCATATTCTCCTCCTCCGGGGTCAGGTGAAAGGGCTCCAAAAGCACATGGGGGGTCCAGTGAATCAGCACCTGGCCCATATCGAAAACAACATTGCGGATCATTTTACACCACGCTCCAATTCTTTCTTACGGAATATTCCGGCAAATTTTTCCCGGCGCTTCCGGCGGCGGTCCCGGATCTCCAGCCGCTCACCCAGATCCCGGCTGCCCACGCCGTAGACCAGGTACAGAATAATGCCGGACACGATCATGATAAACACCGTACTGGCGCACCGCCGTCCGGAGGCGTTCACGTTGTAGCCGTACATGCCTTCCTCGGCGCACATGCTCTGGATGACCATGGCGTAAGTGGTGCCGTAGGAGCTGGCAAAGGTGGCGGACATGTCGTACTCCGTAAACAGGGCATTAAAGTTCAGGGCAAATACCGCCATCACACTGGGCAGAATGATGGGCAGCTTGACCTTCAGGAAGGTCATCACCTGACTGGAGCCCAGGTTCCGGGCCGCGTCCTCCAATTCCTCGTCGATGGCGTAAAAGCTGGCCTTGATCATGCGCAGGGAGAAAGGCAGCTTCGTCACGGTGTAGGCCATGATGATGAGCAGCCGCACGTTCTGGGCGTAGTACAGATTTTTGCACCCCACATAGAACACGCTTTCGGAGTTGAAGAAGGTCCGGTAGGAGTAGCAGATCAGGATGGTGGGCAGCAGCCAGGGGAAGAGCAGGCTGTATTCCAGCACCTTGCCGCTTGCCTTTTTCCGGTTCTTGAAAATATAGTTGCAGGCAACCACCACAATGATACAGGCCAGAGCCGCCGCCACGGCGGACATGACGAAGCTGAGCTTGATGCCCCCCAGGGTGGCTTCGTTGGAGAACAGACCCGAGATGGCACCCTTGCGCAGCTTGTAGGTGCCCCGGGAGGTCAGATACTCGTAGTCCCGGGAGCCGAAGAAGTTCAGCATCGTCCAGGAGGTCAGGTCCAGAGTCTTCATCCTTATGGCCTTGTAGGTCTGGAAGGAGAACAGGACGATCATGACCACAGGGGTCATGTAGATAATGAAGAGGATGTAGGCGTAAATGTGGGCAAGGATATTGCCCGCCTTGCTGGTGATTTTCTGCTTTTGCAGCTTAGCCTTGGTCTTGGACACGGACAGGTAGTGGCCCTTGGACTCGTAGGCTGTCAGCACCGTGAGCAGGACGATGGTAAAGATGGCAAGGATCACGGACAGCAGCGCCGCCCGGGCCTGGGGGAATGCCTCATCCGCGGTCGACGACCCTGCCAGACGGACGATCTCCGGGTTGATGGAGTCGTAGCCCAGCAGCGTGGGGGCGGACATGGCACACAGGCCGGTGATAAAGGTCATGACGGTGAGGGAGAACATGGTTGGCACCAGGGTCGGAAATACCACCTTGAGAAGCACCTTGAAGGGCTTTGCGCCCATGTTCCGGGCAGCCTCCACGGTGTTGTAGTCAATGCCCCGGATGGCGTTGCGCAGGAACAGGGCGTGGTTACTGGTGCAGGCGAAGGTCATGGTGAACAGCACCGCCCGGAAGCCGGAAAACCAGTCCTTGTTCATGTTGGGGAAAATCTTTACCAGCTGGGTGGTGATGATGCCGTCGCTGTCGTACAGGAACAGATACCCGGTGACGAGAGCCACGCCGGAGTAGATCATGGTGGTCATATAGCCCAGCCGGAGAATCCGCGCGCCCTTGATGTCAAAATACTCCGTCAGAAGCACGATGGACACGCCCACAATGTTCACGGTGACCACCAGGCACACCGCAAGCTTCAGGGAATTCCACACATACCTGCCCATGCTGCCCGCGAAGAAGAACCGGATGACCGCGAAGGGGTCCCGGCTGCCGTCGGGGCTCACCGTGGTAAAAACACTGGTCAGGGTATTGAAGCAGGGCACCAGCATGAATCCCACAAAGAGGTACAGATACAGGAGAAAGCCTATGGCCTTGGGGATGGTGTCCCGGCCCAGGCGGATGGGCTTCTTTTTCATTGGGCATCGCCCTCCTGTGCGGGAGGATAGGCCATCACATCCCGGGGATTCAGCACCGCTTTCACGGTTTCGCCGGGCTCATAGATGTTGATGCCGTCGTTTTTCTCAATGACTTTGATGACCTGGCTGCCCAGATTGATGTAATACTTGATGTACAGGCCGTAATACTCCCGGCTTTCCACCCTGCCCTCCAGCACCACATCGGTTTCCTTGGGGGGCACGTTCACATGGATCCGTTCCAGGCGGATATAGTTGTGCATTTTGGTGTCCGCGCCCAGGGCACGGCTGACTTCCTCGCCCAGGCGGTTGATGTCGCCGATAAAATTGCACACAAACTCCGTGGCGGAGTGATTATAGACTTCGTTGGGGGTGCCGATCTGCTCGATGTAGCCCTTGTTGAATACCGCGATCCGGTCGGAGAGGGTCAGGGCTTCCTCCTGGTCGTGGGTGACATAGATGGTGGTGATGCCGAATTCCTTCTGCATCCGCTTCAGCTCATTGCGCAGCTGAACCCGGAGCTTGGCGTCCAGGTTGGAAAGGGGCTCGTCCATGCAGATGATGGCGGGGCCGGTGACCAGCGCCCGGGCAATGGCTACCCGCTGCTGCTGTCCGCCGGAAAGCTGGGACACGGCTTTCTGAAGCTGCTCGTCGGTAAGATCCACTTTTTTCGCGATCTCCCGGACCCGCTTGTCGATTTCCGTCTTTTTCAGCTTCTTCACTTTCAGTCCGAAAGCGATGTTGTCGTAAACGGTCATGGTAGGGAACAGGGCATAGCTCTGAAACACGATGCCGATGTTCCGGTCCTCGATGGGAACGTGGGTGATGTCCCGGTCCTTGACCCGGACGGACCCGGAAACCGGGTCAATAAAGCCGGTAATGGTGCGCAGGGTGGTGGTCTTTCCGCAGCCGGAGGGGCCAAGGAAGGTAAAGAACTCCCCCTCATGCACATCTACATTGATATTGTGCAGGGCCTCGAAGTTTCCAAAGCGGACCACGATATTGTCTAGCTGGATCATTTTCTCATTCATGCGGCGGCACCCTTTCTTGTTCGTAGGCTTCTTTTTTTGAATATCGACCTAACGCAACGAACAGATAAATTGGAATTTGGCGAATTCCCGGTCATTGCGAGCCAGTTCGCTTTCCTGGCGTGGCAATCCCCCGGTTAGAAGCACCACTTTTCGTTAACAAACTATGGAAATGGTGCAAAAGAGCGGTATGTATGACGATAGGCTGCCCGGAATTCGATGGAGATTCCCACACCAGTGTGCGCACTGGTTCGGAATGACAGTGTTGTTCGGGGCCCGCACTTCCCTCTACAAATTCCAATTTGTCTGTTTGCCTTGCTGTCCCGATAAGCATAATCACATAGATTCAAATAAACCGATGGCGAGCCGGGGAAACCGGCTCGCCAATGGATGCGGAAAAGATTAACCGGCAGACTGGGTCAGGGCGGCCCAATCCAGGTTGTCCCAATCGGGCTCGGCGGAGGCGGAAGCGTCATCCTTCCAGAAGAAGCCCAGGTTGGTCATGATGTTGGTCCACTCGGCGCTGTGGGCGGCAACATACTCGGCGTAGGTCAGATCGGTGCCCTCCACGGTGGACCGGGCAAAGTTCTTCAGCGTGTAGATGGCGGGCACGCCGTCGGGGTACAGGATGGAGGCAGCGCCCTGGTTGCAGGGATAGGAGTCGAACTCGTCGCCCCAGGCAGCCTGGGTCTCAGCGGAACCGAACCACTCGGCAAAGGCCTTGACAGCCTCGGTCTGCTCCTCGGTCCGGCCGGCCTTGTCCAGGATGCCGATGTACTCGGCGATGTAGTAGGTGCCGTCGTCGATGTCCACAAGGGCCCAGTTCTCAGGCTCCATGGTGCCCTTCAGAGGATTGGCAGAGCCTTCCGCGGCGGCGTCGATCTTGCCGTACAGGGAGGAGGAGTAGAAGGTGGAGACCTGGACATCGCCCTTGTTCAGAGGATCGAAGCCGTACTTGTAGTCGTCGCCGCCGAACTTACCGCCTTCGCAGTACTTCCACAGAGTCTTCCAGCCGTCCACGGTGATGCCGCCGGCAGGAGAGGCAGGATCGGTAAAGGCATAGAGCATAGCGGAGTTGATGTTGGAGTTGGTGGTGCCGCCGACCTTGTTCTGACGGTACCAGGTGTAGCCGCAGTCCACGATGTCAGCCCAGTGCTGGAAGTGGAGCTCCTGGCCATTGGTGCCCAGCTCGTCGGTCCGGTACAGCATCAGCACGTTCTGGATAACGAGGCCGTAGGCCTGGCCGGGGTAAGCGTACTCGCCCACCTGGTCAGCCCAGGAGGGAGTCCAGTCCACCAGGGACAGGTTCTCGTACTGGCCCTTGACAACCTGGCTCCAACGGGTCTCGTTGAGGCCGAAGAGGATGTCGCCGTCCTTGTTCTCGTTGGCGGCCTGGATGGCGGCCACGTCGCCGGAGATGACGGAGTTGTCGTCAATGGAGATGGTGAAGCCGGCGTCCTTGGCCTCGTTGATCAGCCAGGTGGTACGCTCGGTGGAGTTGGAGTTGGAGTAAATCCGGATGGTGTAGCCGGAGTAATCCTTGGGCTCTTCCACAACGGGTTCCGTCTCGACGGGTGCCTCAGTCTCCTTGGGAGCTTCGGTAGCGGGAGCAGGATCGTCCCGAACGGGCTCCTTGGAATCGGCACAGGCGGCCAGAGACAGGATCATGCAGGCAGCCAGCAGCAGCGCAAGCAGTTTTTTCATGATACATCTTCTCCTTTTTGATTTTGGGGAGTGTTCCCCGGTTACCTATATTATATAGGAGAAGCCCTAAAAAAGGGAACCGGGCAATTCTGCGATTCTTTTGAAATACCTGTCAAATAGAACGAGCGATTACAAAAACAGAGCTACGTTTTTGTGCAGTTTTTACAATATCCGACAGAGGCTGCCGGGACGCGTCAACGCGTCATCCGCTGACCGCCGAACCGCTCCTGTCCTGGTACTCCGACGGGGACATGCCCGCCACCTTTTTAAAGGTGGAACTGAAATAGGTCACATCCCGGTAGCCCACCTGCTCCGCCACCTCATAGACCTTGCACCGGCAGTCCCGCAGCAGCTCCATGGCTTTCTGGATCCGGTACTGGGTAAGATAGGAAAGCACCGTGTAGCTGGTCTCCTTCTTGAACACATGGCTCAGGTGCCCCTCGCTGACCCCCAGGCTGTCGGCAATGGTGGTGATGCTGATGTCGGCATCGGAATAGTGGTCGGCAATGTAGGCCATAGCCTGGAGCACATATTTGCTCTTGTCCCCCCGGGCCAGGCGCATGCTCTCCGGCAGCAGGGAGCCGGAGGGAGCCTCAGACTGCTGGCGCACTCGCTGGATGGCGGCGATCAGTTCCTGGTCCCGGAAGGGCTTGAGCAGGTAGTCCACCGCCCCCAGCTGCAGCGCCGCCCGGGCGTACTCAAACTCGCTGTAGGCTGTGAGCAGGATCACCTGGGCCTTGCAGCCCCGGGCCCGCAGCTGGGTCAGCATCTCAATGCCGTCCATTTTCGGCATGCGCACATCGGTGATAATCAGGTTGGGGTTATAGCGCTCCACCGCTTCCAGGCCCTCCAGCCCGTTGGTAGCCTCTCCCGCCACCACGCAGTCCATTTTCCCCCAGTCCACGCCCAGAATGATGCCTTTGCGGACGGTGGATTCATCGTCCACCACAAGAACTTTCAGCATGGGATACCCTCCTCTCTTTTTCGCAGGGGCAGTCGGATCATGACGCGGCTGCCCTGGCCCGGGGCGCTGGCGGCGCTGACACCGTAGCCCTGCCCATAGTGAAGCCGCAGGATCTGATTCACATTGTATAGCCCCAGGTGCTTCCCCGGCTCCCCGCCGGATTTGAGCTTCCCCAGGGTTTCCGTTGGGATGCCGCAGCCGTTGTCCTGGACGCAGATAACAAGGTCTCCGGTTTCTTCCCAGGCGGTAATCTTGATGTAGCCCTCGGTCTGATCCGCTACGCCGTGGATGATGGCGTTCTCCACCAAAGGCTGGAGGACCAGCTTGGGAAGCTCGCAGTGCTGGAACCGTTCCTCCACATCGATCTCACAGGCAAACCGGTCTTCAAACCGGATGTACTGGATCTCCAGATACCGGTCAATGAATTCCAGTTCCTCCTCCAACGTGACAAATTCCGCCTGGGAGATGCTGAACCGGAGCAGGGCGGCAAGATCCGTAGCCAGCTCCGCGATCTGGGGCACCTGATGGGTCACCCCCAGCCACTTCATGGAGTCCAGGGTGTTGTAGAGGAAATGGGGATTTAACTGGGCCTGCATCATCCGGATCCGGGTTTCGTTCAGCTCCCGCTGGTGCTCCACGGACCGCTCCAGATTGGCCCGGTACTCCCGGGTCATTTGGTTAAAGGAATGGGCAAGCTTTCCCAGCTCGTCCACCCGTTTTGTCTGCAGCTGCACCGTCAGGTCCCCCTCCATGACCCGGCCCATGGCCCGGCCCAGCCGGTCCACCGGCTCGGACAGGTTGCCGCTGAGCCACCGGGCGCACAGCAGGCACAGCCCCAGACTCAAAAGCCCCAGCATCAAACTGGTCAGGTAGAACGCCCCCAGGACCGGAGCGGAAAACACCAGGCTCTGCCGGAGCACCAGAGTCATCCCGGTGGTGTCATCCACCATCAGATAGTACCGGCACTCCCCGGTACCGTCCACCCCCGTGTCCTCCCCGGAAAGAAGCCTTACCCGCAGGGACGCGGCGCAGCTTTCCGCCGCCGCGGGCCGGGAGCCGTAGGCCAGCTCCCACTGGCGCGTTAAAAGCAGCAGGTCCTCGGTGCCCCCCAGCGCCCCGGAAAACAGATGATCCAGGTCGTCATGGCGCACCGTAAAGACAATATACCCCAGAATACTGCCGTCGTAGCTGCGCACCGCCCGGGCCGCCCGGAAGGCCGCGTCTTCCTCGGCGCCGATGCGGTAGGCAAGGGAAGCGGACTGCCCCGCCCGGCGGAGCACGCCCCAGTAGGGAAGAAAGCTTCCCCGGTCCGTGGTTTCCGTAGAATCACACAGCGATCCGTCGGGCAGGCAGATGTCCACCCGGCAGTAACGGCGCAGTTCCTCCGTTTCCCGGAACAGAACCTGATAGAGAATCCGGGAGTCCCCGCTGCCCCGGCGCAGAACGCTGTGGACCACCGTGCTTCTTGCCAGGGTCTCGGCCACCCGGTTCATCTGACCGGTCAGCTCACACAGCCGGTCATGGCTGTCTGTAAGCATTTCCTCCGCCGAAAGGCTTTGATCCCTGCCCGTCTGCCGCACCTGGTAGCTCAGCAGCAGAATATTACTCAGGAGAATGGGCAGCAGGGTAATCAGCATAACGGAGGCAAAAATCCGGTTTCGGAAGGATTTACGGATCCAATCGATCATGGCGTTTCCTCCCAACCGGCGCGCCACAGGGCCATCAGGGACGCCTGGGCTTTTCCCGTGGCAGCGGCATCAAAGAAAACCTCGTTTCCCGCCGGGCTGCCCAGGCTTTCCAGCACCGGATCCAGGAAGCTTTTTTCCAGGCTGTAGCGCTGGGCATCCTCTCCCTGCAGAAAAGCCAGGAAGGCGGCGGCATTGTCCGGGTGGGGCGCGGCAGACGGTATGGCGGCAGATAAGGCAATGCGGTAAACACCCTCACTGGGGTAAACCACCGTCAGCGACGCGCCCTCCGCCACTGCCCGCAGCGCCGCATCCTCCGGGACCAGGGCCAGGCAGAAGCTGCCGTCCGCCACACTTTCGATCACCGACCGGGTATCCGGCAGCAGCGTACTCAGATTTGCCGCGAAACGGGAAAGGGCTTCCTCTCCCATTTCCTGCCGGAGCACCGCCAGGGCCGTCCGGCTGAAATCCGAGTTTTCCGGATCGGCAAAGGCGATCTGCCCCCGCCAGGCTTCCTCCAGGAGGCTATGCAGGCCTGTGGGAAAATTCTGGCGGATGAGCCTGGAATTGTAAATAAGGACCAGGGACCGCAGGCTCACAGGGGCAAAGGTATCGGAGGGGGGACACATGGGATCCAGCGCCTCCCCGGGGCCGGACAGGGAAAGAAAATCCCCTGCCGCCGATTCCAGCAGATCCGCCTCACAGCCCAAAAGCACATCGCAGCGGCCGTCAGCGCACCGGTCCAGCAGCTCGGGAGCCGTTCCGGTCTCCACCTCCGTCCAGATGCCGGTGCGATCCTCAAATTCCAGCACCAGGGGGGCATACACTTCCTCCGGAAGGCAGGTGCAGACCGTAAGGCGACTGCTTTCCTCCGGCAGCTGGGCATCAAGCGGTTCTCCGGCGCAGCCGGAAAGCACCGCCGCGAAAAGCAGCAGGGCAAATATGCGCTTCAAACCAATACCCCCCTTGAAATAATTGAAAATTGACAATTCGTGGTTTCGACTAAAACGGCAGATAGGAAAATTGGAATTTGTAGAGCTGTTTGATAAATGGTGAGCGGGTGGAAAATAGGACACGGCAAGGGCTCCCTTGTGTAAAGGGAGCTGGCGTGAAGCGCCTGAGGGATTGTGCAGCAAAACGTTTTAAACTGACGACGAATCGGCGAAAAGAGACCACAAAGGACACTGTCCGTTCTGACGATGGGTAGATATGGAAATCTACCGTTACAACCCCTCAGTCAGCTACGCTGACAGCTCCCCTTACACAGGGGAGCCCTTGCCGTGTACCGCATCGGACCGCAAACCATTCACCAAACAGCTCTATATATACCAATTTCCCGCACAGCTATGTTAACCCGATAAGCATTTTATATGATTACCGCGTCAGGGGCACCATAATTGTCAATTTTCAATTGTCAATTTTCAATTCTATTCTACCACACCCGCAAAGACGATGACAACCCCTAAAAGCACGCTTTTCCCCGGTTTCCTTGGGGGAAACCGGGGAAAACGCTCACCAGGTCGTATTCTTGGCGTGGTCGTAGTCGAAAACCTCCCGGAGCATACCGTAATATTCGTTGGGCGTGAAGCCGCCGTCAATATACCGCCAGGGACTTGAATAGGGGTTATCTCCCGTGAACTGGACCTGGCAGTCAGGGTGCTGCTGCCGGAACCGGGTCTGCTCCTCCATTGTAACCTTGCTGTAGGTGGCGCAGAGGGTGTCCATGGGAAGATCGTCCAGGGCTGACAGGTCACTGACCTTGGTGTAGCTCACATTGACCTTGGAAAGCTTCGGGCAGTTTGCCAGGGGGGACAGGTCCTCCAGATAGCCGCAGTAAGCAACCTCCAGGAATGTAAGCTCCTTGCAGTTTTCAAAGGGTGTCAGGTCCTTTACCATGCTGCCGGAAAGGATGATCGCCTCCAGCTTGGGCATATAGGATACAAAGCTGGCGTCCGTCAGGTATTCGTCGTGGCCGAAGTCCAGGAACCGGGCATCCTCACAATACATCAGGTTCTTGCTGTTGGAATCGGTCAGCCCGTACACCGCCCGGATGACCTCCCGGTCCGTCAGGCAGCATCCGTCCTTACCGAACCGGACCCGCCACACAACCTTGGCATTCTCCCGGTAGTCCTCCCGGACCTGGGCCAGGACCTCGTTGGAAAAATGGCAGGTATCCAGCACCACCCGGGTGCCCCGCAGCAGCTTCAGCGCCCGGCGGAGCTCTTCTTCCCCGCTGTCGCCGATCCGCTGGTACTGGAAGTAAATCTCTTCGTCGGTGGTGGTCACGGTTTTTCCAAAGAGGGTAAAGGTATAGTGGAACGTGGCCTGGGGCGCTGCCTCCTGAAGCTTCACCACATCGTCAATATCCAGGCGGCTTTCTTCTCCCGCCATCATTTCCACCTGGGAAAGGCCCGGAAGCAGCGAGATTTTCGCCGCCACCGCGTCCACCTGCTCCGGCTCCACCCAGCTTAAATCCAGGGTATCGGTGCCGCTGCCGCAGACCATATCGCCCACCGTCACGGTATAATCCAAATTCAGATCCGGGTACATTTCCGCCAGCACCCCGAACTGCTCGGGTGTCAATTCCATCTGCTCAAAACACAGGTAGTAGAGCTCCGGCAGGTACCGCAGGTTCTGCTTCAGTGTCTCATAATCAAATGTCCCCGGCTTCAGCGTCAGCTCCCGGGTGGAGGACACCGCGGCCCGGTCGCCCAGCGCTACGGTATAGGTCACCTTGACCTCCGGGTGGGAAAGCCGGTAGTTCCGGATCGCCTCGTAGCAGGTGCTGCTGCTGAAATTGACCTCCTTCAGGTCGGGATATTCTTCCAGGCGGTGAATATCTTCCTCCGTTACCACCAGCGTCAGCTTTTCCACAACCGGCGGCGCGGTGGTCTCCGGAACCGGCGCCTCCTTGGCACAGCCACAAAGCAGCACGGCCAGCAGCAAAACCGGCAGCCATTGGATATACTTCATATCATTACCTCCAATACAGGGCGTTTACGGGCTTCGCCGAATTGACAATTGACAATTGACAGTTGACAATTATTGTGTCCCTACGGGACGATTTTTGAAATAATCGCGATTGTTTTCGTCCAAATCCTTTTTATTTTAAATCATCCCGCAGGGATTCCTTAATTATCAATTGTTCATTGTCAATTGTCAATTAAATTCCAATTTGTCTGTCACATCGTATCCCCGGTTATTTTGCTTTATTATGCCACAAACGGCAAAAAAATACAAGGGGCGGAAAAAACGTCCCTTGTATTTTACACGAAAGGATTATTCCCGGCGCAGGGCCTCGATAGGGTTCAGGTTTGCCGCCTGGGTGGCAGGAAGCAGGCCGAACACCACGCCGATCAGGGTGGAGAACACCACCGCGATGGCAATAGCGGGAATGCTGATGGAAACCGGAATCTGCATCATCCGGGAGATCAGCTCCGCCATGGCAATACCGGAGACTACGCCCACAAGGCCGCCGATGCTGGTAAGCACTGCCGCCTCCGTCAGAAACTGCATCAGGATCCGCCGCTTCTTGGCGCCGATGGCCTTTTTCAGGCCGATCTCGCTGGTCCGCTCGGTGACGGACACCAGCATGATGTTCATAACACCGATGCCGCCCACCAGCAGAGAGATGCTGGCAATCCAGATCAGCTGGGTATTGGTAGCCTGGCTCATCTGCTGCAGCTGCTGGGCCTGTTCCAGCATATCCTGGCTGCGGTAGTCAAACTTGCTGTTCGTCCCCATGATCTGCTTGTCCGTCAGCAGGTCCGCCGCGCTCTTTCCGGCGGAGGTCATGGAGTCGGTGGAGTCCACCTTGATGGCTACGCTCTGGGGCTCGTCAAACTGGTAGATGGAGGGCCAGACCGTCAGGGGCACATAGATGGTGCCCGAGGAAGTATCCGCGTACATCAAATAATCGTTCATGGAGTTGATCGTGGGGGTAAAGTCCTCGGACAGCGTCACAACACCCACAACGGTGAATACCTCACCCTGCAGCTCCAGATTCTTGTTCACCGGGTTCTCCCCGCCAAAGAGGTTGCTTACCGCCTTGGCATCCACCAGGGCCACCTTCCGGTACTCGGTGAAATCCTTCTGGGTAAAGCCCCGGCCGGACTTCACCCGGTAGCCGTAGACGCTGAGGTAGTTTTCGTCAACGCCCCGCAGGCTGCCGTTGAAGTCGGTATTCAGATAGTAGTTGCCGTCGGAGTAATTCCGCTCGCAGTACAGGGAAACACGCTCCACACCCCGCAGTTTTTCCAGCTCCTGCCGGGTTTCCTCGGTGATGGTCCGCACCCCGGTGGGAATGGGGCTCCAGGACAGGTCGTAGGGGTTTCCATCCTGGTTTAACTGCACCGTCACCACGTTGTTTCCCGCGCCAATCAGGTTTTCCTTGATCTGCTCGTTGGTGCCCTGAATGGTGGACACGATGGTAATGATGGCGGCGATGCCGATAATGATGCCCAGCATGGTCAGTACGGAGCGAAGCTTATGGCTCCAAACGCCCTGGAGGGCAAGCCGGATATTCTCAACCATATTCTTCCCTCCTTACTGGTAAAGGTCGCTGATGTCGCCGTCCACCGCTTTGGCCCCGGGCTTCACATTCTTGCCGTAGGGGAAGGCCACCCGGTCATCCACGGTAAGTCCATCCAGAATCTCGGTGTAGCTGCCCCACAGGGACTTTCCGGTGGTGACAAACCGCTGCTCCAGCCGGCCGTCCTCGCCCATGACCAGCACATAGCTTCTGCCCTTCTCCGTGCGGAGGAAGGGGTTTTGCAGATAGATGCCGTTCTGGGCACCAGCAGTGGAGAACTGCATGTTTACATAATCCCCTTCCCGCAGGTCCGCGCTCTCGTCAACGAACACGGTAAAGGGATAGTAGGACACGTTGGTGTTGCCCATGCCGCTGTAGAAATTATTGGAGGTGGGGAAATCGCCCACAGAGGTGATTGAACCCACATAGCTCATACCGGAGTTCCAGTCGTTGATGGTGACCTCCTGGCCGATGGTGAGCTGATCCTTCAGCAGCTCGCTGACGGCGCCGGTGATAGTGAAGCCGCCGCCGCCGGAGACCTTCAGCACCGGCTGGTTCTGGCTTTTTGCCTCTTCTTCCGTCAGGCAGGATACCACCTTGCCGTCCAGCTCGGCGTACACATTGCCGTCGGACATCTCCCGCTCCATGATCTTATACTCGGCCTCCGCCACCTTGATCTTGAATTCGGTATCCTTAATGGTCTTTTCCTGCTGCAGACGCATCTGATAGATCTGGGCCGCGGTATAGCCGCTGCCGAAGTCGATCTCCGGAAGCTCCACCTGGCTTTCCTGAGCCAGGGTATAGTCCAGATTGCCGGAGGCATTGAAGAACTTCAGGGTAAAGCCCCCCTGCACCCGGGACAGGTACACGCCCTGCCAGGTAAGGATGGAGCCCTTGGACATATTCCCGGAGGTGATCTTGATAATCATATAGCACTGGTTCACCGGGAAAGGCTCAGGGTCTTCCTCCGGCTTTTCCTCCGGCAGCGCGGAGGGACTGGACGGCGGATCACCGCCCTGTTCGCCGGAGCCGCTTTCCCCGCCGGAGCCGCTGCCCTCGCCGGAGCCGCTGCCCGCACCGGAACCGCTGCCCTCGCCGGAGCTGCTGCCCTCGCCGGAACCGCTGCCCTCGCCGGAGCTGCTGCCCTCGCCGGAACCGCTGCCCTCGCCGGAACCGCTGCCCTCGCCGGAGCCGCTGCCCTCGCCGGAGC
>JAEDNR010000049.1 GCA_016302405.1 Oscillospiraceae bacterium
ATTCAATTTACAAGGTACAGGCGCTTCCCTCGCGGTCAGCTTGCATATAATACCATGCGCTTCTTTATTTGTCAAGCGCTTTTTTATGATTTTTTTAAATTCTTTTTTCTTTTTTTCCATTTCCCAATCAGAGCCGCTGTCAAAGGTGCGAATACGAACATTATCACCGTTCCCGCAGGGACAAAACTGCCGGTTTTCGTCCATTTTAAGAAGAATCCGGCGAACGAAGCCGAGGCGGTCAGCCACACAGGCCAGGCTGTTTGCGCTCCCGTCACGCTTTTTCCCCAATTTCCGCACAGATTTAAGCACCAACAGGCAAACACATAATAGCCCAGTGTCATACCTGCTGCTGCCAGACTTTCAAAGCGCTCCGCCACGCCCAGGAGCCTCACGCTTTTGCTCAGCTCGTAAATTGCCGAATTCTGCGCTGCCGCAAAGGGGCCCGACAGAACCCCGGTCACTACCGCCGATACCCCTATTGTCAGAGCCAGCAGAAAAAGCTTTGTCCCCGCGCCCTTACCGCCCAGGCAAACACCTGCCGCCGGCAGCAAAAGCACCGTCACCAAATCCGCATTGTCCATCCGCCAGTTTGGGCGAAGGTTCTGCGTCCGCATATCCCAGACACCGGACAGCAGAACCGCTCCCAGCAGGCCAATGAGAAAAAAACGCATCAGATTTCCGGCACGCAGACTTTGTTCCTCACCGCCCGCTGCCGTCCAGGCAGCAAGCAGAAGAATCGTTCCCGGAATTACGGGTGAATCCGATGGCCAGCAGTACAGCGTCCACTGCAGCGCCGCGCTCAGAATTACCGTCAGCCAAACCCACCGTGCCACGTTGAGCCACTTGACTTCCGGCACGTCCAGTGCTTCCACGCCTGCGCATACCCCCAGGCACAGAACCCCCAATGCGGCAGCGGTCAGCCAGGAACACCCGGATGCGGCCTGCATCACCGGCACAGCCAGCGCCGCAAGGAACCAAACGGCTCTATTCCTTTTGTCCGCCAACAAGCATCCATCTCCCCTCTTCCGCATCCAGCACCGGAAGCTCTCCCTCTCCGGAAAAGAACCCCCGCAGGGTCAGGCCCGGGTTATGCGCCCGGAGGTACGCCGCTGTCGTTTCATCCGGCTTTTCCTCCGTAAGGCACACTTCCACCCCGGAGCGCAATACGCTTCGCAGCTGGGGTAAGTCCTCCAGCGCCTCCCGGGAAATCAGCGCGTAATCCGCCGTTTCCAAAAAAAGTTCTCCCGGCGCGCTCCGGCGCAGATCCTCCAAAGCGGAAATCACATCCGCTCCTTCGCCCCGGTCACCCATATCCGTTTCCAGCGCCACAGTATCTTCCTGCCGGGACAGGTACACCCACTGGGCAGGTCGCAGTTTTCCAATGTCCGTTCCCTGAAAAGGAGACAGCACGAGAATCAGTACCGCCGTCGCGGCCATAACAGGCCATTGCTTCATTTTTGATTCCTCCCATCCAGTGGATGCAGCCGCAGCGGACGGAATTTTCTCAGGACCAGGCGATACCGGAGGATGGTACTGTCCCCGGTCTCATGAAACGGTGCCAGATACGCTACTTCCAGGCAGCGAAGCCCCGCCAGATGCACAGTCAGCCCGATCAGCCCCGCCGTAACACCGAACAGCCCGGCGGCAGCGCCCAGCACCGCGATGGCAAACCGCCACACCCGGATGGCATTTGCCAGATCCCGGTTGGGCAGCACAAAGCCGCAGACGCCGGCAATACTCACAACGATCAGGGCTGCCGGAGAAATCAGCCTCGCCTCCACCGCCGCAGTCCCCACCACAATGCCGCCGATGATGGACACCGACTGGCCAACGGCCTGGGGCAGATGGATGCCGGATTCCTGAAGCAGCTCAAAGGCAGCCAGCAGTCCCAGCACCTCCAGCACCGTGGAAAAGGGCACGTTTTCTTTGCTCTCAATGATGGACCGCAGCAATGGGAGGGGAATCATCTCCTGGTGAAAAACTGCCATAGATATATAGAAGCCAGGCAGCAGAAGGCTTATCAGCAGCGCACCGTACCGCAAAATGCGGATGCAGGAGGCGGAAACATAGTCCCTGCCCCGGTCCTCCGGGCTGTCCATGAGATACCCCAACTCCGCAGGCGCCAGATACCCCAGGGGCAGGCCGTCCACCAGCAGTCCCACCCGCCCCTCCAGCAGACCGCCGCAGAAGGTATCCGCCCGCTCGGTGTAGCGCATTAAGGGGAAGGCGGTCGCCCGGGAGCCGGTGACGTATTCCTCCACGGCGGAAGGGGAAAGAAAACCGTCAATGTCGATGGTGTCCAGCCGTTTTTTCATCCGCTCCACCAAAGACGGGTCCGTGATCCCTTTGATCCAGGCCACCGTCACATTGGTCAGGCTTCGGCGGCCCACCTTTGTTTCCTCCAGCCGCAGGTCGGGAGACCGCAGATGCCGCCGGATCAGGCTGGTATTGGTGCGCACCGTTTCCGTAAACGCATCCTTGGGGCCCTTGACGGTGTTTTCCACCTCCGGGGCGGACAGGCCCCGCTTCTCTCCGGTTTTGACCTCAAAGGCGATGGCCCCCGCGCCGGGAAACAGTACCACGCAGAAGCCGTTAACCAACTTCAATGCGACGGTATCCAGGTCCTCACAGGGATCCGCCACACTATTATAAATACTTCCCGCCAAAGCCTGCTCATAAAGCGCCTGCATGGTGCTGCCGGACAGGTTGTCGGAGATTGGACGGATGACATACTCCGAGGTATCCGCCCCGGAGATCAGGCCGTCAATGGCATAGGCATAGAGGGTATGTCCGGAGCATTGCAGCTTCCGGACAATAAAGTCCCCCGCGTTTTCAAATATGGCCCGGATGTTTTCATCCGTCACAGCCCCGGGATACTTTTTTTCCATGGCGGACTTCCTCCCAAAATGATTTCAGGAAGATTATTCCCGGAATGAACCGGAATATGACAGTGGGATTGCATTTCTGCGTAAAAAATGCTATAGTAGCAGCACCAGAGAAGCTCTGATTAAATTGGCGAGAGCTGGCAGCGAGAGATTTTGCTTTCTCAGAAAGCCTGGAAAATCGAGGAATACTGTATGTATTTCCGATTTTCCAAACTGCGCTGAGGAAGAAAAAGATCCGCTGCGTAAGCCCCAGACGATTTATTCAGAGATTCCCTTGCAGTAAAGGAAAGGTCGGAATGTATATGAGCAGCGTGGGCAAGATTCAAAAAAGGACGGACAACCGTTTTCTGAACCTCTATGAACTGGAAGCCATCCACCGGGACGGCCGGGCAACCCCCTATTATATGGCGTCCCGGAATCCGAATCCGGAAACCCTGAAGGCCGTTACACACCACAACAAGCCTGACGGCGTGATTCTGTACGGTGTTTACGGTCCGGAAAAGGACCGGGTGGTGCTGATCCGGCAATACCGCTATCCTATCGGGGGCTTTGTCTATGAGTTCCCCGCCGGACTGGTGGAGCCGGGAGAGGACCTGCTGCAATCCGGCATCCGGGAAATGTTCGAGGAGACCGGGCTTTCCTTCACACCAATAGAAGCCGGCAGCCGGTCCAAGCCCTTTTTCATGAGCGTGGGCATGACCGACGAAAGCTGCGGAACCGTGTTCGGCTATTGCAGCGGCGAACCCACCAACTGCCATCAGGAGGCCAGTGAGGAAATTCAGGTAGTCATTGCTGACCGGACGGAATGCCGCCGTATCCTCCGGGAGGAAAACGTGGCCCTCCCCTGCGCCTACATGCTGATGCACTTTATTGCGACCAAAGGGGATCCCCTGGATTTTCTGGAGGAAGCCTTATGAACCTGGAAATCCGGGATATGCGTCCGGAGGACGCGGACAGCAAAGGCTACGTCCCTTTGGTTCTATTTCTCCTGGTAAATGATCGTTTAGCGCACTAACAGCGAACAATCGAATTCCCGGTCATTGCGAACCAGCGCGCACGCTGGTGTGGCAATCCCCATCGAAAGAAGAAAGTGGTCTCAATGACGAGGGAGATTCCCACACCAGTCTGAGGACTGGTTCGGAATGACATCTTAATTGATTAGTACCCTGCTGTACGTCGGAGATTCCCGCGCCAGTGCAGCTATCGAATCGCATTGGTCATATAAACGATCATTTAGCTGTCTTTCCCTAACCGCTACCATATAGCTGCCAATTTTCATTCAGCCCACAAAGGAGACTTCCCATGTCACACACCATCGCTGCCGTATCCACAGGCAATCAGGTTTCCGCCATCGGCATCCTCCGGCTTTCCGGGGATGACTGCATTGCCATTTCGGATAAGGTGTTTACCTTAACTAACAAAAAAACTCTGTCCGATCTGCCGGACCGGCGTCTGAGTATAGGCTCCCTCCACGACAAGCAGGGCAGGGTCATAGACCAGTGCATGGCTGTGGTGTCCCGGGGGCCCCACAGTTACACCGGCGAGGACACCGTGGAATTTCATTGCCACGGCTCCCCCGCTGTACTGGCTGCTGGGCTCGAGGCCCTGTATCTGGCAGGGGCGCGGCCTGCTCAGCGGGGAGAATTCACCAAGCGGGCTTTCCTGAACGGGAAGCTGGACCTGACCCAGGCGGAAGCCGTGATTGACCTCATTGAGGCGGACACCGCCGATGCCGCCGCCAATGCCGCCGGACAGGTGGCAGGGCGTCTGCAAAAGAAGCTTGCCCCCATCTATGACAGCCTGGTGGATATTTGCAGCCATTTTCACGCGGTACTGGACTATCCGGACGAGGACATTGACGATTTTGGCCTGGAAAATTACAGCGGCACCCTCCGGAAAGACGCGAAAGCGCTTTATGATCTTCTGCAGACCTACGGGCAGGGGCGGATTCTCCGGCAGGGCGTTTCCGCCGCCATTGTGGGACGGCCCAACGTAGGAAAATCCAGTCTCTTAAACGCCCTCGCTGGCTGTGACCGGGTGATCGTCACGGACATTCCCGGCACCACCCGGGACACCGTGGAGGAAACCGTGATGGTGGGCTCCACCCGCCTGCGGCTGACGGACACCGCCGGAATCCGGGAAACCCAGGACGCTTTGGAAGCCATGGGTGTGGAACGTTCCCGCAGGGCTTTGGAGGAAGCGGACCTTGCAATTTTCGTGTGTGACGGCTCCGTGCCCATGACGGATGAAGACCGGCAGATCATTAATCTGTGCCTGGATGCTCCCAACGCCGTGGCTCTTATCAATAAATCCGACCTTGGCAGCGCCGTAGCGCCCAGTGATCTGCCCTTTATGACCGTCATCCCCGTAAGCGCCGTGACAGGCGATGGCTTGGAGCAGCTGAGAGACGCGGTGGATGTTCTTTTTGCCGGACAGGTTCCCTGCGACGGCTCCATCCTCACAAACCCAAGGCAGTATGACGCCTGCCGCAGGGCCTATGAATCCATGCTCCGGGCTATGCAGGGTCTGAAGCTGGGGCAGACCCCCGACGCGGTGCTCACCGACGTGGAAGAAGCCATGGAAGCCATGGGGGAAGTTACCGGTGCCACGGTGCGGGAGGATATAACCGCAAGGATCTTTGAACGGTTCTGTGTAGGGAAATAACCAAATGTGACAGAGCTGTTCGTTTTTCCCCGGAAGATGTAAGAAGAAGCGATGGAAGCAAAGGGCAAGCCCATGGTATCATAGCACCGTATCCGAAAGAAAGGAAAAACGTGCTATGTCAAAGAACACCCTACTCTTAATTCTGCTTCTCATCGCGGCACTTTTGCTGCGGAATAAAATCGCCACCCGGGGAGGAAATGAAAAATGAGTCTTCTGATCGTATCCCATCTGAAAAAGGTCTACACCTCCCGCTTCGGCGGTCAGAGCGTGGAAGCCCTGCGGGATGTGAATTTCACCATTGAGGACGGGGAATTCGTCGCCATCATGGGTGAGTCCGGCTCCGGCAAAACCACCCTCTTAAACATCCTCGCCGCTCTGGACCGGCCCACCTCCGGCCAGGTCATTCTGGATGGCCGGGATGTGGCATCCGTCCGGGAAAAGGACCTGACTACGTTCCGGCGGGACAATCTGGGGTTTGTGTTTCAGGAGTTCAACCTGCTGGACACCTTTACCCTGGAGGATAACATCCTGCTCCCCATGGTGCTGGCAGGGATCCCCTACCCCCAAATGCAGGACGCTCTGGAGCCCATTGCCGCGAAGCTGGGCATCCTGAATCTATTGAAAAAATATCCCTACGAAGTCTCCGGCGGGCAGAAGCAGCGCTCAGCCGTGGCCCGGGCTCTTATTATGAAGCCCCGGCTGATCCTGGCAGACGAGCCCACCGGCGCTCTGGATTCCAAGTCCTCCGACGAGCTGCTGCGGGTCTTCGGCAGGGTCCACGACGGCGGTCAGACCGTACTCATGGTCACCCACTCCGTCAAAGCCGCAAGCTGTGCCGACCGGGTGCTGTTCATCAAGGATGGACAGGTATTTCACCAACTCTACCGGGGAGAGAGCTCCCATGAGCAGCTGTACCAGCGGATCTCCGATACCCTGACCCTGCTGCAGACGGGAGGGGAGGAAGGATGACCGCACTCTATCCCCGGCTGGCCGTCACCGGCATCCGGAAAAACAGCAAGCTGTATTTCCCCTACATCGGCACCTGCATCGGCATGGTAACCATGTACTATATCATCCACTCCCTCAGCTTCTCCCCCACCCTCCGGGAAATGAAGGGCGGCGGAACCATGGAAGCGATCCTGGGTCTGGGTGTATTCGTGATCGCTATTTTTGCTGTCATTTTTCTTCTCTACACCAATTCCTTCCTCATTCGCCGGAGAAACAAGGAGTTTGGCCTGTACCATGTACTGGGCATGGGAAAGCCCGCCATTGCCAGGATTCTGACCTGGGAGACATTATTAACCGCCGTCATCAGCATCGTGCTGGGACTTACTGTGGGCATCGCTCTTTCCAAGCTTGCCGAACTGCTGCTTCTTAAAATCGTGCACGGCCAGGTGGACTACCGGATCACCCTGTCGGCTGAGTGCGTAACAGACACTGTCATCATGTTCGGCTGCATCTTCCTTCTTCTGCTTTTCAAATCCCTGTGGACGGTGTACCGCTCCGACCCTCTGGCCCTGCTGAAAAGCGAAACCGTGGGAGAAAAGCCGCCCAAAGGGAATTGGCTTCTTGCCCTTGCAGGGATTGTGATGCTGGGGATCGCCTACTACTTCGCCGCAACCATTAAAAATCCCAGTATGGCGGTGGGCGTTTTCTTCCTGCTGGTAATTCTGGTCATCATAGCAACCTACCTGCTGTTCATTTCCGGCTCCGTAACCTTGTGCCGAAGCTTGCAGAAGAACAAAAAATACTACTACCAGAAAAACCACTTTGTATCCGTATCCACCATGGCCTACCGGATGAAGCGCAACGGTGCGGGCCTTGCCTCCATCTGTATTTTGTCCACCATGGTGCTTGTGATGATCTCCTCTTCCTCCAGCCTGTACATTGGGGCAGAGGACAGCCTCCGGGCCCGCTACCCCAGGGACAACGAAATTGACCTGAAGCTGGATACGGCAGCGGAATTTGACGAAGACCATATTGGACTTGTACGGCAAGCCTACGAAAAGAGCCTCCGTGACAGCGGTGTTGTCCCGGAGAACCTGCTGGACTTCCGGTATGCAATGGTTCTGGGACTTCAGGACGAAGACAGCTTCCAGCCGATCAGCTCCGCATTTATTGCCACAGACACTTCCGCCACAGGAGGTGACCCCTACGCGCATATCCGCGTCATCTATTTTCTCTCCGCCCGGGACTACAATACCCTCATGGGTGCGAACCTCTCCCCCGCTCCCGGAGAAGCGTATCTTTCCGCTCTTAATTGTTCCTACACACCGGATTCGGTGAACATAGGCCCCCTCACTTTCCAGATCCCGGAGGGCAGCGTCGACTTCCCTCCCATCGGGGAAAGTATGGGAAGCATCATTCCCTCCCTGCTTCTGGTGGTTTCCGACTGGGACCAGGTACTCCCCATGGCCGACATGGAATTTGAGGACGGCGAGCCTGTCCTGGATCTTCGCTGGTGCTACGGTTACGATTTGGACTGCAGTGACGCGGAAAAAATGCAGGCGTTCCAGGCCCAGGAGGATGCGCTGCATACCGTGGATTTTCTGATGGAGAACGGCTACGGCTGCCGGGTAGCATGCAAAGCGGAAGCGCGGCGGGATTTTTATATGCTCTACGGCAGCCTGTTTTTTATTGGCATTGTGCTGAGCATCGTCTTCCTCTTTGCTGCCGCCCTCATCGTCTACTACAAGCAGATCTCCGAGGGATATGAGGATCAGGCCAGATTCTCCATTATGCAGAAGGTCGGCATGACGAGGCAGGATATTCGCAGAAGCATTAACTCCCAGGTGCTCACCGTGTTTTTCGCTCCGCTGCTGTTTGCGGGGCTGCACATGGCCTTCGCTTTTCCCATGGTGTGGCTGATGCTTCGGATGTTCGGTATGAAGAATCTGATTCTGATGATTCTGACGACCCTGGCCGCCTTTGCCGTCTTCGGCGTGTTCTATATCATCATCTACTGGTTTACCGCCGGTGCCTATTACAGCATCGTCAGCGGCACAAGACAGGAACGGTATTGACTTTTCTTCCTATCCGATTCATAATGGATAACATTCAGTCCCGCCCGGGATAAGCAGCTAAATGATCGTTTAGCGGCTTCGCCGAATTGACAATTGACAATTGACAGTTGACAATTATTGTGTCCCTACGGGACAATTTTGAAATAATTTCGACTGTTTTTGCCCGGATTATTTATTTAAAATCATCCCGAAGGGATTCCTTAATTGTCAATTTTCCATTATCAATTGTCAATTAAACGAACATTTACTACAGATAATGCAGGTATTGAATCGTAATACTAAATAAAGAAAAAGGCAGGAAATTGTATGCACAGAGCTGTGGAAATCGCCCTGGGCGAGGTCGGGTATCTGGAAAAGGACACCCCCGAAGCCCTGGATGAAAAAGAAACCAGCGCCGGAAGCGCCAACTTTACAAAATACGCCCGGGACATGGACGCTATTTCCAGATTCTACAACGGCAGCAAGCAGGGCTATCCCTGGTGTGATGTGTTTGTAGACTGGTGCTTTGTCACAGCCTACGGCGAAGCCATGGCCAGAACTCTCCTGTGCCAGCCGAAAAACAGCAAAGGGGCAGGCTGCCGGTACTCCATGGCGTATTACCAACAGGAAGGGCGTTTCTTTTCCCAACCGGAACCAGGGGATCAGATCTTCTTCCAGACCGACGGGAAGGTCTGCCACACCGGGATCGTCACCGGGGTAAAGGACGGGATGGTACATACCGTGGAGGGCAACACCTCCTCGGAGCCCGGTGTGGTTGCCAACGGCGGCTGTGTACGGGAAAAGCATTACCCTCTGGATTCCCCCGTCATCGCGGGCTACGGACGGCCGGATTACGCAATGGCCGAATGTCCTGTGCAGGTCTGAACCAGTGTACAAAACCACCCCGACCGATTTGCGGCCGGGGTGGTCAGGTTAATAGGGGAAAGTTTTTCCAATGGTGAGATCGTAGCGCCGAAGAAAAGGCGCTACATTGAGGCCCTTCCCCAGGTAGTCAAGCAGCAGCCTTGCCGCGGCAGAGCTGTCGCTTTCCGCCCGGTGGTGCTCCAGTTCGATGCCGCACCGGCTGCACAGGGTATTGAGGCGGTGGTTTTGGAGATCAGGATAGCAATGCCTTCCCATCCGGCAGGTGCAGGCGTACACTGCCTCTTTTTTCCAGTAAATGCGGTAATCCCGCAGGCACTTACACAGGACGCTCATATCAAAGGGGGCGTTGTGGGCTACCAGCACCCCACCGTCAAAGTCGGGCCGCAGCCGCTCCCAGATTTCCGGAAACGTGGGAGCCGCTGCCGCCATTTCCGGGGTAATGCCGGTGAGGGCAATGTTGAAGTCATCAAAGTGGCATTCCGGGTTCACCAGCGTGCCCCATTCCTTTACGATCTGCCCGTTCTCCACCACCGAAACGCCGATGGCGCTCATCCGGTGATTTCGGGAATTGGGTGTCTCCACATCAAAAACAACAAATTTTCTTATGTTCATAAAACTCCTGTTACCCGAAGGCATATTTTGTCTTCCACTTTCCGCTTACCATCCGTCCCACAAAGAAGGCGGTACGGCAGATCCAGTCCAGCACCATAGCAATCCAGACGCCCACGGCGCCCATTCCGAAATGGACGCACAGAACCCAGGAAGCGCCCACCCGTAAAATGGCCATGGAAGCAATGCTAACCACCATGGTAAAGCGCACGTCATTGGCTGCCCGCAGGGCATTGGGCAGGACAAAGGACGCCGGCCACAACAACACGGCAAAGCCCTGATGGGTAAGGACCAGAATTCGGGCAAGGGCCACCGTCTCGGGAGACAGCGAGCGGTACAGCCCGATCAGCGGACCCACAAAAATCATCAGAATAATGTTCAGTGCGCCCTGGTACAGGTACACCCACAGCATCAGCTTCTTTGTGTAGTACTCCGCCTGCTTGGTATCCCCCGCTCCAATGCAGCGGCCCACCACGGTCACCATGGCAAGGCCCATGGCCTGACCGATGATCACGCCCACCGCATCCAGGTTGTTGGCGACGGCGTTGGCGGAGGTCTGGCTGGTGCCGAACAGGGCAATCATACTGACCACAATCACCCGCCCCAGCTGGAACAGGCTGTTTTCAAAAGCGGAGGGGATCCCGATATGCAGGATCTTGCCCATCATTTTGGGACGCAGGGGGAGCAGATTCCCCCGGCTAATGGCAAGCTCCTGTCCCTTTCCGGCGGCAAGGCTGAGGATTACCACTGCCGCCACTGCCCGGGACACAAGCGTCGGCACCGCCACACCGGCAACCCCCATTTTCAGGCCATAAATGCACAGGGCGTTGCCCCCAACATTCAGTAGATTCATGAGCATGCTGACCTTCATGGACAGCTTGCTGTTACCCACGCTGCGGAAAATAGCCGCTCCCGCGTTATACAGGGCGATAAAGGGAAAGGACAGAGCGGTGATCCGGAAATAAGTAAGCCCCGCCGCCATCACATCGTCAGCAATGGAGCCGAAGAACAGCTTTAAAAGTCCGTGGGCAAACACCAGACAGGCCGCCATTACCAAAAGGCCAAAGAAAAGGGCCATGGTGACAAGCTGCCCGGCGGAATCCCGGGCGGCATTCCGGTTCCGGGCTCCCAGATATTGGCTCGTAACCACCGCGCCGCCGGTTGCCAGGGCGGCAAACAGGTTCAGCACCACATTGTTGATCATATCCACCAATGACACGCCGGATATGGCGGCTTCTCCCACGGAGGACACCATAATGCCGTCGCACATGCCCACCAGGATAGCAAGGCTCTGCTCAATGATCAGCGGAATGATCAGCCGCACCAGCGCCCTTGTGGAAAACAATTTTTCGTCTGCCTGTATCAAAGGACCCACCTTCTTATCATAGCGCAATCCATTTCAAGCGCATAACCTGGCCCCATATTTCGGGGCTTTTCCCTTTGCCGCTGCATTATACCTCTTTTTTCACTTTCGCGCAATCCTTTTTTCCCCGTACTTGCAATGGGGGGAAAAAATGATATAATACTCCCAAAATAAACCGTTCAAAGGAGGGGAAATATGTACCGGATTCTCATTGTGGAAGACGATGCCGGGATCGCCCGGGGCGTAGCCGAAGCTGTAGCCGCCTGGGGGATGGAAGCAAGCTGCGTCCGTGATTTCCGAGATGTGATGGCGGAATTCGCGAAGTACTCTCCCCACCTGGTGCTCATGGACATCGGGCTGCCCTTTATGAACGGCTACCACTGGTGTACCGAAATCCGGAAGGTCTCCAAGGTTCCCATTCTGTTTCTTTCCTCCGCCTCGGACAATATGAATATCATCATGGCTATGAATACCGGCGCCGACGATTTTATCGCCAAGCCCTTTGACAGCAGCGTGCTCATTGCCAAGATCCAGGCGCTGCTGCGCAGGGCCTACGCCTTTGGGGAAAGCGTGCCCATTCTGGAGCACCGGGGGGCCGTGCTGAACACCGGGGACGGCACCCTGCGCTACGGTGACCGGGAGATCACCCTGTCAAAAAACGAATTTCGGATTCTGCTGGTGCTTATGCGCAGCCGGGGCAGGACCGTCAGCCGGGAGAAGCTCATGGAGGCGCTGTGGCAGACCGATGAATTTGTGGACGAAAACGCCCTGACGGTGAACGTGGGAAGGCTTCGCAGAAAGCTGGAGGCCATCGGCCTGTCGGACTTTATCCAGACCCGCTTCGGCGTGGGCTATGTGATCGTTTAGCGGAGGGCTGCCATGAGACAATGGTTTCGGGAAAACTGCCGGCCCTTGGTACTGCTGATTCTCTGTTCCGGCATCTTTGCTCTGGTTTTCGCGCTGTATGACCTGCCCATTGGCGCTGTAATATACCCCTGCCTTCTGTGCGCGGGGATTTTGCTTCTAAGCGGTATCCGGCGTCTTATCCTGTCCCGCAGGAAGCACCGCACCCTGGAAGCGCTTGCCGCCCTGCCGGATAGCCTTCTGCACCAGTTGGAAGCTTTTGACACCCAGACGGACCGGGACTACCACGGCATCATCGCCGCCCTGTCCCGGCGGGAGGAAGCCCGGGCGGGAGAAATCAGTCGGAAGCTTGCCGACAGTATGGACTACTACACCACCTGGGTCCACCAGATCAAGACCCCCATTGCCTCCATGCGGCTGCTGCTGGAAAAGGAGGATTCTCCCGTGTCCCGCCAGCTGTCGGAGGAGCTGTTCCGGGTGGAGCAGTATGTACAGATGGTGATGACCTACCAGCGGCTGGATTCCGATTCCACCGACTATGTATTCCGGCAGACGGATGTGGACGCAGTGGTACGCGGGGCAATCCGGAAATTCGCTCCCCAGTTTATTTCCAAGGGCATCCGCCTGGACTATGTCTCCCGGCAGACCCTGGTCGTCACTGACGAAAAGTGGCTGTCCTTTGTCATCGAGCAGCTTCTGTCCAACGCCATAAAATACACTCCCGCAGGGTGCATCACCATCCGGTTTCAGGATAACAATGACCTGACTATCACAGATACCGGAATCGGCATTGCCCCAGAGGATCTTCCCCGGATCTTTGAAAGAGGCTACACCGGCTACAACGGCCGCACGGACAAACGGGCCAGCGGCCTGGGCCTGTACCTCTGCCGCCGGATCTGCGATGCTCTGGGCCACGGAATTTCCATCCGCTCCACGCCGGGCGTGGGCACTACGGTCACCATAAGCCTTTCTCAGAAAGAGCAGATTTTTGAATAACAACAGGCAGCAAAAGCTGCTTTTATACCAACAAGGGAGAAATCATATGATTTATCTGGATAATTCCGCCACCACCAAGCCCTGTCCGGAGGCGGTGGAAGCAGTCAATCAGGCATTGACCCGGCAGTGGGGCAATCCCAGCGCCCTCTATGGCTTCGGCATCGACGCCGCCCACGACCTGCGCGCTGCCAGGAAGCAGGTAGCAGCCGCTCTGGGCGCGGAGCCGGACCGGGTATTTTTTACCTCCGGAGGCACAGAAGCGGACAACTGGGCACTTTTCGGCACCGTCAAGCGGCTGGGCAAGCGGGGAAAGCACATCATCACCACCGCCATGGAGCACCACGCCATTCT
>JAEDNR010000050.1 GCA_016302405.1 Oscillospiraceae bacterium
GGAATGACAGTTCTTTTATTTGTGCAATTTTTCTTTAGTGAGACAGCCCCTTTAATTAAAGTGCCAGCGCCTCGCCCCTTTGCGGGGCAACCGGCGCTGATGCACATAAATCCCCATGCGTCAACAGCTTAGCCGTCAAAGTCCTCGATCCATCCGCTGTCCACTTTCCTTTCCCGGAAGTCCTCCGCAACACGGACAGGGAGCTTCCGGCTTTCCGCGAAATGGCTTACCGTGTCCACCGCTCTTTTATAGGGGCTGGACAGGATGACATTGATTCCCTTGTCCGCAAGGTACGCGCTGACACGCTTTCTGTCCTCCATTCCCTTTTCTGACAGCTCCCGCGGCCTGTCGTCATGGTTATTGTAATTCGGCTCCGCGTGTCTGACAAAATATACCGTCGTGATGCTTCTCGCCATTCCGTCCATTTCAGACGCTCTACTTTTCCCGTTTCAGGCGGAATTCCACCGAGCTTTTCAGGTAGGCTAAGTAATCATTTTCCATGCACATGGCCTTTTCCGGGTTGTCGGAAAGCTTCGCCACCGGCCGTCCGTTGACATACTGCAGCTTGATGACAATGTTCAGTGCTTCCTCGCAGGTGTCGTTGGAGCAGAAGGTACCGATGCCGAAGGACACCTTGGCCCGATCCCGAAAATGGTCATAGAGGGCCTGGGCCTTGTCAAAGCTCAGGCTGTCGCTGAACAGGAGCTGCTTGGTCCTGGGGTCCACCCCGTACTTTTCATAGTGGGCAATGATCTTTTCCCCCCATTCGTAGGGGTCGCCGCTGTCATGGCGGACGCCCGAATAGTTATTGACCATGGAGCGGTTAAAGTCCAGCAGAAAAAGATCCGTGGTCACGGTATCCGTCAAAGCCGTTCCGTTGTCCCCGTCGTACTCGTCGTACCAATCCTGCATGGCATAGTGGTTGGTATAGGCCAGAGGGATGCTGTCAATACCCTGGTACATCTGGACAAATTCGTGGGCATAGGTACCGATGGGCTTCAGGTTGTGCTTTTTGGCAAGGTAGACATTGGAGGTGCCGGCGCAGTTGCGGGTTTCCGTAGCCAGGCGCTTGACCACCACGTCCTCCCACTCCCGGCTTAAGCGTCTGCGGCAGCCGAACTCAGCAAAGGTGAAGGTATAGGTCCCGTCGTTGAAAGCCCGGATCTTTTTATCCAGCCGTTCCTGGGCGCTCTTTACCAGCTTTTCGTAGTCAAAGTTCATGCGGAAATACACTTCGTTGACGATTTCCAGCAGGTAGATTTCAAACTGCATAGCGGAAAACAGCGGCCCTTTCACCACCAGGGAAAGCTCCCCCTTTTCCGTGCGCCGGGCGGTGACATACTCCCGGATGGGGTGCCACAGCCGGAGGAACTCCACATAGTCGTTTTTGATAAACCGGATGGAGCGCAGATAGTCCAGCTCCTCCTTGGTAAAGCGCAGGGTGCACAGGTGGTCGATCTGGGCGTTGATCTCGTCCACCACCTCCTGGGAAAACACCACGCCCTCGTTGCGGCACTTAAAGTAATACTCGCCGTTCAGGTCCGTGTGCTTATGGAAGATCACCTGATCCATATTGAATTTATACAGGTCGGTGTCCAGCAGAGAAACAATAATCGGTTCCAGCTTCATTCTCTTTTCCTTTCCAGTTGGCAGCCTCTGAAAACTGCTTTTTGCGGTTTTATGAGGTGCCCTGTTATATGCTTTTTGTTTCCAGATTACCCTGGGAGGCCAGGGCGATCTGCCGCAGCTGCCGGTACCGGGGCCAGAGCTTCGGATTGGTGTAGGCCTTCCACTTTTCAAAGTCATCCTCGGCGAAAAACTGCCGCATCTGGGAGGCGGACATCTCTATGGACTTTGGCACATACAGCTCGGAGATCCCGTTTCCGGCAATGCTGTCAAACCAGTCCAGGCGTCTTTCTTCTTTTCCCGACACTACCAGGTCCGGCAGCCTGCCGAAGCGCTCCGCCACCTGCCCCAGAACATAGTCCCCCCATTTGGCGTTGTTTCCCACGCCGATGTCCGGCAGGGGGTAAACGCAGACGTTGCTGCCAAATACATCGTTGAGCATTTCCCGGCGCAGTTCATAGGAAAAGGGGTTTTTAAAGGTGCCGCTTTCCTGGGAAGAGCCCACAAAAAGCCCCACCCGGTCACACAGGGCAATGGCCTTGCGGATCATATCCTCGTGGCCGGTGTGCAGCGTCTGGAAGCGGCCCACTACCAGGCCTAAGCGAAAGGGCTTATTTTCCATCATTTTTCAGTCTATCACCGGTTCAAAGGCGGGCATCAGCCGCAGCTTGAACAGATTCCTTTCATGCCGTTCGTCGATCATCCGCTTCTTTTCGGGATCTTCGATCACTCCGGTGCGGATATACCGGTCAAGCTCCGCGTAGGTAAAGCCCAGGTTGTCCTCGTCGGTTTTTCCGCACAGGCCGTCGGTGGGCACCTTGTCCACCAGAATATCGGGAAGCCCCAGGTATCTTCCCACCTGCTTTACCTCGTCCACGGTGAGGTAAGAGCAGGGGCTGAAATCCCCGGCAGCATCGCCGTACCGGGTGGAATAACCCACCCAGTCCTCGGAAAGGTTGCAGGTGTTGGCAACCCGGCCGTTATGGCTCTGGGCCACCGCGTAGAGGGTGGTCATACGGACCCTGGGAGGAATATTGGTCACCGTCTGGACGGAAAGCTCGAAGGGCAGGTTCTTTTTCAGGCCCTCCACCGCGTCCCGGATGTTGATAATATAGTGCCGGATCCCCAGATGCTTCACAAGAAGCTTTGCCATATCGATGTCACTCTGCTCCCCGCAGGGCATCAGAACGCCGATCACCCGGTCCTTGCCCAGGGCTTTTACGCACAGCGCCGCCACAACGGAACTGTCCTTGCCGCCGGAAATACCCACCACCGCGTTGCAGTCCCTGCCGTTTTCGGCAAAGAAGTCCCGGATCCAGGCAACGCATTCTTCGGTCGTTTTTTTCGGATCAAACATAGATAAACCTCCTGTAAACGCAGCGGATTTATTCTCCGGTTACATCGATCTGGCAGCAGCCCATGGTGGCAAGGGCCGCCTGGTGGGTCGCGGGACTTACCCCGGCACAGCACCGGGCATCCACCGTGATCTTCGCGTTGGGGTAGGCCGCCCGGAGGATCAGGGCGTTGGACACCACGCAAATATCCGTACACAGGCCCACGATCTCTATGTCAAGGGTTTCCCCGGGATATGTTTCCCCCAGAATACGGGGCAAATCAAAGGAACCAAACGTATTCTTCAGCACCTTTGTATAGGGCTTTCCTTCCAGGGCCATCTGGACCTCCCCGTCCAGGGCGTGGCCGGGTGTGCCCGCAATGCAGTGGACCACCGGAAGCTTTTTACCCTCCAGGGTCTCCAAATAGTTATCATAGTGGGTGTCATAGGTCACGAGAATCCCATCCCCGTCAAAGGTCCGGATCTTCCGCGCCACATTGGGAACGATGGCGGCGGCCTCCTTGGAGCCCAGCGCGCCGTCCACAAAATCCTTCTGCATATCCACAACGACCAGTACTTTTTTCATGATTGTCTTCCTTTCCCGTTTCCTTTTTATATCCTGCCCGCGGCAGCTTCTTCCCGAATCAGCCGCTTTTCATACATGACTTCTTCCGCCCCATAGGCGGTCTGGGTCTTTCCGGTGAGAGAAAAGCCGTGCTTTTCGTAAAAGCGTCTTGCCCGGCTGTTTTCCGCAAACACCCACAGGATCACCCAGTTAAAGCCCGCCCGGATCATTTCTCCCACCGCCCGCTCCAGCATGGTGGAACCAAAGCCCCGGCCCCAGTCCCCCGGCAGGCTGTGAATACAGATAAGCTCCGCCGTGTCGTCTCCCAGGTCAAACCGGTTCTTACTCCAGGCAGTGATGCCGTGGGGCTTGCCGTCAACAGATTCCAACGCCACCCGGATTTCCGGTTTTTTCAGAACCCGGGCGTACATTTCCTCCGCTTTTTGACAGTCCGTCAGCCGAGTCAGGGTATCCGCAGGGATCAAATCCCGGAATGCCGCTTTCCACGACTGGGTCTGGATAAACGCCAGCACCTTTTCGTCTCCGGGAACCGCATCCCGGATGATGACGGTAGGAACCTCAACCTCGGACTGCCCCTCCGGTTTCCCGGCGGCGGGCATCTGCCGGGTCAGCACATTGGAAACAACCTGTTTCTGTTCACCCAACCCCTTGAAGAACATCTCGTAGTTTTCATCGAAACGAAAGCCGCATTTTTCGATGGTTTTCCGGGAGGCGGCGTTTTCCGAAAAGTAATCCGCGAAAATACAGTCAAACCGTTCCAGCAAAAACGCGTCCATGGTCAGCAGAGTTTCCGTTCCGAAGCCCCGGCGGCAGTAATGCCTTCCGATGAGGAACCCGATCCCGACACACTGCTTGTCTTTTAGTTCCGGGTTATCCGTCCTGTATTTGTGAACATGATAGTAGCCGATGCACCTGTCTTCCAGCAGAATCGCCACAGCAGTATTGTATTGTGTCAGGTCATTCCAGAAGCGCTCAAATGCTTCCTCCGTCTGCACAGGAGGAAAGCCCGCCGGACGTGTGGTTTCCGGCTCCTGTAAAATGGGATAGAGAAAGGGTTTGTCCTCCTGCCGGAGCAGGCGAAAGGTCAGGTTTTTGGAATGGATGGTCCTGTTTTCCATGCCGATCATCGCCGTTTTCCTCCCCGGAGCCATATTCCCGTAAAAAGTCTTACCGCCATTATAGTAAATGGGGATTCACTCGTCAACCGCTTTTTCGGAAGCTCCTGATGGATTTCTGGCAAATTCTCGCTCCACCGTCACCAGTGTGCGCTCACATAGAACGGGTATTGCGCCGCAGCTGTCTTTTACCGCGGAGCGGAGAAAGGCCCGGCAGGGTTAAAATGAAAAACCTGTCCGGTCCGCGTCTTTTAAGGTAGCTTTTTTCTGCCGTTGTGATATAATAAAGTCCGCTCCAGCGGGGTGAAACGGAAAGACACCCGCTCCCGGCATCCCAGGGCATGATAAAAATACGCATATCGGTTTCACGCGGGAAGAATACAAATTGGAATTTGTAGGGGGAATATCAGTGACAAAAGTTAAGCTTACAATTACAGAGAGTAAATGTAGATGTGGGTATTTCAAAAAAGGACAGGAATTCATAGTTGAAGATTTGTGCCCACCTTTATGCCATGAACTATGGAATAACATATATCCTTCGGTCTATGCGCTACAGAATGGAGCTTCACTTGATTATGGAGAAGGACGTGCAAAAGTATTTGATGCTAAATGTCCAGATGAGGGTAGAGTTTGCATTCATGGAGAGGTTATAGATCAACAAATTCCAGTTTGTCGCTTTCCGCGTTAACCCGATCGGCATAAAATTGAAGAAAGGCTAGGATTTACATTATGGCATGTACAACAATTCTGGTGGGCAAAAAGGCAAGCTTTGACGGCTCCACAATGATTGCCCGGAACGACGACGGATTCTTTGACGAAAAAAGGCTGACAGTGGTACTGCCCAAGGATCAGCCGAGAAAATACAAGTGCAAGATCAGCCATCTGGAGATCGTTCTTCCGGATGACCCCCTGCGCTACACCTCCACCCCAAGCGTGGACCTGTCCAAGGGCATCTGGGCCGCCAACGGCATCAATGCCGCCAACGTCGCCATGACGGCCACGGAAACCATTACCACCAACCCCCGGGTCCTGAGCGCCGATCCCTTTGTGCGCTTCCAGCCCCGGAAGACAGCCCGGGAAAAGGACATCCCCGGCGGCATTGGCGAGGAAGACCTGGTCTGCATCGTGCTGCCCTATATCCGCAGCGCCCGGGAGGGCGTGGAGCGCCTGGGCATGCTTTTGGAGCAGTACGGCACCTACGAGCCCAACGGCATCGCCTTTTCCGACAAGAACGAGATCTGGTGGATGGAGACCATCGGCGGCCATCACTGGATCGCCTGCCGGGTGCCCGACGACCGGTATGTCATCATGCCCAACCAGTTTGGCCTGGATCATTTCGACTTTGACGACGCTTTTGGGGCGAAGAAAAACTTCCTCTGCTCTGCCGATCTGCGGGAGTTTATCCGGGACAATTACCTGGATCTGAACTTAGACGGCGGGTTCAACCCCAGACTGGCTTTTGGCTCCCACAGTGACGCCGACCATGTGTACAACACCCCCCGTGCCTGGTTCATGGGCCGCTACTTCAATCCCAGGACCATCCGCTGGGATGGTGCGGACGCTCAGTTCACGCCGGAAAGCGACGACATCCCCTGGTCCCTGGTCCCCGAGAGCAAAATCACGGTGGAGGACGTAAAGTACATCCTGTCTTCCTACTACCAGGGCACCCCCTACAATCCCTACGGCAAATCTTCCCCGGAAACAAAAGCCAAATACCGCCCCATTGGCATCAGCCGCACCGGGGTCATGGCTATTTTGCAGCTGCGGGGGTACATGCCCGACGAGATCTCCGCTCTGGAGTGGATCTGCTTCGGCGCCAACCCCTTTAACGCCGCCCTGCCTGTCTACGCCAACACGGACAAAATGCCGGCATACCTGAGCAAAGTGACCATGGAGGTTTCCACCGATACCTTCTACTGGACGAACCGCCTCATCGGCGCCATGGCCGATGCCCACTACGGCTCCTGCATTCAGCTTATCGAACGGTATCAGGCTGCCGTGGCAAACGGCGGCCACACCCTTATTCGCGAGTTCGACAAAAAGATGCTGGAAAGAGGCAGGTTTGACTCCATTGGCGAAGCCAACCAGGCCCTTGCCGACATGGCGAAAAAGGAAGCAAACGATACGCTCAGCAAGGTTCTCCGACAAGCAAGTCTTGCCATGCGCTGCGGCTACCAGCGGGCGGACAACTAAACAGTGGGCAACGGATAATTTGGAAGCTGTCGACTTCCCGGTCATTGCGAGAAGTCGATCACACTGGCGTGGCAATCTCCATCTTTAATCGGACGCAGTCACAATGACGAGGGAGATTCCCACACCAGTCTGAGGACTGGTTCGGAATGACATGTATTTTGGAAATGCAGCCGCTTATACGGTACTTCTTCACCATTCACTCTTCACTATTCACTAAAAAACGCCCCCGGTCACCTTCGTGACCGGGGGCGAATGTTTGCTGTGTGGGCCCCAGCAGGAATCAGATCTCAGGAAGCTTCCGTCAATTTCGCAGGTGCCGCGGGGGAGCACGCTCCCCCGCAGGCATCGGGATTAACATCGGTTTTCCTTACTTGCAGAGTTTCTTGAACTCATCCGCAACGAACTGGACCTTGGTGCCGATAATGACCTGCACGCTGGTCTTGCCGGGACGGATAACGCCGGCGGCGCCGGAAGACTTGATCTTCTTCTCGTCAACCAGCAGGCGGTCCTTGACCTCCAGGCGCAGACGGGTGATGCAGTTGTCGATGGAGACAATGTTCTCCTTGCCGCCGCAGCCTTCCAGAATGATGGAGGCCATGGTGGTGAAGTCATCGGAAGCCAGTTCGATCTTCAGCTCTTCTTCCTGATCGTCTTCACGGCCGGGGGTCTTCAGGTTCCACTTCTTAATGGCGAACAGGAACACCAGATAGAACACGGCAAAGGCAACCAGGCCGATGGGGAGGATCAGCCAGGTCTTCGCGGCAGCGGGCATCTGAGCGGACAGAACCAGGTCGATGGCGCCGGCAGAGAAGCAGAAGCCTCCGCGGAAGCCCAGAGCGACAGTGACCGCAGCGAACACGCCGTACAGCAGGGCGTAGATCAGGTACAGCACAGGAGCCAGGAACATGAACGCGAACTCGAAGGGCTCAGTCAGGCCCAGCAGGAACGCGACCAGAGCGGCGGAGCCGATGATACCGATGGTGACCTTGCGCTTGTTGGTCTTGGCGGTCTGGATCATAGCCAGAGCGGCGCCGGGGATACCGAACATCATGCAGGGGAAGAAACCTGCCATGTACATACCCAGGCTCCAGGAGACATCCGCGGAGGTCTCGCCGGCCCAGAAGTGGGACAGGTCGCCCAGGCCGATGGTGTCAAACCAGAACACGTTGTTCAGAGCGTGGTGCAGGCCGGTGGGGATCAGCAGACGGTTCAGGAACGCGTAGATGCCGACACCGACAGCGCCCAGCTTGGAGATGCCCTGGCCCAGAGCGACCAGCGCGCCGAAGACGATGGGCCATACGATCAGCAGGATGGCGGAAACCACGATGGAGACCACGCCGGTGACGATGGCAACGCAGCGCTTGCCGCTGAAGAACGCCAGAACATCAGGCAGCCGCACGCCCTTGAACTTGTTGTAGCAGATAGCGCCGATCAGACCGGACAGGATGGCGATAAAGGGGTTCTGGATCTTGTTGAAGGCAACGACATTGGTCTGGGACTCCACCAGCTTGGGGAACAGAATGGAAACCGTTCCGGTGCTCAGCAGGGTGGTGATCATCAGCCAGGAAACCAGGGCGGCCAGAGCGGCGGTGCCGTCGCCGTCATCGGCCATACCCACGCCGACGCCGATAACGAACAGCAGGGCAATGTTGTCGATCAGGGCACAGCCGGCCTTGATCAGGAATACGCCGAGCACATAGGCAAAACCGGAAGTTGCGCCTTCCGCGCCCATGAAGGCAGGAGCCAGAGCATAGCCCAGGCCGGTCAGAATACCGCAGATAGGAAGCGCGGCCACCGGCAGCATCAGGGACTTGCCCAACTTTTGCAGGAATCTCATCATATTGGTTTAACCTCCTCAACTTTCATATATTCCGCAGCCGCCGGCCCACGACGGCTAAGAGCTACCCAGGGAAAAGACGCCGCCCCCTACAGGGAGAATGCGGCCTGTCCCACGGAATATCTTTCTGTATGCAGTATAGCATACTTTTGCGGTAAATGTCAAATCATTGTTTTGTCATTTTTCACATAGCATCAGTCATCATTTTTTCTGAATTTATGCATTTTGTAATATTGCACAGGCAAAAAGCCGGGCTTCCGCACTTGTGAGAGGCTATTTCGAAACAATAAACAGCCGGATGGATTTTTTCCATCCGGCTGTTTAAAAATTATCCTTCCAGGAAGCGGCTCAGGAATTCCTTGGTTCTTGCCTGCCGGGGATTTTCGAAGATCTGCCCGGGGCTGCCCTCCTCACAGATGACGCCATCGGCCATGAACACCACATGGTTGCTCACGTCCCTGGCAAAGGCCATCTCGTGGGTCACAACGATCATGGTTGTGCCCTCCCGGGCAAGGTCGCGCATAACGGAAAGCACCTCACCCACCATTTCCGGGTCCAGAGCAGAGGTGGGCTCGTCAAAGAGCAGCAGCTCCGGGTTCATGGCGAGAGCCCGGGCAATGGCCACCCGCTGCTTCTGACCGCCGGAAATCTGCCGGGGCCGGGCATGGATATAGGGGGCCATGCCCACCTTTTCCAGGTACTTCATGGCATTGGCCTCCGCTTCCTGCCGGCTCTTTTTCAGCACCTTCGTCTGGCCCACCATACAGTTTTCCAGCACGGTCATGTTGGAAAACAGATTAAAGGACTGAAACACCATCCCCACATGGGTCCGGTACTCCGAAGCCCGGACCCCCTTGCCGTTAATCTTCTTACCATGAAAGAGGATGTCCCCGGAGGTCGGGGTCTCCAGCAGGTTCACGCACCGCAGAAGGGTGGACTTGCCGGAGCCGGAGGCGCCGATGATGCAGGTCACATCCCTGGGAGAGACCGAAAAGTCAATGTCTTTCAACACAGCGTTGGCACCAAAGGATTTGGACAGGTGCTGCACCTGTAAAATCGTTTCTGCCATGTCAACGTTCCCCCCTGGAGCTGAAATTTCTGTTTTTGGCGGCCTCCCGGAATTCCCGGTTCCGCTCGTCAAAATTACTGCCCTTTCCGGGATGGTTCAGCATGCCGGCAGTAGGGGCAAGCTGGTCACCGGTGGCCAGGCTATAGCTGTCGTCGCCGTCCAGCTTCTTTTCCCACCAGCGCAGCAGGAATGAGGCAACGAGGGTCATACACAAGTAGCCCGCCATTTCGATCACAGCAGAAGGGAAATACAGGTAGGTGGCGCCCACCGCTCCCCGGTGCACAGCGAAGAACTCCGTGAAAGAGATGATGAACATGACGGAGGTATCTTTTACGTTGATAATAAAGTTATTGCCGATTTGAGGCAGGATGTTCCGCAAGGCCTGGGGCAGGATCACATAGAGCATAGTCTGCCAATGGTTCATGCCGATGGCCTTGGCGCCCTCAGTCTGTCCGGGGTCAATGGACAGGATGCCGCCGCGCACTGTCTCTGCCATATAGGCGCCGGTGTTCACAGAGACCACCAGGATTGCCGCCAGCCAGACGCTCTGAAACTGCAGGGTATTGCCGGAGAAATAGGGCAGGCCGTAGTAGACGAACACCGCCTGCAGCACCATGGGAGTCCCCCGGAACACCTCCACATATACCCGGATGATGCCCCGGATCAGGGTAAGGAAGAACCGCTTCACCGGATGATCCGTTTTGGGATGGGGAATGGTCTGCAAAATACCGCAGATGAAGCCGATGACGCAGCCGATAAGGGTCGCCACCAGAGCCAGCACCAGGGTATTGCGGATGCCGCTGAGGTAGGAGGTGCCGTACCTGGCCCAGAGCTTTGCAATGTCCGCACCAAGCTGGACAAATCGATTCATGGGTTTTGCGTGCTCCTTTCTAATGTAGGAGGATTATTCGCCTACGGGCTGGATGGCGATGGCTTCCGCCATCAGCTTATTGAAGTCGTCGGCAGTCATGGTGGAAAGGACGCTGTTGATGGCATCCACCAGAGCGGTGCTGCCCTTCTTCACGGAGATACCGATGTTCACATTCTCCGCCCGGACCTCATCGCTGAACTGGAAGTCGCCGTCGGTACCGGAGAAGTCCAGAATCTTCATATCCGGATAGGCAGCCACGGCGCCCTGGGCGGTGGGCATGTCGGTGCAGATGAAGTCAACGGTATCGGTCTCCAGCGCCATCAGCATGGCAGGGGCGGTCTCGGAAGCGGTCTGGATCTGGGCATCCTGAATCTGGGGCAGGCACTGGTCATACCAGATGGTGGCGATCTGAGCGGTGCACTTGCCGCCGGCGAGATCCGCGATGGAGGCGGCATTTGCATAAGGGCTGTCTGCCTTGGTTACGCAGACGATGGTAGCGTAGAAGTAAGGGCCGGCGAAATCTACCTGCTCGGCTCGGTCCGCGGTCATGGACTGACCGGCGATGGCGGCGTCAATGGTTCCGGCCTGGACGGCGGGCACCAGGGAGTCCCAGTCGGAGCGGACCACTTCCAGCTGCCAGCCGTTGACCTCGCAGATCTTCTTGGCGATCATGATGTCGTAGCCGTTGGCGTACTCATTGGAGTCCTTGATGGGCACGGCGCCGTTGGCGTCATCGGTCTGGGTCCAGTTATAGGGCGCGTAGGCGCACTCCATGGACACGGTGAATACCCCGTCCTCCAGGCCGGGGATCCCATCCTCAGCAGCGGGAGCCTGGGTGCCGGAGCAGGCGGTCAGGCTAAGCAGCAGGCAGGCGGCCAGAACCAGGGCAAAAATCTTCTTCATAATACTCTCTCCTTTAAACTTTTTGCGATAAAAACAGCCATAACCGAAAAACGGCTATGGCTGAAGCATCCTGGGGGGGATTGTTCCGCTCATAGCTCTCCGCACTGTCCATGCGGCAGTCCGGAAGATCTTCTCCCCCGGCCCAGGCATCGCGGTGCAGACACACCCCGACCCTTCGGCGGCATTCCCTTTCCCGCAAAGCTGCTGTCTGGCATTACGCTTTCCGGTACTGATGTTTGCCGCGCCTCTACTTGCTTTATTTGGGGGTATTTTAGCACCGTCCCTGCAGGTCTGTCAAGGGACGAATCTGTTAAATATCGCCCCGGTTCAGGAGAAAAACTTGTGACTATTGCCACAGGAAGCATTGCCATTCCCGCCGAGCGCTGGTATAATATGGAAAAAGATGTCGAAAATTGTCGAACGGGAACAGACAAATTGGAATTTATCGAATTCCCGGTCATTGCGAGCCAGTTCGCAAACTGGCGTGGCAATCCCCCGGTTAGAAGCACCACTTTTCGTTAACAAACTATGGAAATGGTGCAAAAGAGCGGTATGTATGACGATAGGCTGCCCGGAATTCGATGGAGATTCCCACACCAGTGTGCGCACTGGTTCGGAATGACAGCGTTGTTCGATACCCGGTCTTTCCTCGTCAAATTCCATTTTATCGCTTTGATATTGGCTTCCCTTAACGTTAAAAACTAAGCAGGAAAAGAGGTGCGCAGCATGGACAGAACCCGGATCTGGAAGCGCCTGTCCAGTGCCGCCCTGCCCGGAGCCGCCGCGGTAGTATGCGTCATCTCTGCCGCCGCCCTTGCTATCTGGTTCTTCCAGGGCACGCCCCGTACGGCGGAGGCTCTCACCGGCGGCACCTCCCGGGAGCCCTCCGCGGCGCGGCGGAGCATTGCCGCTCTGACGGGTTTTGATGACCGGGGAGAACCGGTTTCCCAGGGCTGGGGATTTTACGCTTTTTCTGACAATATGATTGTCACTACCTTCCATACCATTGACTACTGTTCGAAAATGACACTGTCCGACAGCGGCCAGAGCGGGACGCTCCGGGTTCTTTCTTATGACCCTGAACAGGATCTTGCCATACTGAAGCTGTCGGGGTCAACCGGTCTTCCGGTCCTGCCCTGCGGCAGCTCCGAAGCAGTCCGGACGGGGGATGTCCTGACAGCGATGGGAAGTATTTCCGGCATGTTAACGGCGGGCACCTTTGCCGGGCGCACCGGAAGCGATGACGGTACAGAGCTTCTGCTGTGGTCCTCCTCTGCTTCCCCAGAACAAGGCATCCCCCTGCTGGATAATGACGGGCAGGTCGTGGGGATGCTCACGGGGAGCGCGGAAAACGGCCTTGCCACGGCGGTTCCCATTGAAAGCATCCGGACGCTGCTTTTCCGGTCGGAGGCAGAGACCACCCTGGGTTCCGTCTGTGCCGCGCTGCATCCGGGGCTCAAGCACCTGTACGGCAGTACTCCCGTGGAATTTTACGATCTGGTCCGTGACCCGGAACGCTATGCGGGCCAATGCATCCGGCTTGTGGGGCGCGCCGTCAGCACCGAGGAATACACTGCCACCGCCAGACAAAACCTGATCTTCCTGATGCCGCCGGGTTCCGCTGTACCAGAAAAGGAGCCCACCGCATATCCCTGGGAGGGTGCGCGTATGGATGGATACTATCTTTACTGGTTTTTTACACCCTTTTCCGAGTCCCGGATACTCCGGTGCGTTGACAGCACCCACACGGTGAAAACTGCCCGGTATCAGGGGTCGGATGTGCTGGTCTGCGGGGAATTCACCTTTGATAAGGATTGCGGATATGCTTCCCTGGATCTATTGTACACCGACACACCCCAGGTGCTGGATATTCTGGGTCTGCCCAATGAATAAAACACGCGATGGCACAGAAAGCTCACAGCATGACCGCCCCTGTACACACGGGTCGTTCCCTACAGGCATAACCCGCGATTGCCCGACAAATTGGGAATTTGGCGGGCTGTTACGGTGCGCGAGTGGATAGACGCCTTGCCCCCCGCGTTTACGAGGGGGGTGCCACCAGTGCGCACACTGGT
>JAEDNR010000051.1 GCA_016302405.1 Oscillospiraceae bacterium
CCCTGCGGGGCACCTTCCCCCCGGGGGAAGGTATTGGCCCGACAAATTCCAATTTACCCCGTTCCATCATTGCCAAAGAACAGCAGAAAGAATCTCCCGAACCGTTTCGGTTCGGGAGATTCCGCGTGTCTTTGGCTTTCCGGACGCTGCCGGATGTTGAACTGTCAGCCCAGCTTGTTTTCGTAGGTGAAGGTCTCGCTGGCGCGGACCATTTCGTAATAGGATTCGATGATCTGGTCGGCCACGCCTGCCAGGGAGGAACCGTGGCCCACTTTTTCGCCGAACAGGGCAATCGCGATCTCCGGGTCTTCCATGGGGGCAAAGCAGATAAAGGCACCATGGTCGGAGCCGCCGGAGGAGTGCTGGGCGGTTCCCGTCTTGGCGCAGACGGTTACGGGGTAGTTCCGTCCGCTGGGGTCCTTCACACCGCCGAAGTAGTTGGAAGCAGTACCGCCGGGCTCGGAGGCCACTTCCCGCATGCCTTCAAGATACGTCAGGTAGCAGTCGTAGGGAATATCCATCTGGCTGAGGATCTGCGGCTCGTTTTCATAGATCAGGGTCCGGTAGTCGGCGGAGGCGACCCGGTTGAGGAAGGTGGCCTTGTACCGGGTGCCCTGGTTGGCCAGGGTGCAGGCGTAGATGCACAGCTGCAGGGGGGTGATCCGGTTTTCCGCCTGACCGATGCCGGTCAGCACACGGTCACCTGCGCCCCAGACGGCATCCGCGCCGGTGTGGTTGGCTTTCTTGCTGTCGGGGTTGGAGCGGGTGCCCACCACCTCTGTCAGCTCAATGCCGGTGGGCTCGCCAAAGCCGAAGCCCTTGGCGGTTTCATCCAGCATCTGCCAGGTGCACCGGTCCGCAAGCTCGTAGAAGAAGTAGTTGCAGGATACCCGCAGTGCGTACTGGGCAGCGATGTCGCCGTGGGTGCTGCCGCCCTGGGTGGAGGAGTAGAACAGACACTTGGGACGGAAGCCGTCATACTTGGTGAACACGCCTTCGTCGGTGATGATCTCTCCCCGCTCGTACAGATCGTTCATCATGGCGGCGGTGAGGGTGCAGGGCTTAAAGGTGGAACCGGGGGCGTAGGCCGCGCCGAAGGCCCGGTTGAAGAAGGGCTTCAGCTCGTCTGCCATCAGTGTATCCCAGTCCTCGGTCATGGTGGCCAGATTATAAGAGGGATAGCTGGCGCAGGCCAGAATCTCGCCGGTCTTGACCTTCATGACAATCACCGCCGCGCCCTGGGCGTCCAGGCCGTCGCCGGTGGTGGAGGTGTTCCGCTCCGGGTTTGTAAAGGAGTCCATGGCATCCGCCAGAGCGTCCTCGGCGATTTTCTGAATGTCGATGTCGATGGTGGTCTCCACGTTGTTTCCGGCAACGGGCTCCTTGCCCTCCACATAGCGCTGTTCAATGATGGTGCCGTCCTTGGAAACCGCGTCGTAGCGCTGTCCGTCGATGCCGTGGAGGTACTCTTCAAAGGCCTCCTCAAAGCCGGACTGGCCGATGTAGGCATCCATGGCGTAGCCCTGATCCTTGTAAATCTCCCAGTCCTCCGGGTCCATGGCGCCCATGGAGCCAAGGATATGGGCGGCGTAGGTGGTGTGGTATTCCCGGACGGTAGAGGATTCCACCATCAGGCCGGGGGTGTTCAGCTCCAGAATGGCGGACAGGTCGTCATTGGACACGTCCTCAATGAACACATAGTTGGGCAGGTTGGTAACGCCCCGCAGGTCAAATTCGTAGCGCAGACCCACCACGCCCCGGGCTTCCTCGTCGGTCCATTCCGCGGGGAGATCATAGCGGGTCCGGAGCTTCTCCATCAGCAGGGGGGCGGTGATGTCGGAGTCCAGGCCCCAGTCGTTCATAAAGGTCCGGAAATACCGCTGCCAGGCGGAGCTGTACTCATCCAGGGTATAGACGAAGGGCCGGGTGGTGGTCACGGGCAGGTGGTCGGAATGTTCAACCCCCAGCTCGTCGCACTTTTTCAGCAGATTATACAGGTACTGGTTCCGGTCATCGGCGGACTTGATAACGTAGTGGTTGAATACCAGGTCATAGCTGGCGCGGTTGCCCACCAGCACCTTGCCGTTCCGGTCCAGAATATCGCCCCGGGCAGCACGGACGGTGGTGATGGTACCGTAGGTCACGGTGTTATCGGTGTTGCCCTTGGTATCGATGATCTGCAGCTTAAACAGCCGGAAGGAGAAAAGCGTCAGAATGAACGCGAACAGTACAACCAATACAACGGCGCGCAGCCGGCTTATTCTTTCCATTGATTACCTCCTATGGTACCGATTTTAGCGAGAAGAAAATACATTGGGATCATGACAGCGGCGTTATAAAGCCCCGTGAGGAAGAAGATTCCCACCCGGTCCCAGCGGGTCAGGCCGAAAAATACGCCCACGCCCCACAGGCCTATCTCATAGGCAAGCCCCGCCACACCGGCGCTGAGCACCACGGAACCGGCACTCCGGTGCCAGTATTTCTGGCGGAACAGGGAGGCGGCCATGCCGAAAACCGTGATGAGGCCCACGCAGTAGGCCAGGGGGGCGGAGCCGGAGAAGAAGTAGAAGATGGAAGCAATGAGGGCAAAGAGACTGCCCACCTCGCTGTTTTCAATAACGGCGATCAGCAGGATCGCCGCGGGGGCCAGGTCTGTGGTGGCCCCCAGGATGGAGACCCGGCTCATGATGGTATCCTGAACGATCAGCGCCAGCAGGCACACGGCAATATACAGGCCCCAGCGAAGATAGGTCAGCCGCTGCTGTTGGGTCATGTGCAGGACCTTGCGGAAGCTGCTGCCGGACGCGTCGGGCTTGAATTCCGGCTCCTGCCGCCGCTTCAGAAAGGGTATGCTCCATTTTGCCATAAAAAACTCCATTCTGCGTTGGGTGAATTACTCTGTGATGTCCGTGGTGTACTCGGTGATGATGAACACCTGTTCCAGGGAGCGGATGTCGGCGGCGGCCTCCAGCAGGGCGTACTTGGCAACGCCGGTCTCTTCAAAGCCGGCGTCCACCACGCTGCCCACGATCAGGCCCCGGGGGTACACGGTGGAGCCGGAGGTCACCACCTGGTCCTTGTTCCGGATGATGGAGGAGGAGGGCAGGTAGTCCATACGAAGCAAGGTCTCGTTGCCGGAGATGTAGCCGCCCTTGACCATGCCGTTATAGCCGGAGGTGGCAATGTTGGTACTGATTTCCAGGGTGGAGTCCAGTACCGTCTTGACGATGGAATAGTTGGGACCTACTTCGGTGACCAGGCCCACCACTTCGCCGTTGGCGGTAATGACACACATATTTTCCGCCACACCGGCATTGGTGCCCCGGTTCAGGGTCAGGGTGTTGGACCAGTCGGTGGAGCTCCAGCTGATGATATAGGCATCCACCGCCACATAGTCCTCGTGGGTGGACAGAAAATTCAGCGCCTGGCGCAGACGGGCATTTTCACGGCTCACCGCGTCGGCCTGCCGGGCCACGTCCTCCATTTCGGCGATCTTGGCGGTGAGAACTTCGTTCTCCGCTTCCAGCGCCTCATAGCGGAACATATAGCTGTAATACTTTTCCGCCGCGTCCGTCAGGGCTGAGCCTGCCGCCCGGAAAGGGGCAAGGGCGCCCTGAACCAGAAGGTCCGGGATGCTCTGGCTGGTGAGGCCGGAAAGCACGGACAGTCCCGCGGTGATAAGCACGGCCAGGACCAGAATGATACGCAGCCGGGTACTGAATAGGTGTCTCATAGGTTTCTCCAATCCGCCGCTTACGTGGTTTTGTCCCCGGCTCCCAAGCGGCAATGGGAGGGGGCGGAGAATGATGAATAATCAGGTTATCGGCTTTCAGCAGCAGATGGGAAGAATGGAGTAGGGGAGGCGTTTCGCCTCCCGCAGAAAGCGGCAAAATCTGCCAAAAGGGATAGGCGAAGCGGTAAATAGGCCATTATTCAAAGGGACGGGAAACCCGTCCCCTACGGAACAGATGGATGCCGGGTTCACCGCCGAATTTCAAATTATCTGTTTGCTGCCTTAAGCAGATAACCTAAATTGGAATTTGCAGGCTTTACTCCTTCGCAAACACATCCGGCGCGATTTTTTGCAGGGCTTCCAGCAGGCGGCACACGGGAAGACCCATCACATTATAATAGTCCCCGGTCAGACCCTCGCAGAACAGGGCCGCGCCGCCCTGGATGCCGTAGGCCCCGGCCTTGTCCATGGGCTCGCCGGTGGCGATATAGCGGTGGATCTCCTTTTCGGACAGAGGACGGAAGTGAAGCTGGGTCACCTGGGTAAAGGTCTCGGCCCGGCTTCCCTGCAGGACGGTGCAGCCGGTCATGACCTGGTGGGTGCTGCCGGACAAAAGCCTGAGCATCCGGGCAGCGTCTTCTTTGTCCCGGGGCTTTCCCAGGACCTCCCCCTGGCAGACCACGATGGTGTCCGCCGCCACGACTACATCCTCCGGCTCCCGGCTGACCGCCAGGGCCTTGCACCGGCTGACCCGGGCCACCTCGTCAAAGGGGGGCTTGCCGGGGTCCATGGTCTCGTCAATATCCGCGGCCCGTATGGTAAAGGGCACGCCGTACAGCCCCATAAGCTCCCGCCGTCTGGGGGAAGCGGAGGCAAGAATGATTTGCATAGACGTTTCCTTCCCTTATTCTACGCCCCGCAGGTACAGGCCTCTGGTGCAGGAGCCGGGGTCAAAGGGCCCGGGATTCAGATAGTCCTCCAGCACCCGGTCCGTCTCCTTGCTGTTCTCCGTGGTGAAATACAGGCGAATGGCCCACAAGCCCAGCTTGGCAAGGTCGTCCTGCCGGTCCAGCCAGCTCAGCTTTCTGCCGTTGAGCAGGACGCTGCGGCAGGTGTCCCCATCCCGAATGATGGGGAAGTCGGCGCCGGTTTTGTCCACCAGCTTCACGGCTCCCTGGCCGCAGGTGCATTCGCCGGTACGGTTGTGGATCAAACAGTGCTCCGTGAGCATCAGCGGAAGCCGCCCGTAGGCAATGAGCTCCGTGTCCACGGCCTTGCTCAGGTCCCGGATCTGGGGCAGGGTCATTTCAAAGCTGACGGTGGCGGAGGCCAGTTCCAAAGAACGGACCACATTCATGGAGGCGGAGTTGAAAATATTGAGGCCGAAATCGCCCCGGATCCGCAGCCCCAGCTCCCGGACGGGAGCCAGCAGCCCCAGGTTCCCCACAAGGACCTCCCGGAGCCCGGCCTCCCGCAGATCCCGCAGGGTGGCAAGGAGCTTTGGCAGCTCTCTGTCATGGACGACCCTGGGCAGCACCGCGGCCAAGCGGCCCCGCTGCAAAAGCATCTGGCAGAGCTTGGGATCCTCCCGGAGAATGTGCACCGGGACATAGAGCATGGCGGTCTCGGAGCGCAGCAGCTGCTTTGTCAGTTGCTCCCGGGAGGTGACCTGGACGGTCAGTCCGGGAAGACCCCGGCTGCCTTTATATTCGGGGATGGGCTTGGGCTTGCGCAGGGTCCGTTCTTCCCGGCGGGCCCGCATGGCGGTAAGCTGGTTCAGCGCGTCCCGGCGCATGGCGTTGACGGCGGAGGCGGGGATGATGAGGCCCGGGTCAATCCGGGTCTGGATGTCCGCGCAGTAGTAGGGCGTGCCGCCGGTCTTGGCGACCCGCTGGGCAAGGGCCTCCGCCGTGAGGGGAAAGGTTCTTGCAAGCTCCGGCCTGGGGCCCTGGGCGGTACAGGTTCGGCCCTCCGGATCCCGGACGGTCAGGCTGCTGCCGTCCACAGTGACCTCGGCCAGAAACCGAACCGGCACCAACGGCCGCTCTCCCGTTTCGTAGGACTGCCGGGCATCGGCAAGCCAACCGGTATCCTGCTTTTCCTCCTGGTGGATGCCGAACATTTTTGTGTTTACCCGGTTGGTATAGTAGCCGTCGGTGAAGCCCTGACGGTTAAAGGCTTTGAAAAGGGCCTCCCGCATTTCATCCGTGACCTCGTGGGTATCCAGGGCCTGGCGGTATACGGCGGTGACGGCGGCCACATATTCAGGCCGCTTCATCCGGCCCTCCAGCTTGAGGGAAGCAACGCCCATTTCCTGCAGCTCGTCTAAGTAGCGCACCAGGCAGTTGTCCTTCAGGCTCAGGGGGTACCGGTTTTCCCAGCGGGTGTAGCCGTAGCTCTGGCGGCAGGGCTGGGCGCATCGGCCCCGGTTGCCGGAGCGGCCGCCGATGGCGGCAGAGAGGTAGCATTGTCCGGAGTAGCACATGCACAGCGCGCCGTGGGCAAAGACCTCAATGGGAATGGGGGAGTTTGCGCAGATATAGCGGATCTCCTCCCGGCTCAGCTCCCGGCTGAGAACCACCCGCTTCATTCCCATCCCGGCGCAAAGCTGCACTCCGGCCAGGGAATGGATGGTCATCTGGGTGGAGCCGTGGATTTCCACCTGGGGGGCAATCTGACGGCACAGCTGGGCAACGCCCAGGTCCTGGACGATGAACGCGTCCACCCCGGCCCTGGCGGCGAACCGGATCAGCTCCGTCAGCTCCGGTATTTCCCGGTCGGAGACCAGGGTATTCAGGGTCAGATGAACGGCCACACCCCGGATGTGGCAGTATTTGAGGGCCTCCCCCAGGGTCTGGGGGGTGAAGTTTTTTGCGCTCTGCCGGGCGTTAAAATTGCCGCAGCCCAGATAGACGGCGTTGGCACCGTTCTGCACCGCGGCCCGCAGGGCTTCCATGGACCCTGCCGGCGCCAATAATTCAATCATAGGCGTTTCTCTCCATATGGTATACTTGGATGCATTATACCACATTATATTCAAAACTTCCACCCCCTTTCCCGACAATTCATGAAATTTTAATGGTCAGTTCAAAGAATGCCGGCAGGAGCGGTATAAGATATGAGATATGGGATATAAGATAATGTACTTGCCAGTTTCCCGCAGCAGCCTGATAAATTGGAATTTGAAGAGGGAAGTGCGGGCCCCGAACAACACTGTCATTCCGAACCAGTGCGCACACTGGTGTGGGAATCTCCATCGAATTCCGGGCAGCCTATCGTCATACAGGTCATTCTTTCCTGCCTTTTTCCGGAATTCATCCACGAAAAGGGGTACTTCTATCCGGGGGATTGCCACACCAGTCTGCGGACTGGTTCGCAATGACCGGGAATTCGCTAAATTCCCAATTTGTATGCCTGCTGCTTAAAAGCCAATTGCGCATTTCAAAAAGTGCTTGACAAACGAAGCCAGCAGTGGTATATTTAATTTGCAAATAAGAATCACTTGCAAATAGACAGGAGGAACTTATGGAAGCTTCCAACAAACAGTTCCGGAAGCGGAACGCCATTCTCTCCTGCCTTCAGCGGTCCAAGTCCCACCCCAGCGCCGAAGCGCTTTATCAGGATCTTCGGCAGGAACATCCGGACATCTCCCTTGCCACCGTATACCGGAATCTGGCCCTTTTCCGAAATCAGGGGGTCATCCGGAGTCTGGGTACGGTGTGCGGCGTGGAGCGGTTCGACGGCGACGTAAGTCCCCACACGCACTTTGTGTGCAGCGGCTGCGGCGCCGTGGTGGATATGCCTGAGGCAGGGGTTCCCGATTGCAGCGGCGCCGCCCGGGAAATGGGCTGCCGCGTTGAACACGCCCAGCTGATCCTGACCGGATTGTGCCGGGATTGTCTTTCCCGCAAAAACAATTAAAAATCTTTTTAAATGGAGGAATTTACTATGAAAAAGTTTGTCTGCCCCGTCTGTGGTTACGTTCTGGAGGCCGAGGCTATCCCCGAGGGCTTCAAGTGCCCCGTGTGCAAGGTTGACGGCTCCAAGTTCAAGGTCATGGAGACCGATAAGCTGGCTGCTGAGCACGAGTTCGGCATCTATGCCAAGACCGTGAAGAACAACCCCGACATCTCCGAGGAAGATAAGAAGTATATCTGGGAGCAGCTGAACGCCAACTTCACCGGCGAGTGCAGCGAAGTGGGTATGTACCTGTGCATGGCCCGGATCGCCCATCGTGAGGGCTACCCCGAGGTGGGCCTGTACTGGGAGAAGGCCGCTTACGAGGAGGCTGAGCACGCCGCCAAGTTTGCCGAGCTGCTGGGCAGCGACCTGGAGCCCAACATGACCGCCTCCACCAAGAAGAACCTGGCCTGGCGTGTGGACTGCGAGTTCGGCGCTACCCAGGGCAAGTTCGACCTGGCCGCCTGCGCGAAGAAGAACGGCCTGGACGCCATTCATGACACTGTGCATGAGATGGCCCGGGACGAGGCTCGTCACGGCAAGGCTCTGAAGGGCCTGCTGGAGCGCTGCTTTCGCTGAGCAGGAGCTACCTGCTGAAGATCCTGCGGCGCTGCGCAATCTGACCTACGGTCTGTTTGTGCTCACCGCCCGGGATTCCAACAAAGATAACGGCTGTATCGTCAATACCGCCGTACAGGTGGGAGCGAATCCCACAAGGCTTGCCATTTCCTGCCAGATGGGGAACCTCACCCGGGAAATCATTGAGGCGACCGGAAAATTTAATGTCAGCGTGCTGACAGAGGATGTGCCCTTCGAGACCATCCGGCACTTCGGCATGCAGTCCGGACGGGACGTGGACAAGTTCGCGGACTTCTCTGCCGTGGAACGCAGTCACAACGGCCTTTATTACCTGACGGAAAATGTGAACGCAATGTTCTCCTGCGAGGTCAAACACAAAATTGATCTGGGCAGCCACATGATGTTCATCGGCGAAGTCGCCGAGAGTAAGGTTCTGGGGAGCGGCGCGCCCTGCACCTACGCCCACTACCACAAGGCCATTAAACCCAAGAGATAAAACGGAAAGAGGGGCTGTTTTTTTGCAGCCCCTTCTTTTCAGGTCTCTGTACGTTAGAATGTAGCTGTCCTGTCAACGCGGGAGCGCGGGAAATTGGAATTTGTCGGAGAACTCGGTATCGATTCTCTTCGTAGGGGACGGGTTTCCCGTCCCTTTGCATAGCAGCCTATTTACCGCTTCGCCCAACCCTTTTGGGTGAATTTCCCGTTTGCTGCGGGAGGCGAAACGCCTCCCCTACGCCCTTACAAATTCCAATTTGTCTGTCCGTTTTGATGAAAACGGAAACGAACAATAATTATTTACAAAATCTGCCTTTACATCTCCGTGCTTCGGGACTATAATGCGAATAGAGATACGCCTTGCCGGTACGGTACGGTTCCGGAGCGTGCAGGGCAAAAAATAAGGAGGAATTAAAATGGCTGGTTTTGGTAAGCTTGTGATGGCGGCGCTGGCGGTAAGCCTGGTGCCCTATGAACTCAAGAAAGGGGAGGACGGTTCCTTTTCCTATAAATCCCTGCTTCTGAATGTGGATTCCGGGAAAGATGAAGCGGGCGAGAAGAAAGTGACGGTCAGCTTCTTCAATAAGCCCGACTTTATGAAGAAGCCCGCGGCAGAGGACGCGGAAGCTCCCACGGAAGAAGCTCCTGTGGAAGAAGTCCCTGTGGAAGAGGCTCCCGCGGAGGAAGTCCCTGTGGAGGAAGCGCCTGCGGAAGAAAATCCGGCTCCGGCTGAGGAGCCTGTTAACGAATAAGGAGGTATTTTTCTATGAAAATTCGGATCAATAAGGATGTCGTGGAGTTTACGCCTGAGCACGCCGCGGAGGCTGCCGAGCTGGAAGCCCTGTGGGTAAAGATGGGCAACTGCGTTGGCGGTACGAAAGCCCTGTCTCCCATCGGGGTGTATGTCCCCAGTCAGAACAAGACCGCCGTGTTCCACATTGACGGCCTGTCCGAGCAGGAGGCCAAGGAGATTCCCGTGATTCGGGCGCCCTACGATACCGATGTGTACTGCGTCACCTGCAACAAGACCCAGCATGTCAAGGCCGGCGAGCCGATTCCTTTCTGCTGTGGCAGGCTGATGGAAATTCTGGATTAATTTCATATTTTTTGCGGGGGCGGATTTTCTGCTCCCGCTTTTCACGTTCCGACAAGCTGCGGGTCATATCGGCCTCCCGTTGGGCGGTGTGCGCTAATACGAATATGCGTTTGAAGTATAGAGAAACCTTTTGCGATCAGTGGCTTAACGCAGCAGTTCGGCAAATTGGAATTTAGGCTATCGGCTTTAGTAAGCACCCTGACAAATTGGAATTTGTCGGGCTATCGAATTCCCGGTCATTGCGAGCCAGTGATCACACTGGCGTGGCAATCCCCCGAATAGACGTACCACTTCTCATGGATGAATTCCGGAAAACGGCAGGATAGAACGGACTGTATGACGATAGGCTGCCTGGAATTCGATGGAGATTCCCACACCAGTATGCGCACTGGTTCGGAATGACAATGTTGTTCGATGCCCGGTTTTTCCTCGACAAATTCCAACTTTTCCTAATCCGAAAAGCACATAAAGTTATTAGCCGCTAAGTCAATAGATAAGCTGGTCTCCCGTGCGTTGCTGAGCCCCGCGCGGGCCGCAAAAAAGACTGCCGCCGGGGTTTTCCGGCGGCAGAACTGTTTGAATGATGGATTTCACCGGGAGCCGCAGAGCAGACGGTATACCGGCGGGGCGTATTTTCGCAGAAGCGCGCAGGTTGCTTCAATGATGGCCAGGGTCAGCGCCGTGGTCAGCAGGAAATTGGGGACCGCCATGGCCCAGTGCTTCGGACCTATGAGATAGATCAGCTTCGTGACCACTGCGCCCACATTCATGTGCATGGCGTAGACCCAGAAGGAATGCTCCATGAAGACCCTGGCCCGGACATTCTCGCAGACGGTGTCCGCGCAAATCCACAGGGCAAAGGCGTTCAGAAGACGGAAACCCAGGATGATGCCGGGGCCCGGCTGATACAGGTCGTAACAGATCCCGAAGAAGAAAGCCCAGCACAGGAGAAGACAGACTGCCGCGGGCAGGCGCAGGGAGCTTTTGGAGGGAGCGCGGAACCGGTCCCAGCCGTGGATGCCCAGAAGTCCGCCGATCAGATAATAGACGATGCAGGTGCGGTCGTGGAACATGGGTTCCGGCAGGCCCAGCTCAAACTCGCTGAGCAGCCACAGGATTGCCACCGCGGCAAGGCCGGTGTACCGGTTGCGAAGAATGGGGTAGATAACCGGGGCGCACACCGCGAAGACCATCAGGGCGAAGATGAACCAGAAAGGACTGTTGTAGCGCCAGTGAAACAGCCCTTCCAGAATCCCCCGGAGGGAAAAATCAAAGGGTTGCCGCCCGATAAAGAAACGGGAAAAGAGGACCGTCGCCGCTGCCAGAAACAGCATCATGAGAATGTTCCAGCAGAAATAGGGGATCAGCAGGGTTCTGACCCGGCTTTTCAGCTTTTGACCGTAGCTGCCGGGGGTGTAGTTCCGGTAGAACAGCGCCCCGGACAGGATGAAGAACAGGGGAACCGCCACCCGGGAGGTTACGGTCTGAATGAAGATAATGAAGACGTCAAGGGCCGGGGGGTAGGGTCCGTAATTGTAAAAGGTGGAAATGTGGATCCAGAAGACCAGAACCGACAGAACGTAGGTTACAAGGATCTTCTTGTTTCCAAAGTACGAATCATCCGCCGATGGGGAAAGGCTGTGGAGCATCCGGGGTATCTCCTCTCTGCGTGTCGGATGGCGTCCGCCGGCGTTACCGGTCAGAATAACCGGGAGCGGCTTCTTCATCGGGCTTGAGCACCGCGAAGCTCTGGGGCGGCAGGCGCAGGTGCCCTCCCGCGGCAATGGGAGCGCCCATGGTAAAGATGGGGACATAGGCTCTGTCCAGGGGGCAGATTTCCTCCCCGTCGCCGGGGTTCATGGCGATGAGAAGGCTCCCCCGCTTGTAGGCGAACAGACGGCCCCGGGCAGCGTAGACTTCAAAGGGAGCGTAGTTTTGCAGCTCCGGCTCGGCGTGGCGCAGGGCAATGAGCCGCTTCACGTGGGAGAGCATGGAGTTTTCGTCAAACTCCTGGGCCTGAACGGTGTGCAGGGCATCTTCCTCCACGGGAAGGTACAGGCTGTCCCCGTCTCCCTCGGAGAAGCCCAGGTTCTTTCCCGCGTTCCACTGCATGGGGGTTCGGGAGCCGGTGCGGGTATAGCCGCCCTCCTTGGAGGGAAGGCTGCGGTAGGAGATCCCCAGCTCGTCGCCGTAGTACAGGAAGGGCGCTCCCGGCATGGTGAAGATCCAGGCAAAGGCCAGGCGGCGTTCGCTCTCCGTCAGTCCGGCAGTGGGCCGGGGGGTGTCGTGGTTGCAGGTGATGAAGCACCACAGACCGTGTTCCTTGGCATCGTGGTACTGGGGCAGGTAGTCCGCCAGGAACCGGCTGACATCCGCACCGGAATGCTGGGAGAAGAAGCTCCCGTTGCCCGTGAAGTCGCTCTGACCGCCCCGGAAATCGTAGTCCCGGAGCATGGTGTTGTAGCCGTTGCCCCGCCAGTCCAGACAAAAGTCCATGTCAAAGCCGCAGCGCAGGGCTTTGTCCGGGTGGTTCCACTCGGAAACAAAGGCGGCCTCGGGGTATTCCCGGTGGATGGTGCCCAGAATGTCCCGCCAGACCTCCATGGTGGCAAGCTTCTCGGTGCCGTCATTTTTGACCAGAGAGTCAGCCATGTCCACCCGGAAACCGTCGCAGCCCATGTCCAGCCAGAAGCGGATGATATCCTTGATGGCTTCCCGGGTGGCAAGGGCGTCGGGACTGTTGATTGACTGCTGCCAGGGCTTGTTCCGCTCCCGGTAGCCGTAGTTCAGGGCGGGCTGGCATTTGAAGAAGTTAATGATGTAGGTGCCGTTCCGGGGGAACTCACCGCCGACAAAGGGCATACCGTCCCCCCGCTCAAACCAGCTGTCGGTCCAGATGTACCGGCCGGAATAGGGGTTTTCTTCCGCCTTTCCGCTTTCCAGGAACCAGGGGTGTTCCTCGCTGGTGTGGCCGGGCACCAGGTCCAGCAGGACCTTGATCCCCAGCTCGTGGGCCCGGCGGAAGAGGGCCGCCAGGTCGTCGTTGGTGCCGTACCGGGGGGCGACTTTATAGTAATCCCGGACATCGTATCCGGCGTCCTTGAAAGGCGAGTCGAAGCAGGGGTTTAGCCACAGGGCGTTGCAGCCCAGGCTTTTTACATAAGGGAGCTTTTCCGTGATGCCGGGAATGTCGCCGATGCCGTCTCCATTGGAATCCCGGAAGCTCTGGGGATAGATTTCATAAAATACCGCGTCGCGGAGCCAGGATGCAGACATAAAAATACCTCCATGTATATAATGTTTTTTGTTTGACAGAGTCGCTATGCGCCGTTCCAAATTGGGGAATGCCCGAATGCGGCAAATTGGAATTCAGGCTATCGGCTTTAATAAGCTGATCGTGAAATTGTAAATTGGCGGGCCAATACCTTCCCCCGGGGGGAAGGTGCCCCGCAGGGGCGGATGAGGAACGGCGACATTTTCTGATTGGGGCGCAGGCAAATAAGAACGTACAGCTTTTCAAATCGTGCTTTTTTTACGAACTGCATGGAAAATCGCTCTGTTTCGCCGTTCCTCATCAGTCTCGCTGCGCTCGACAGCTTCCCCCCGGGGGAAGCGATTGCGCTTCGCGCCAGTGCGCCAAATTCCAATATGTCAGTGTGCTTACTAAAGCCGATAACCTGTATTGGAATTTATCGAATTCCCGGTCATTGCGAGCCAGTTCGCTTTCCTGGCGTGG